>DASYSU010000328.1:0-17091 GCA_036002925.1 Gemmatimonadaceae bacterium | reverse complement strand
GATGGCGCATTCGGCCGCCATCGTTCGTCAACCTCTCGGCGATTCCGCGCATGGTTGAAGGGCACCTCTTATCCGACGTCATCGCGATCAACGCGTCGATCGACATCGTGATGGGCGAGATCGATCGATGACGAGCCATACGGACGCACCATACGAACCGGTGTTCACCCCAGGCAGTGCGCGTCGAAAGGAATTGGACGAGGTCCTGACGCGCTATCCGACGAAGATGGCGGCGTTGCTCCCCGCGCTGTGGATGCTGCAATACGAACGGGGATGGGTCAGCGACGACGGCATGGCCGAGGTGGCACAAGTGCTCGAGCTCACCCCGGCGTACGTGAAGGGCGTCGTGACGTTCTACACCATGTACCACCAGCATCCGGTCGGAACGCACTTCATCCAGGTCTGCACTACCTCGCCCTGCAACGTGTGCGGCGCGGAAGACGTCGTCGATTCGCTGCTCCGACACACCGGTTGTCTCGAGCTCGGCCAGACGTCGCCCGACGGCAAGTACACCGTGATCGAGGTAGAATGTCTAGGCGCCTGCGGGTTCGCGACGCCGATCATGATCAACGACGATTTCATCGAGTCCGTCAGGCCGGAGAATGTTCCTCAGATTCTCGGGGCGCTGAAATAACGCAATGGGATATCCGCACAAGTCACACGCACGCGAAACGGCGCTTCTCTCCCAGCACTTTGGTGAGAAGGAGGCGACCACGCTCGACGGATGGAAGAAGCGCGGCGGATACGTCGCGCTCAAAACTTCGCTCGGCATGTCACCGGCGGAGATCGTCACGGTCGTCAAAGACTCGGGACTCCGCGGTCGCGGCGGCGCCGGTTTTCCGACCGGAGTGAAGTGGTCGTTCATGAAACCCGGCGACGGAAAGCCGCACTATCTCTGCTGCAACGCCGACGAGTCGGAGCCCGGCACCTTCAAGGATCGTGAGCTCATGCGGTGGACGCCGCACGCGCTCATCGAAGGGTGCGCCATCGGCTCGTACGCGATCGGGGCCGAAACGTGCTACATCTACATCCGCGGCGAGTTCACCGAGCCGATCGTGCGTGTCGAAGCGGCGCTCAAGGAGTGCTACGCCGCGGGAATCCTGGGCAAGAACGCGATGGGATCGGGCAAGACGATCAACATCTACGTCCATCGCGGTGCGGGCGCCTACATCTGCGGCGAAGAGACCGCGTTGATGAATTCGCTCGAGGGCAAGCGCGGGAATCCACGTATCAAGCCGCCGTTCCCGGCGGTGTCCGGCGTGTTCAACATGCCCACGACGATCAACAACGTCGAAACGTTGGCCGCGGTGCCGCACATCATCAACAACGGCGCGGCCTGGTACAAGCAGTGGATGCGGCCGGACAATCCGAAGAGCACCGGCACGAAACTCTACTCGGTCTGCGGCAATATTCAGCGGCCGGGAAACTACGAAGTGCCGATGGGCTTCCCGTTCAAAGATTTCTTATACGATCTTTGTGGCGGACCACTACCGGGCCGAAAGTTCAGAGCGATTATTCCCGGCGGGATCTCGGTCCCGATCCAGACGCTCGAAGAGGCCGAGGCGAGCCTCATGGACTACGAGGGCTTCGTCGCGCAGGGAACGATGCTTGGCTCGGGCGGCGTGATCGTCATCGACGACGCGCAGAACCTCGTCAAGCAGATCGCGCGCGCCGCGCGCTTCTTCGCCCACGAGAGCTGCGCGCAGTGTACGCAGTGCCGCGAAGGCACGGCGTGGACGACGAAGATTCTCGAGCGGATCGTCGCCGGCGATGGCACGCCCGAAGATCTCGACACGCTGCTCGAGATCGCTGAGAACATGACCGGAAAGACGATCTGCGTGCTCAGCGACTCGTGCGCGACGCCCGTCGTCTCGGGGATCAAGAAATTCCGTGGAGACTTCGAGGCGTTGATCAAAAAGAAGAAGCACTTCCTCGTGCCGGCGGTGGCCTGATGGCTGACATGATCAATCTCACCATCGAGGGACGGCAGGTCAGCGTCCCCGCGGGGACGTCGATCCTCGAGGCGGCCAAGTACGCCGGCGTACTCGTTCCGCACTATTGCTACCATCCCGGACTACCCGTCGCGGGCGTGTGCCGGATGTGTCTCGTCGAAGTGGAGAAGGCGCCAAAGCTCGCGCCATCGTGCGCGACGGCGGCCGCTGAAGGCCAAGTCGTCCACGTGCACTCCGAGAAGGCGCTCGAGGCACGCAAAGGCGTGCTCGAGATGCTGCTGATCAATCATCCGCTCGACTGCCCAATTTGCGACCAAGCCGGCGAGTGCGAGCTCCAGGACTACACCTATCGAGAGGGACGCGCCGAGGGACGCTACCGCGATCCCAAGCGGTTCAATCCGGTGGAGGATTTCGGCGGTGACGTGATGTATACGCCGAACCGCTGCATTCTGTGCACGCGATGCGTTCGCTTCATGGAAGATGTCGCGCAGGATCCCGTGCTCAATGTGAGCGAGCGCGGCGACCGGGCGATCATCGGGAAGTTCGAAGGGCAAGACCTCACGCATCCATGGGCCGGCAACGTCATCGAGCTGTGCCCGGTTGGCGCGCTGCTCTCGAAGGATTCGCTCAACAAGGCGCGCGCGTGGGAGCTCGATCGTACGGCGTCCGTGTGTCCCAACTGCTCGC
This sequence comes from Gemmatimonadaceae bacterium, assembly GCA_036002925.1. GTDB lineage: Bacteria > Gemmatimonadota > Gemmatimonadetes > Gemmatimonadales > Gemmatimonadaceae > JAQBQB01. The sequence goes on along the minus strand of DASYSU010000328.1, from coordinate 14,452 downwards.
AAGGTTGCAACATGATCGTCGAGACGCGCGACAATGTCGTGATGCGTCTCCGTCCGCGTCCGAACGAGGACGTGAACAAATACTTCATGTGCGATCACGGACGGCTGAACTATCGGTGGATGAACCGTCAGGATCGCGTCGACGTCCCGATGGTGCGCCATGGCGCAACGCTCAACGGCACCGATTGGCAGCTCGCCGTGAGTGAGGCCGCGCGCATCCTGTCCGGAAAACGCGCATTCGTTCTCGCGTCACCCATGTTGTCGAACGAAGCGCTCTACCTGCTCTCGGAGTTGGTGAAGAAGACCGGCGGCGCGGGTGCGTTCCGTGTCGAACAGGGCGAGGAAGCGCCGTTGGCCGGCGTCGAAGACCTGTCGCTCCGTCATGACCGCGCCGCGAATGTTCGCGGTGCCGAGTTGTTGGGCTTTGCCAACAGCGCGACGCCGTTGTCGACACTCACCAGCGGCGACGTACTCGTCGTGGCCGACGAGGAGCTCGCCGGTGTCGACGTTTCAGGCGCCGCCAAGGCGAGCGCGATCATCGTCATTGGAACGACGCTGCCGCCCTGGGCGCGCCACGCCGCCGCGGTGGTCCTGCCGATCGCCAACTTCGTCGAGGAGGAAGGGACGTTCACCAACCTGCGCGGCCGGGTCCAGCGCTTCATGCAGGCCAAAGCAGCGCCCGGGTTCGCGCGGCCGAGTTGGTACGTGTTGGCCGACTTGCTGACGGCGGTCGGCGCGCGCAGCAATTATTCGTTGGCAAGTGAGGTGTTCGGCGCGCTCGCCGCCGCGCATGCTGAATTCGCGGGGATGAGCTACGACGCGTTAGGACTCAAAGGAAAAGCCATCGCCGGCGCGGAAGCGACGGCTGGGGCATCGGCATGACCGTACTCACGCTCTTGCAAGCCGCGACACAAGGCGGAGGCACCGGTCTCGAACATCTACCGCCGCCGCCGAGCGGAGGTGCGTGGTTCTTGGCCACGGTCGTGAAGATGTTGCTGACGTTCACGATCTACATGATCGGCGTCATGATGGTCATCTGGCTCGAGCGGCGAGTGTGCGCGTTCATCCAGGATCGTCGCGGCCCCAATCGCGTCGGTCCGCACGGGTTGCTGCAGTCCGTGGCCGACGGCGTCAAGAACATCATGAAGGAAGAGACGTATCCCGACCAGGCGTACCTTCCGCTGTTCATCCTCGCGCCGGTGATGTCATTCATCCCGGCGCTGCTCACGTGGTCTGTCATTCCATACGGCGCTCCGTGGGAGTCGCAGTGGGGAACGATCGACACCGCGCTGGCGCCGTTACCGATCGGGTTCCTCTTCATTCTCGCGATCGGATCGCTCGGCGTATACGGCATCGTGCTCGCGGGTTGGTCGTCGAACAACAAGTACTCGCTGCTTGGCGGGCTGCGGTCCAGCGCGCAGATGATCTCGTACGAGATCGCGATGGGGATGTCGACGATCCCGGTACTGATTCTCGCCGGCAACGTCTCGTTGGATCGCGTCGTCGCGCAGCAAGGCGGTTGGGGCCTTCATTGGAACGCCATCAATTGCACGATCGCCTGGTTCATTTTCATGGTCGCGGCCTTTGCTGAGACCAATCGTCTTCCGTTCGACCTACCCGAAGCGGAATCGGAGCTCGTGGCCGGATATCACTCCGAGTACAGCGCGATGAAATTCTCGATGTTCTTCATCGCCGAGTACGCGAACATGATGACCGCAAGCGCGCTCATGGCAACGCTGTTCTTCGGCGGCTGGGACATTCCGTTCACGGTTTGGGATAACGTCGCGCCGCACACACTACTCAAGACACTCGCGACGTTCGTGTTCTTCTGGGTGAAGATCATGGTGTTCGTCTTCATCTACATTTGGGTCCGCTGGACACTGCCGCGATTCCGCTACGATCAGCTCATGGCACTCGGCTGGAAGTTCATGTTGCCGACAGCGCTCGCGTACATCGTGGTCGTCGCCGGGGCGACGCTCGGGCTCGAGTTCGCGGGCATTCACCCGGACTCGTGGAAGTTCGCCGTGGCGATGCTGGTCGTGAATCTCGTGTTGTCGGCGATCCTGTTCGGGCTGATCGATCGGGGACGCCTCATCAGCCCCGCGTACTCACGTCTCGACAAGCGCGACCTCAACAAGCTCCGTCGCGCGCGATTCGACCGCGCGCGTTTCGAGCCTGCAACCAACGAAGGGGGAGCCGACTGATGGCCATCGGAGTCAAGGTCCTCGAGCGGCCGATTGCCGAAACGAGCTACGTCCGAGCCACGCTCAAGGGCATGGGACTCACCCTCTCGCACATCTTCCGCGAGAAGGTGACCTATCAGTATCCGGAAGAGAAGTGGTCGCTCTCGCCGCGCTGGCGAGGGACGCATCGCATGCTCACGACCGAAGACGGAAAAGCGAAGTGCGTTGCCTGCGGGCTCTGTCCGACGGTGTGTCCAGCGAACTGCATCAAACTCGTTCCGGGCGAAGACGAGAACGGCAATCGTTATCCGCTCGTCTTCGAGATCGACGAGTTCCGCTGCATTTTCTGCGGCTACTGTCAGGAAGTCTGCCCCGAAGAGGCGATCCACGTTGGCCGTCACTACGAGAACTCTGAATACAGCCGCGAGGGGTTCGTGTACGACCTCGAGCGGTTGATGGCGCAAACACATCCGGTGTGCGAGATGTGGGACCCAGCCGATCCAAAAGGCGAGTGATGCTCGCGCAAGACATGCCCCACGGGACGCTCCCGCTCCTCTACACGTTCCACTTCTACCTGTTCGGCCTCATCGCCATTGTGTCGGCGCTGTTGTTCGTGACGCGAAAGAGTCCGGTGGCAGCGGCACTGTGGCTGGTGAATACGATGTTCAGCCTCGCGGCGCTGTACGTCATGCTCGACGCACAATTCATCGGCGCGATTCAGGTGCTGGTCTACGCCGGCGCGATCATGGTCGTGTTCCTATTTGTCATCATGCTGCTCAATCTCGGCCACGGCGTGATCGGCGACGCGCGCGGGCTCGGCTGGAAGCTGACCGCCGGCGTCGTCGGACTCGCGATTCTCGCGCAGATCTTCGCGCTCACCCGCGCGTCGACGGCCATCAACTTGACGCTGCCCGCGGGCTATACAGCACAGCAGGTGGAGCAGACGGGCGCCATCGCGCCCATCGCCGGTCCGTTGTTCAATGAGTACTTGCTGGCGTTCGAGGTGACGAGCGTGCTGCTCCTGGCCGCAATCGTCGGCGCCGTCGTGCTCGGAAAGCAACGAGGTGAACACGATGCTGGCTGAGGCGCTCTTTTTCTCCGCGGTCCTGTTCACAATCGGCGTGTTCGGCGTCCTCATTCGCCGAAACGCGATCATCGTCTTCATGTGCGTAGAGCTGATGCTCAACGCAGTGAACCTGACGTTCGTGGCCTTCGCCCAAGCCTACGGCGCGGCGGGTCAGGTGTTCGTGTTCTTCGTGATGACCGTCGCCGCGGCTGAAGCCGCGGTCGGACTGGCGATCATCATCGCACTGTTCCGCCATCGACAGACCATCAATCTTCAGAACATCAACCTCCTCAAAGGCTGATGCTTCCTCTCTTGCAGGCGGCGACCGCGAATACGCACCCACTCACCAGAACGATCGCCGAGTGGGTGTGGCTGGTTCCGCTCCTTCCGTTGCTCGGCTTCGTGATCAACGGTGTGTTGTCGTTGGCGGCTGCGTATCACCCCGGGCCCGGGGATCCGGGATTGGCTCATGACGAGGCGCATGGCGGCGGTGCTTCCGACCATGCGCACGCGGGTCATGATACCGACACCGGCGGCGGTGCGACTGGCGACGATCATCATCCAGTCGCCCGGCATCGATTCGCTGGGCTGACCAGCATCGTCGGTCCGGGTGTATTGATTCTCTCATTCCTGCTCAGCGCGGCGATCTTTGTCGCCATGCGGGGAGCAGGAGAGATCAGCGCGCCCTTCGTGCAGCGGTACTTCTCGTGGATGCCGGTCGGCGACATGCACATCGACGCCGCGCTCCAGCTCGACCAGCTGTCGATGATGATGACGCTCGTCGTCACGGGCGTTGGTGCGCTGATTCACATCTTCAGCGTCGGCTACATGCAGGACGATCCCGGATATCCGCGCTACTTCGCGTATCTGAACCTGTTCGTCTTCTTCATGCTGCTGCTCGTCCTCGGCGGCAATTACCCACTGTTGTTCATCGGCTGGGAAGGCGTCGGGTTGTGCTCGTATCTGCTGATTGGCTTCTGGTTCAGCGAGAAGGCGAACGCCGACGCCGGAAAGAAGGCGTTCATCGTGAATCGCATCGGCGATTTCGGCTTCCTGATCGCGATGTTTATGATTTTCGCCAACATGCGCACGCTCGATTTTGCCGGGGTGCAGCAAGGCGCGGCGTCGCTGCCCGTGGGCGGGACGCTCGTCACGGCGATTTGTCTGTTCCTCTTTTTGGGTTGCGTTGGAAAGAGCGCGCAGATTCCGCTCTACGTCTGGCTGCCCGACGCGATGGCGGGTCCGACGCCGGTTTCCGCGCTCATCCACGCGGCGACGATGGTCACGGCCGGCGTCTATCTCATCGCCCGCAGCAGCATGTTGTTCTCGATCGCGCCCGTCGCCCAGATCGTGGTCGTGCTGATTGGCGCTCTGACGGCGATCTTCGCAGCGTCGATCGGCCTCAAACAATGGGACATCAAGAAGGTCCTCGCGTATTCGACGGTCTCCCAGTTGGGGTACATGTTCATCGGCGTCGGCTCGGGCGCATACGTCACGGGTCTATTCCACTTGGTGACGCACGCGTTCTTCAAGGCGTTGTTGTTCCTCGGATCCGGCTCGGTGATTTTCGCGCTGCACCGCGCGTATCATCACACCGGCAACCATGATGACGCGCAAGACATGCGCAACATGGGCGGTCTCAAACAGTACATGCCGGTGACCTTCTGGTTGATGTGGATCGCCACATTGGCCATCGCCGGCATTCCGCCCTTCGCCGGCTTCTTCTCGAAGGATGAGATTTTGGGCGCGCTATTCGCGCGCGCGCAGCATTCCACGATCGCGAGCGCGCACCTGTTTGGCATCCCCGGAAGCGCATGGCTTTACTTCGCGTATCTCCTGGGACTCGTCGCCGCGTTCATGACGGCGGTCTACATGACGCGCATGATGATCTACACCTTCCATGGCCCGAACCGGACGGGCGAGAAGGAGCGCGGCTATTTGGCCGAGGCGCCGTGGATCATGACGGGTCCGCTCGTGGTTCTCGGGATTCTCACGGCGGTCGGCGGTTGGATCAACCTGCCCGAGTTCGCGCCGCTGGGCCGCGTCGGTGCGCTCGAGCATTGGCTTGACCCGGTGCTTGGCGAGCCCACGGCGCGCGTCATTGCCGGCTCCGGCGAGACGTCGACGGGGCTCGAGTACGGACTCGTTGCGCTCGCGGTGCTGATCGCTGTCGGTGGTATCGCGCTGGCCTGGACGCGGCTCAAACCCGAGACGCTCGTACCGAAACGCGAAGCGCCTCAGGAAGAGGGCTTCGAGAAAGTGCTCGTCAACAAGTACTACGTCGACGAGATCTATGATGAAGCGATCGTCGAGCCGGTCGTCGGCATCTCGCGCGGGCTACTCTGGCGCGGTGTCGATGCAGGGTTGATCGATGGCCTCGGTGTCAACGGCAGCGCGTACTTCGCCAGGTTTGTGGGCTGGGTCGGCTCGCAGCTGCAATCCGGCCAGCTCGGCACGTACGCGTGGGTGCTCGTCGCGGGCGTCCTGGCCGTTTTGGGCGCGTTCAGCATTCGATGATTCACGACTGACTAATACATGAACGCTCTGCTGAACTCCGTCGGGTACTCGAGCTGGATCCTGCCAGCGCTCCTCATCATCCCGCTCATTGGAGCGGCGTTGATTTGGCTGCTCGGCGCGCGGCAGCGCGGTCCGGCCGGTGACGAGGTGGCAAATGGAATCGCCGCCACGCCGCGATTCGTCGCGCTGGTGACGTTCGCGATCGAGTTCGTCGTCTCACTCGGACTCTGGTGGAGCTTCGATCCGACCAACGCCGGGTGGCAATCGCTGGTCGATGTTGCGTGGATTCCGTCGTGGGGCATCCGATTTACGATCGGGGTGGACGGCATCGCCGTCATGATGGTGTTGCTCACGACGTTCATCATGCTGCTCGCCGTCGGTGGAAGCTGGACGAGCATTCGAGCGCGCGCACACAGCTATTACGCGCTGTTGCTCGTCCTCACGACGGGGATGATCGGCGTGTTCCTGGCGCTCGATCTCTTCCTGTTCTACGTGATGTGGGAAGTGATGCTCATCCCGATGTACTTCATCATCGGGATCTGGGGCGGCGACCGGCGAATCTACGCGAGCCTCAAGTTCTTCATTTACACGATGGTCGGCTCGCTGCTCATGCTGGTCGCCATTATCTATCTCGGGCTCGCGGCGCGCGATCCCGCGACTGGAATTCCAAGCTTCGGGTACGACTACATCCTCCAGAACGCACGCGTTACGTCCACCGCGGCGAAGTGGTTGTTCGGCGCGTTCTTCCTCGCGTTTGCAGTGAAAGTGCCGATGTTCCCGTTCCACACCTGGTTGCCCGACGCACACGTCGAAGCGCCGACGGCCGGTTCGGTGGTGCTGGCGAGCATCATGTTGAAGCTCGGGACGTTCGGGTTCCTGCGTCTGGCCGTGCCGCTCTTTCCGAGCGCCGCGATGGATCCAACGATCCGCGGATTGATCCTCGGGCTCGCCGTAGTCGGCATCGTCTATGGCGCACTCGTGTCGCTCGTGCAGCCGGACTTCAAGAAGCTCGTCGCGTACTCGTCGGTCAGCCACTTGGGCTTCGTGATGCTGGGCATCTTTGCCCTCACGGTGCAGAGTGTCCAGGGCGCGCTGATGGTCATGATCAACCACGGCATCTCAACCGGCGCGCTGTTCTTCCTCGTGGGCATGATCTACGAGCGCAGACACACGCGATTGATCGAGGCCTACGGCGGCATCGCGCGGGTGGTACCGATGTTCGCCGCCGCGCTCACCATCGTGACGTTCAGCAGCATTGGCGTACCAGGGACGAACGGTTTTGTCGGCGAGTTCCTTGTCTTGATCGGCTCATTCCGCACTGAGCCGATTCTAACGGTCATCGCCACGACCGCCGTCATCATCTCGGCAGCCTATCTGCTGTGGGCGATTCAACGCATTCTGTTCAATCCGCTCGACAAGCCGGAGAATGAGCACGTCTCGGACTTGAACCGGCGCGAGCTCGCGATCATGGTGCCGCTCGTGGCCGCGATCATCTGGTTGGGCGTATACCCGGCGCCTGTCCTGAGACGGATGGAGGGAGCCGCGGCCAAATTCGTCAGCACGGTCGACGCACGTCGCTCCATGCTCATGCGCGGTGTCGCGGAGGCCGGCCGATGATCGTCCAGACACTCGACCTCTCCATCCCGACTCAACTCACCGTCGCGCTCGTGCCTGATCTCGTGCTGATGGGCGGCGCGATGATCATTCTCTTGTGGGCAGCCTGGCGGCCCGACAGCGACGAGCATCAACGCCGAGTCGGCATCGCGAGCATCGTCCTGGCCGGCATCACAATGGTGCTCGTGCTGAATTGGGTCGGACGCTTCGACGCCGGACCGGGACCGATTGCCGTCGACAACTTCCGCTGGCTCGTCGACGTCGTGATTCTCCTGGGGACCGTGTTCGCGATCGCGTTGGGCATGGACGACAACATGCGCTCGGGCGTGCGTTCTGCCGAATCGCACGTGCTCGTGCTGCTCGCCTCGTCGGGAATGATGCTGCTCGCCGGTGCGCGCGACCTCATCATCGTGTTCCTCGGCATCGAGTTGATGTCGATCTCGGTGTACGCGCTCGCCGGCATCAATCGCCGCAGCATTCGATCGGCCGAGGGTGCGCTCAAGTATTTCCTGCTCGGCGCATTCTCCACTGCGTTTCTGCTGTACGGCATCGCGCTCATATACGGCGCGACGGGAACGACGAACCTCACGATGATCGCCGGCCGCATCACGATGTACAACCTCGCAGCGAGCCCGCTGTTGGCGACCGGCATCGCGATGCTGCTCATCGGATTCGGCTTCAAGGTCGCAACAGTGCCGTTCCACATGTGGGCGCCCGACGTCTACGAGGGCGCGCCATCGGCGATCACGGCATACATGGCCGCAACGGTGAAGGCTGCCGCGTTCGCGGCGTTCATTCGCGTCTGGCTCGAGGCGTTCCCGTACAGTGGCGCAGTCTGGCACCCCGCCGTGAGTGGACTCGCCATTGCGACGATGGTATTCGGAAACGCGATCGGCATCGTGCAGCGGAATCTGAAGCGACTGCTCGCGTACTCGAGCATCGGTCATGCGGGATACCTACTCGTCGCGATCGCGTCGGGAACGTTCCAAGCATCGTCGGCGATGCTGTTTTACCTCTTTGTCTACACGCTCGCGACGTTCGGCGCCTTCGCCGTCGTCGTCACACTGACGCGCGAAGGTCAAAAGACGGTGATGCTCGACGACCTCGCCGGACTTTGGAGCGTTCGGCCGTGGCTCGCGTTCTCGATGGGCGTGCTGATGCTGGCGTTGCTCGGCTTCCCGATTTTCGGCGGCGCCGGATTCTTCGCGAAGTGGTATGTGTTGCAGGCCGCGCTGCAAGCGCCTGTGAAGCAGACGACGCTCGCCGTAGTGCTGGTGCTCACGACCGTCGTCTCGGCGGGATACTATCTGTATGTGGTGATGTTGATGTTCATGCGACCGCGCGCCGAGAATGCACTTGTGCCTGAACGCGCCGGCGGACTGACGCGCATGGTGCTCGCCGTGAGCGTCGCCCTCATCCTGATCATGGGTGTCGTGCCGGAGTTCGCCGTGCGACTCACCGGCGCCGGGCGGCTGCGCATGGAGATCATGCCCGGGAGAGGAGTCGAACAGCGCGGGGAGGCGATTGGACTCCCACCGGCGAATCGGGTCGGGATCGTGAACGCGGCCGGGCGCATTCGCTGACTTCACGGGGCCGCGCGACGGCCCCGTTCTCTTTCAGAGAATCACGATGGCTATCGCATCTGGAATTTTTCGCCAATACGACATTCGCGGCATCGTCGACAAGGATCTGACGACCGAGGCCGCGCGCGCGATCGGTGCGGCGTACGCCGCGTATCTCGTCGAGCACGACACGCGGGGAACGATCGCCGTCGGTCGCGACAACCGGCCAAGTGGCCCAAAGCTTCGCGACGCGCTCGTCGATGGGCTCACGAGCTCCGGCGTCGACGTCATCGACATCGGCGTCGTGCCGACGCCGTTGAACTACTGGGCGCTGCACCATCTGCCGGTCGTCGGCGGAATTCAGATTACCGGTTCGCACAATCCGCCGGAGTACAACGGATTCAAGTTGTCCGTGGGTACCGGATCGATGCACGGCGAGGAGATTCAGCATCTCTACTCGCTCACCCAGTCGTCAGCGGCTCCTTCCGGCAAGAAAGGAACGAGCCGGGATGAAGCAGTGATCGATCGCTACATCGACGACATCATCCAACGAATCGGCAAGCTCGCGCGACCCATTCGCGGCGTGTATGACTGCGGCAACGGCGCTGGCGCGCTCGTCGCGCCGGCGTTGTTCGCCAAGCTCGGACTACTGGGCAGAGGCTTGTTCTGTGAGAGCGACGGCACCTTTCCGAATCATCATCCCGATCCAACCGTACCGGAGAATCTCACTGACCTCATCGCGGCGGTCGCGAAGGATCGCGCGGAGATCGGCATCGCGTTCGACGGCGATGCGGACCGCATCGGAGTGATCGACGAAAACGGCAAGATCATCTGGGGCGATCACATTCTCATTCTCTATGCGCGCGACGTCCTCGCCCGAACGGGTCGCGGTCAGCCGATCATCTTCGACGTGAAGTGCTCTCAGGCGCTGCCGATGGCGATCGAGCAGGCGGGTGGGAAGCCGGTCATGTGGAAGACGGGCCACTCCCTGATCAAGGAGAAGATGCGCGAGATGAATGCGCCAATCGCTGGCGAGATGTCGGGACACATGTTCTTCAGCGAAGGGTTCTACGGGCACGACGATGCGTTGTATGGCGCAGCGCGTTTACTCCGCATCCTCGCCAACTCGGGACGCACCGTGGCGGAGCTCTTGTCGGACGTTCCCGAATTTGTCTCGACACCCGAACTGCGTATCGACGTCCCCGATGAGCTCAAGTTCGCGCTCGTCGAGCGAGCGGTGCAGTATTTTCGCGCTCGTCACGATGTGATCGACGTCGACGGAGTGCGCGTGTTGTTCGGCGACGGCTGGGGATTGATTCGCGCGTCGAACACGCAGCCGGTGATCGTCGCGCGGTACGAAGCGACTACGCCCGAGCGTCTCGCGGCGATTCGCGGCGAGATGGAAGGGTGGCTGCGCACCCAAGGCGTCCGAGTGTGACATGACGAGGCGGCGGTGGCTCGTGTTGACGCTGGGGGCTGCCGCAGTCCTGCTGATCCTCGGCCGCGTCTTGGCCGGCATGTACGCGGACTACCTGTGGTACGACTCGCTTGGCGCCGCCGCACTCTGGCGTGCGCGAATTGGCGCGCTGGCTGTTTTGCGCGTGTCGTCGGCGCTTGCGGCCGCCGCGTTTGCGTTTGCCAACTTCTACGCGGTGCGGCAATCGGTCGTGTCGCTCGTTTTTCCGCGTCGCCTTGCCAACCTCGAAATCGGCGAGGAGGTCCCGGGGCGCTACCTCGTCGGCGTGGCACTCGCGCTCGCGATCGTCGTCGGCATCCTGCTCGCCATTCCGCAGACCGATTGGAGCTCCGTCATACTCGCCGGCTCGAGCCGCTTGTTCTATGAGACCGATCCCTATTTCGGAGCGGATCTGGCGTTCTTTGTGTACTGGTTGCCGTTCGAGAACATGCTGTGGACGTGGTCGTTCCTCACACTGATCGTCGTTCTCGTCATCGTTGTGTTGATCTACGCCCTCACACCGAGCTTGAAGTTTCAGCGCGGCTCACTCTACGCGTCGACCTACGTCCGCCGCCATCTCACGGTGCTGGTCGGTGTCCTGCTGCTGATGCTGGCGTGGAGTTTTCGGCTCGACATGTACTCGCTTGTGGTCGACGGCGGCGGCATCGACGGCGCGTTCAGTTACACCGACTACAGGATCGGTGTATCCGGCGACCTCCTCCTCTCACTCGTGACACTCGGCGCCGCGTTGATCGTGATGTGGTCCGGCTATGTCGGGCAGCTTCGGCTCGCCGGCATCTCAGTGCTCGCCGTGATTGGATTATCGCTCGTCGTGCGTGAGGTGGCCCCGGTGGTGGTCGATCACGTCGGCCCTGAGGCCGCGCGATCCGCTCGCGAGGCGCCGTATCTCGCAACGCGTGCCGCGTACTCGCGACGCGCATATGGCGCCGACGCCGTCACGCTGGCCGATTCCTCGATCGGGTATCCTTCGCTCGCCGCAGCTATCCCCTGGTTGCCGTTTTGGGATCCGCCCGCGCTCGCGCGCGCGATCGACGCGGGACGATCCGGTGACAGTCAAGCGGTGTCGATTGCGTGGCGCTCCTCCACGGCGGGTTTGGTTGCTGATGTCGTCGATCCACCGCCGGCGGGCGCGTCAGCGCGAGCACCGTGGACGATCAATCGTGTTCTCGCCGCGAGCGCCGACGATCGCGGCGCGCCCATCCATACGCCGAGCGTCGGAACGTCCGAGACCGAAGACATGCTGCTGGAGGCGCCGCTGGTGTATCCCGGTGCGCGGAGCGTGGCGATCGTCGCGGACTCGTTGAGTCACGTCGCGGGAACATTGCTCGATTCATTCCTCGCGCGACTCGCGACCGCGTGGTCGTTGCAGAATTTGCGGCTGCTGTCGGCTGATTCGCCGCAACCGCATCCGACGATCGTCTCGCACCGCGACGTCCGTGATCGACTCGAGATCCTCGCTCCGTTTTTCGCCCAAGGACGCGACGTCGATCCCGTACTCATCGGCGACTCACTGTACTGGAGCCTGGATCTGTATTCCGCGTCGAGCACATATCCGTTGGCGCGACACGCTCTGCTCGCGCGCGAGGATCGAACGTACTGGCATCATGCGGCGGTTGCGATCGTCCAAGCCACGACCGGCGACGTCGTCATTGTTCCCGATTCGACCCTCGATCCGATCGCTTCGACGTGGACGCACCGGTTGCCCTCGTTGTTCGGAACATGGAGCGCGCTACCGGCCGGACTTCGCAACCTTCTTCCGCCACCGATCGACGGACTTTACGCGCAAGCGGCGGCCTTTGGTCGGTATGGAAGTCGCACGACGAACGATCCGTTGCGGCATGTGCCGGTGTTCAGCGGGGCCGACAGCGCTTGGGACGATGTGCCGATCGTGCTACCCGGCTCCAAGACGACCTCGCTCGCGATTCCGCTGGTCGACGAGAGCGAGCGCGTTCGCGGATTGCTCATCGGCCTCGGTGGCGCGACGCGCACAACATTCTGGTATCCGCTCGCGGCGCCCGGACCGCGCTGGAGCGTCGTGTTGGACCGTCTCAAGTCGCTCGACAGCGCGGGAAGTGCGTCACGCGAAGGGCCGTTGGCCCACGGGCGCGTCCGCGTCGTTCCAATTCGTTCGGGCATCGGCTTCGTTCAACCGACGTATCGCTGGCGCCCGCAGAATAGCCCGGCGCTCAATCGTATCGCCCTGCTCTCGGGCGACACGGCACGCGCGGTGGCGCCATCGGTGGCGCCGGTCACGCGAAGCGTCGAGACACCACTGGTCGCCGGCGATCTCAAAACCTCGGTGACCGCGCTCTATGCCGCCATGCGCGACGCTTTACGACGCGGCGATTGGGCCGCGTTCGGCCGCGCATTCGATGAGCTTGGGCGCCTGCTCGGACCTCCGCGCGCTCCATGAGTCCAACCGGTCCAATGTCGGGGCAACAGCAGCGGATGGCCGTCGTCGCGCTCGGCGGTAATGCGCTCGCGCCGTCGGGGGAGAGCGCAACGATCTACGATCAGTTTCGACACACACGTCAGAGCCTTGGTCCGATCGTCGAGCTCACCCTCGACGGGTGGAACGTGTGCGTTGTGCATGGCAACGGGCCGCAGGTGGGTGACGAGCTGGTTCGCAACGAGGCCGCTCGTGAGCAGGCGAGTCCCTTACCGCTCGGCGTACTCGTGGCGGCGACGGCGGGATGGATCGGCTACATGATTCAACAGTCGTTGGAGAATGCGCTGAAACGGGCCGGAGTTCTCACCAGCGTGGCGACCGTCATCACGCAGGTGGAAGTCGACCCCGCCGATCCCGCGCTTCGAAATCCCACGAAGTTCATCGGGCGCGCACTGTCGCCGGAACGAGCCCGAGAGGTCGAGGCGGAAGGACACGTCGTGAAACCCGACGGACACGGCAAACTCCGGCGCGTGGTCGGTAGCCCCGCACCACGCGCGATTCGCGAGCTTCCGGCGATCAAGCGCCTCGTCGAGAGCAACATGGTTGTCGTCGCGTGTGGCGGAGGCGGTGCACCCGTCTACGAACATCCAACGTTAGGTTGGGAGGGCATCGACGCCGTCGTCGACAAGGATCTCGCGGCCGCCGTCCTCGCGCGAGACCTCGGCGCCGAGCTGCTGTTGATCCTGACCGACGTCGATGCCGTGTACGCCGATTGGGGAACGCCGAGTCAGCGACCGCTGCGACGGTTGTCGGTTGATGAAGCGGTGGCAATGGACGCGCGGAAGGCGTTCGGCGAGGGCAGCATGGCGCCGAAGATACGCGCGGCGGTGGATTTCGTCCGACACACCGGCGGACGAGCGATCATCACATCGCTCGAGTTGGGCAAGGAAGCAGTGCGAGGCGAGGCAGGAACGAGCATAACAGCCACACTGGAGACAGCGTGAACATTCACGAATACCAAGCGAAGGACATCCTCCGGAAGGAAGGCGTTCCCATTCCTCCCGGCGAAGTCGCAAGCACGCCGGCAGAAGTCGAAGCAATCGCCAAACAGTACGGCGGCACGGTCGTGGTGAAGGCGCAGGTGCATGCCGGCGGAAGAGGGAAGGCCGGTGGTGTGAAGCTCGCCAAGAATCCCACCGAGGCGAATGAGATCGCATCGAAGATCCTCGGGATGCACATCAAAGGACTGCCTGTGCAGAAAGTCCTCGTGACGCCTGCAGCCGACATCGCGAGCGAAGCATATGTCGGGATCATCCTCGATCGCGCGTCCAAGAAGCCGGTATTCATGGTGAGCCCAGCCGGCGGCATCGACATCGAGGAGGTCGCCGCCAAGACACCCGAAAAGATTCTCAAGCTTCCGGTCGACACGCGGTATGGACTCGAGCCATTCCAGGCGAGTCGCCTCGGGTTCTTTCTGTTCGACGACGCGAAGAAAGTCCGCGCCGTCGCCAAGATTATGCAGCAGTTGTATTCGGCGTTCATGAAGAACGGATGCTCGCTCGCCGAGATCAATCCGCTCGTCACCACTCCGGCCGGCGACGTCGTCGCGCTCGACGCGAAGATGGTGATCGACGACAACGAGCTC
>DASYSU010000327.1:0-8275 GCA_036002925.1 Gemmatimonadaceae bacterium | reverse complement strand
CGCTCGGTAACCAACCGGTGTAGCGAACGACGACGGTGCGGCCGCGCGTCGCGACCGAGCCGGTTCCTGGCGTGAGGTCTTGGACGTACATGCCCGACGCGCGTTTGGTCATCGCGTCGAGGCGTACACCAAGCGCAGGATCGAACGTCGTGCGCTCGATGTCTCCTGCAATCGGCTGCGGCGCCGGACCGCTCGCGCCGACCGACGGCGCGCCTCCGCACGCGCTTGCCCAAAGGGCGACGAACGAAACCCAAAGTGTGTGGCGCAATACGCCAATTCCCACGGTTCTAGATTTCATGATCCCTTCGTTTCAAAGGCACCGTTCGATGACTGCGATTGAATCACAAGTTATTCCGGGGGTCGGTGACCTGGCACCCGACTTTACACTGCCGTCCACGTCCGGCGAGAAGATCACGCTGTCGTCGCTGCGCGGCAAACCCGTCTTGCTGGCGTTCTTTCCGCTCGCGTTTTCGGGCACCTGTACGGCGCAGTTGTGCGAGTTGCGTGACGACGACGCGCGATTCGTCGAACGGGGAGTGACCGTCTTCCCGATCAGCGTCGACTCCACGTATTCGCTCAAGGAATACAAAGCCAAGTATGCGATGAAGGTCGACTTGCTGAGCGACTTCAAACGCGACGTGTCGCGGCTGTACGGTGTCCTCCTGGACGAGCGTTTCTACTCCAAGCGCGCCTATTTCCTTGTCGATCCCGACGGTGTGATCCGGTGGAAGCACGTCGAAGAGAATCCGAGTCACCGCCGTTCCGATTCCGAGCTCTTGGCCGCGATCGACGGGCTGACGCCTGAGCAATGAGGGCGTAGCGGCTCGCCGCGCGGGTTGCGAGGTACTGTCGCGCGCGTCATAATCGTGCCGGCTCGGTCAACTTGTCCACCCGCCTAAACCTCGACCCGACGCTGTGTCCGAGGCACCCGCCGCAGCAATAAATGGGGCTCGCCCCTCGAAATCGATTCCGCGAACGCTCACCGCGATCGCGGAAATCGCGGCTGTGCTCGCGACCGGCGACTCTGTCGGCGCCGTGATGCCCGGCATTCTGACCGGCGTCGCCAGCGAGCTCGATGGCTCCCAGGCGACCCTGTGGCTTCGCGGATTGGATGGACTGCGGCGCGCGTGGTCGGTTGGCGGAGACGCTACTCCCGCCGCCGCGGTGGAGGGGCGACTTGGTCAGCCGAGCAACGCGGTCGCCGACAGTCTTGTCGCGGCGCGCCTCCTCGCGGGTCGTCAGGAGCTTGGAGCCTTATCGGCGCGTCCGGGTCGCGAGCTCTCGCCGGAAGATCAGATATTCGTCTCGACGGTGGCAGACCTGGTCGCGCCCGCGTTGCGCGATGCGGAACATGCGCATCGTCTCGAGGCGGAAGTCGCGGCGCGCACACGCGAGATCGACAATCAGCGTCGGTTCACCGAGAAGATCATCGACTCGCTGCCTGTCGGGCTCTACGTCATCGACCGCGCGTATCGCATCCAAGCGTGGAATCGCGAACGCGAGATCGGACTCGAGGGCGTCTCGCGCGAGGAAGCCATCGGCAGAACGATCTTCGAGATCCTGCATCGCCAACCAGCCGAATTACTGCGCAGTGAATTCGAGAGCGTGTTCGAGACAGGGCAGATGCAGCAGTTCCCGATCGAGTCGAGCGCGTTCGGCGATGCGCGAACCTACCGGCTGACGAAGATCCCGATGCATCTCGATGGCCGCGACGTCACGCACGTGATCACGATCGGCGAGGATATCACCGAGTGGCGGCAGGCCGAAGAGCGATTCTCGCAGGCAGAAAAGCTGGCGGCCATCGGCACGCTCGCCGCCGGCGTCATGCACGAGATCAATAATCCGCTGGCGACGATCGGCGCGTGCGCGGAGAGCCTCACACTCGGACTCGACGAAGGGACGCTCGATCCCATGCGCGACGCTGCGTCGCTTCGCAAATCACTCGCACTCATCGAACGCGAGGTGCATCGCTGCAAGGGGATCACCGACAGCCTGCTGGACTTCAGCCGACCGAAGCCCAAGACGAAGTCGATGGTCGACCTCAACGTGGTGATCGAGAAGACTCTCGAGCTGGTCAAGCATCACCCCAGGTTTCGGCGCGTCGACGTGGGTGTCGAGGCGGAAAAACACCTGCACGCCGTGTGGGCGAACGAAGAGCAGATGATCCAGGTTTTCCTCGCGCTGCTGCTCAATGCGCTCGACGCGATCGAGGATAGAGGGATCATCTCTCTGCGCACGCGCAATGCCGACGACCAAGGCGTCGTCGCTGTCGAAGTGATCGATCACGGCCACGGCATCCGCAGTAGCGACCGGACGAAGATCTTCGAGCCGTTCTACACGACGAAGTCACCACCGCGCGGCACTGGCCTCGGCCTATCGATTTGTTACGCCATCGTCACGGAACACGGCGGGCGAATCGAGGTCGACAGCGTGGTCGGCGAAGGCAGCGTGTTTCGGATTCTTCTACCGGTCAGGACCCCGTGAGCGAGCAAATCCAAGGCGGGCGAATTCAAGTGTTGGTCGCCGAGGATGAGGAGAATCTCGCCCACATTCTCTCGACGTTCTTGCGTGGCCGCGGCCATCACGTGGTCTGCGTCGGTGACGGCAAGACAGCGTTGCAGGCCGTCCGGAGCGAAGCGTTCGACGTCGCGCTCGTCGATATCGTGATGCCGGAAATGGACGGCCTCGAGACACTACGCCATCTCCGCGCCGAGCCCGATCCGCCGGAAGTTATCATCATCACCGGCAACGGGACGGTCGAGACGGCGATTACCGCGATGAAGCTGGGCGCCTATGACTACATGGCGAAGCCGTATCGGATGGCCGAGATCGACGTCCTCGTCCGGCGCGCCTGGGAGAAGCGTCAGCTCGCGCGCGAAAACCGCTACCTGCAGTCGCGTCTGTCGCGCGTCGACGCGACGCCCGAGGTCGTAACCCAGTATGCGCCGATGCGCGCCGTGTTGTCGCTCGTCGAGCGCGTCGCGGCGACTGATTCGCCAATTCTGATCACCGGCGAGTCGGGGACGGGAAAGCGCCTCCTTGCTCGAGCGGTCCATCGCCTGTCGGGGCGTGTCGGGCCGATAGTCGAGGCCGATAGCCGGGTGATGGCGGAGAACGTGCTCGACGTCGAGCTGTTTGGGCACGAGCGCGGCGCGTTCAGTGGTGCGATCGCCCGAAAGGCCGGACTCATCGAGCTCGCGGCAAACGGAACGCTGTTCATCGACGACGTCGGCCTGCTGAGCGCGAAGCTGCAATCCAAGGTGGCCCGCGCGCTCGAGCATGGGAGCTTCTTCCGGGTTGGCGGGACGCAGAAGGTCGACATCGCCGTGCGGCTGGTGACGTCGAGCCACCACGATCTCGAGCAAGCCGTTCGCGACGGCCGATTCCGCGAGGATCTGCTGTATCGCTTGAACGTCGTCACGGTCGCGCTGCCGCCGCTGCGTGAACGCGCCGTCGACATTCCACTTCTCGCGCAGCACTTCCTTACGCATCTTGCGGGTCCCGCCGCGCCGGGATTCACTGCGGACGCCATCGTGCTGTTACAGGAATATGCATGGCCGGGAAACATCCGCGAGCTGCGCAACGTCATCGAGCGAGTGGCCTTGCTGACGCGCGACAGCACGCAGCCGATTCGCGCCCAGGATCTGCCGCTCGCCACGGCACCACGCCCACCGCGCGGTGCCGTGGGATCGCCCACCACGCTGGCTGACCTCGAGCGTCAACACATCGAGGCGATCCTCACGCAGACCAACTGGCACCAGGGAAAGGCGGCGAAGCTGCTCGGCATCTCATCAAAGACCTTGTATCGAAAAATTCGCGAGTACGGGTTCCAGCGTCCGAACAAAGACAGGGGCGAGGGTTGAGGGTGGAGGGTTGAGGGAAGATGGGCGGCGCTGCGCGCCGCTCGACGGCGTTTGGTGGTCCGCTGTTCAAAACGAGTGGCGCGTAGCGCCACATACCTCCCCTCCACCCTCAACCCTCAACCCTCCACCCTGTAGTTTGAGTTATGCGCATCCTAGTAATCGAGGACGACCCGACCGTCGGACAGTACGTCAAGCGCGGTCTGGAGGAACATCGCTGGTCGGTTGATCTGGTTGCCGACGGCGAGGAGGGTGAGCGCCGCGCGGGGTCGGAGGCGTACGATCTCGTCGTGCTCGACATGCGTCTTCCCGGAAAGTCGGGCCTCGATGTCTTGAACGCGTTGCGCGGCCGTGGATTCGAGCGGCCGGTGCTCGTGCTCACGGCACAGGACGCGGTCGACGCCAAAGTGACCGCGCTCCGCGCCGGCGCTGACGATTATGTCACGAAACCGTTCGCGTTCGAGGAACTGCTCGCTCGCGTCGAGGCGCTGGCACGTCGTCCTCGCGCGCTGGCATCACTCGTTCTCACGGTGGGCGACCTCGTGCTCGACCAGGCCACGCGAGAGGTGAGGCGGGGCGGGGAGTTGATCGACCTCACACCGAAAGAGTACACCGTGCTCGAGTATCTCATGCGGCACGCCGGGCGTGTCATGAGCCGGACGTTGATCACCGAGTATGCTTGGGGGTATCACTTCGATCCGGGGACCAATATCGTCGACGTGGTAATCAACCATCTGCGCAAGAAGATCGACGCCAAGCATCACAAGCGATTGATCACGACGGTGCGCGGGGTTGGCTACATGATCAAAGACGGTTGACACGCTCATGCCTTCGACACGCGCTCGCCTGACGATTTCGTACGCCTTCGTCCTCCTCGGGACGATGGTGGCGTTCGGCGTGGCGTTGGCGATCGGCCGGTCGAAGGAAGCGCTTCAGCTGCAGCTCGGACAGGAAGCGTTCCGGGTCGCGGACAACGTTCTGTACACCATCCAGAGTGCGCAGCTCGCGTCCAAGCGTCTGACCTTCGTCGATTCGACGAGCGGACCCACGCAGGTCATCAAGAGCACCAAGGAGCTGGCCGACGTTCTCGATCCGCTGCCGGGCTACTTCATGGTGCTCGATCAGGGAGGCAAGCTCCTTTACTCGTCGGGGTTGATGCGCCTGTTGTCGGGCGACGACCAGACCGCGCTGCTTCGGAGCGTGCTGCAACTGGTCGACGAGACGGGCGGCGTGATCGTTCCCGTGCGCGGCGACTCGCTGCATCTGCTCGAGGTGACCCGCCGGAACGTGCTCGTCGGGGGGAACATTTCGCGCGTCGTCGCGGCGCTTCCGACGAATCTCGCCGAGCTTCCGACGACGTTGTTGGTCGGGACGATGATCGTCGTCGCGCCGATCATCTTTATCGTGTCGATGGTCGTGGCGTATCTCGTCGTTGGCAGCGCGTTCCAGCCCGTCGACCAGTTGATCAACGAAGTCGAGGCGATCACCGACGGCCGCAGCTTGCACCGCCGCCTGCCGGCCGACACGAGCAACGATGAATTGTCGCGGCTGAGCCTGACCGTGAACGCGATGCTGACGCGATTGGAGGGTTCTTTCGCGGGACTGCGTCGCTTTACTGCCGACGCGAGCCACGAGCTCAAGACCCCGCTCACCGTTCTCCGCGCCGACGTCGAGCGGGCGATGCATCCCGGAACGAATCGCGCCGATCGAATGGTCGCGCTCGAAGAAGCGCTGCAGGAAACGGCGCGCATGGCGGACCTCGTCGACAGTCTGCTCACGTTGGCGCGCGCCGACGAGGGTCGGTTCGACATTCATCGCACTCCGGTCGAGCTCGAGCCGCTTGTGCGAGAGGTCTACGAGACGGCGGTCATTTTGGGCGAAGACGCCGGACTGACGCTTTCACTCTCGGCGCTCGAGAACGGCATCGTCATGGGGGACCGAACCCGCCTGCGCCAGCTGCTGTTGAACCTGATCACCAACGCGATCAAGTACACGCCGCGCGGCGGGCACGTCGAACTCGCCGTGACGCACAAACCGAATGACGAGGTCGCGATCGCCGTGCGTGATACCGGGATCGGAATCTCGGCCGCCGATCAGCCGCACATCTTCGATCGCTTTTGGCGCGCCGATCGCGCACGGTCGCGCGCCTCGGAGCGCGGGGGCTTCGGGCTCGGCTTGTCGATCGCGCAATGGATTGTGCAAGCGCATGGTGGGAGCATCAATGTGCAGTCGCGATTGGGACGAGGCACTGTGTTCACCGTGCTGCTTCCGATTCTCCCCGGTGAGCCCGCTCAAGCATCGCCTAAGCCGCAGATCGAAGAGACGGTTGAGTCGGCGGAAAGCTGACACTTCACGCGACTTAGCACGTCCGAAAGCGGCTTCTAACATCGCCTTCACCAACTCTTAATCTTCCGGGCATTCCGCCGAGGGCCTTGAGGAATAGCTTATCCAACCAGACAGTTCGCGCGTTTTTTCTCTGTTTTTTCTCAGTGAACCCGATCAGGCCAACGAGACATGTTCGACAACCTCATCGAGTCCCGGGCATCAAAGCAGAAGCGTGCGGGCGGCACCGCTCTCAGCGTCGTTGTGCATGCCGTGCTGATCTCGGCAGCAGTGATCGGTACGCTGCACGCGAGTCAAGGGCTTGAAAAGCCCAAGGCAGAGAAGGTCGAGTTCGTCACGGTGAAAAAGGACGAGCCGCCTCCGCCGAAAGAGCAGCCGAAACCGCCGCCGGAAGTGGTCATGAAGGCGCCTCCGCCGAAAGGCTTCCAGGTGCTGACCGCTCCGATCAAGATCCCGGACGTACTCCCCGACATCGACCTTTCCAAGAAGGTCACGAACGAGGAAGACTTCACCGGTAAGGGCGTCGCCGGCGGTATCGCCAAGGGCGTCGTCGGTGGCACTCCAACGCCTGTGAACGACAACCAGACCTACTTCGAGTTCCAGGTGGAGAAGCAGGTGTCGCCGCTGCCGGGCAATCCGGCACCGCGCTACCCAGACATGCTTCGTTCGGCGAACGTCGAAGGCGAGGTTCTGGCCCAATTCGTCGTCGACACCACCGGTCGCGCCGACATGCGCGAGTTCAAGGTGCTTAAGTCGACGCACGATCTCTTCACCAACGCCGTCAAGGCCACACTGCCGAACATGAAGTTCTACCCGGCGGAAGTCGGCGGCAAAAAGGTGAAGCAGCTCGTCCAAATGCCATTCCAGTTCTCACTCACCAAGTAGTAGCCTCGAGTAACTCACCGGAGACTAGTCGATATGGATCTCTCACTTCTTGGCATGTGGCACGCGATGGGCAACTTTGCGAAAGGCATCGTTGTCACCATGGCGATCATGTCCATTTACTCGCTGACGATTACGGTCTCCAAGTGGTGGAGCCTTCGCAAAGCGCAGAAAGAAACGATCAAGTTCGCGCCTGAGTTTTCGCAGTTCCTCGAGGAGGACAACCTCACCGAGGCCATTCGCTTGGCCGAGAGCTACAAGAAGTCGCACGTTGCCTTGGTTCTGGGCGGCGCGCTTGGTGAAGTGAAGCCCCTGATCGCCGATGGGTCGGTGACGGTTTCCGACATCAACTCGGCGGAACGCGCGGTCGAACGCAACATGCTGCTCGAGATCACGAACCTGAAGCGCGGCATGGCGGTCCTCGCCACGGTGGGCGCCACCGCGCCGTTCGTCGGACTGCTTGGCACCACGATGGGCGTCGTGAACTCCTTCACGGGAATGGCCGCATCGGGCTCGGGCGGCTTGGCGGCAATCGGCGGTGGTATCGCCGAAGCGCTCATCACGACGGCGTTCGGTCTGCTCGTCGCGATCCCGGCGGTGTGGGCGTACAACTACTTCACGACCAAGATCGACAACCTCACGGCTGAGATGACGTATGTCTCCAAGGAGATGATCGACTATCTCATCAAGGGCGTCTCGGGCGAGTTCGGCCGGTCGCGCTTCACGCGTGAGTTCAACACCGCTGGTGGCGGCGCCTCCGGCCCGATCAATACCTGATCGACTCTCACCATTGAGGAGGTAGCCCAATGGCTATGTCAACAGGTGGAGGGGCGGGCGCCGTCGCATCGACGCCGAACGTGACGCCGATGGTGGACGTCATGCTCGTGTTGCTGATCATCTTCATGGTGGTCGCACCGGCGCTGTTGGCCGGATTCAACGCCGATCCGCCGCAGGCGCAGAACATCAAGGATCATCCTGAAGACGATCAGTCCGACCAGGTGCTCGGCATCGACAAGGATGGGAATTATTATCTCAACAAGAAGCCGATCCGCGCCGCGGACGTGGGCGCCGCGCTCAAGCATATTTACGTCGATACGCCGCGCGACGACTACATCATGTACTTCAAGGCCGACAAGAATCTCGACTACAGCAAGACTCTCGACGCCATGGATGTCGCGATGAAGAATGGT
>DASYSU010000326.1:0-1706 GCA_036002925.1 Gemmatimonadaceae bacterium | reverse complement strand
CTCAACTTCGAGATCCGTGCAAGCGGGGACCCGCTCGGTCTCGTACCCGCCGTGAAAGCCGCAATCGCGCAGGTCGATCCCCGGTTCACACTCGATTTCAGCACGCTCGAGCGACAGGTAGCCGAATCGATGACCGTGATGCGAACGGTCGCGACACTGTCCGGTTTCTTCGGCATCCTCGCCCTCTTGCTGGCGACAATCGGCCTCTACGGCATCATGACCTACGCCGTCGCGCGCCGTCGCAACGAGATCGGCGTGCGCATCGCACTCGGCGCGGAGCGGTCGCGCGTGATTCGTCTGGTGCTCGGCGACGCCAGTCGCATCACGATCCTCGGCGTCGTGCTGGGTGTCGCGCTCGCGCTCGGAGTCACGCGGCTCATATCGGCATTCCTATACGGACTCAAGCCAAATGATCCCACAACGCTCGGCGCGTCCGCCCTCGTTCTCCTGGCGGTCGGCCTGTTGGCGACGGCGTTCCCGGCGTGGCGGGCGGCACGCCTCGATCCGGTGGCGGCGCTACGGGAAGAGTGAGTGATCAGTACTCCGTGTTCAGTCGTGAGCCGGTTCTTCAGTCGTCAGTAATGAGTTGGAGTCGTGAGTCCTGAGTCCTGAGGGACGGTGGTCTCGTTGTGCGACTCATCACTCGAACTGACGACTCGACGACTTCAACTGAAGACTGGGCCTCTAGCTCACGACTGAGTACTGACGACTCAAAACTGCCTCTGCGGCGCTTGCATGTGTGCCGTCGTCCCGCGCTCCTGAAAAGCGATCGCGGCGATGACTTGTCCGCGGAGTTGGTGGCCGAGCCGGGCGAGCGTCGGAACGCGCTCGATCACGAACAACGCGAGGCACAGCTGCCGCTCGAGCGGCATCTCGACGGCGCCCGACAGAAACGCGTCCAGCTTTTTGCGCTTGATCACGAGCGCGTCCGCCAAAGTGTCGAGCTCGTAGGATCCAGTCGCCACGACTTTGCGCAGCAGCGCCAGCGCGCGCGGCACTCGTCGAAGATCAACGCTCTCGCGATGAGCGTCAGCTCCGGTCGTCATAGTAGGCGTCGATTGCCATCGTGATGATGGTCGCCCGCGTTTCCTCTTGCGCCGCCGGATTCTCGGCGATCAGCGACAGCGAGCTATCGAGCGTGTGTTTCAAGCGAACGAGCATCTGCTCGGGCGCGATGCCTTCGTGTCGCGCTTGCGCACAGTACTCGAGAACGAGTGTGTGCAAACGCTCACGGCCCGAACCGTCACGGTCGCATTGTTTGATCGCGATGCCCAGGTCGCTCAGTGCTCTGTCAGCACCGTTGTTCAGCGACAACCGCGGTGATGCATCGGTCGGGCGTCCATGTGTCGAGAACCAATCCTCGGCGCGCACGGAGGTACTCCTTCTTTCGCTTTGTCAGGCGGGGAACAAATGGACACGACGAGCCTCGCACGCGCCCATGCCGATAATAGGGGGGGGGGGGCGCAACGCAGCGCAAGTCTTTACTGCAATTGGACTTAGCTAAGATTTTTTGTACGGAACCGTACAATGTCTGACGAGTCATCGAATGGCTCGCCTGCGTACCGGCGAACGATCGCGTAGCACTCGCAGCTCGCGGCTTCGAGGCCTTGCCGGTCGAGGATGGTGATACGGCCGCTGGTCGACTTGATGAGCCCCGAGCGTCCGAGCGCGCCGAGGGCTTCCGTCACTCCGGCACGTCGAACGCC
>DASYSU010000325.1:0-1743 GCA_036002925.1 Gemmatimonadaceae bacterium | reverse complement strand
CGATACAAATCCCCGCCTACGTCGCGAATCAACAGATCGCCGCCGGGCAGCGTCCGCGGCCAATCATCGAGATGCGTCTGAAACGTGCGCGGCCCGTGCACCGTCTCGACCGACCAGTGCCGGATCTCCACCTCTTCATCGACGCCGACCACACGCGTGACGACGAGCACGAACCCCGCCGCCGCGAGCGCGTCCTCGAGCGCACGCCGCGACGCCGGCGCGAGCTGCGCCGGGTCGTCGATCAGCGCCACCTCCCGCTCTTTGTCGTCGCGAAGGGAGAGGTGACGGTGCGGCTCCGACCACGGAAAGCACTGTCGCAGCCGCACCGAGATTTGTTGCTCGTTGCAGTTGACGAGCAGCCGGCCGTTACAGATCTCAAGTTCGATATCGAGCATGTTGGTTGCTGGTTGCTGGTTGCTGGTTGCTGGTTGCTGGTACTAGTTGCTGGTACTAGTTGCTGGTGCAGTTGCCAGTACCAGTACCAGTACCAGCAACCAGTAACCAGCGGCCTGCTACTGCAATTGCAGCTGCATCTCGTACAGCCGCCGATACACGCCATCGTCGTTCGCCAACAACTCATTGTGCGTTCCCGCCTCCTCGAGACGACCCTGCCGAATCACGAACAACCGCGACGCTCGGCGCAGCGTCGACAGCCGGTGCGCGATCGCGAACACCGTTCGCCCGGCGATCAGCCGGTCGAGCGCCTCCTGAATCGCCCGCTCCGTTTCCGTATCGACACTCGAAGTCGCCTCGTCGAGGATGAGGATTCTTGGATCATGCAGAATCGCCCGCGCGATCGAGATGCGCTGGCGCTCACCGCCCGACAGCGTATGTCCGCGTTCGCCCACCACCGTGTCGTAGCCCTGCCCCAGCTTGCAGATGAAATCGTGCGCGTTCGCCGCCTTCGCCGCGGCGATCACGTCGCCGAATGAGGCGTCGGGCATCGCGTAACGGATGTTGTCCATCACCGTACCGTGAAACAGATACGGATCCTGGAGCACCATGCCGAGCTGCTCGCGGTAGTGCCCGACCTCGAGCTCGCGCACGTCGACGCCGTCGATGTGAATCGAGCCGCCTGTTACGTCATAGAACCGCGCGATCAGGTTCACCACCGTTGACTTGCCGCCGCCCGACGGGCCAACGAGTCCAATCAGTTCGCCCGGTTCGACGTCGAACGTGATCCCGCGCAGGATCTGTCGCACACCGTCATACGCGAACGTCACGTTGTCGAACGACACTCGACCCTTGACCGGCGTGAGACGCGTCGGCTCCGGCGCGTCGCGCACCTCGGGCTCGCTGTCGAGCACCTCGAACACGCGGTGCGCCGACGACGTCGCCCGATTCACCGTGCGCGCCATCTGCCCGATCACCTCGATCGGCGCGACGAACATCGTCGTGTAGAGCAGAAACGACACGAACACGCCGGCCGACAGCGGATGCGCGTTTCCTAATAGGCGCGGCAGAGCGAGCGCCCACACCATGACGGTCGTCGCGTGCACAGCGAGCATCAAGAGCGGCCAGAAGGTCGTCCACGATTGGTGAATGCGATTGAACTCGAGCGTGACGTCATCGTTGCGTCCGACGAATCGGCTGATTTCGCGCGTCTCCTGATTGAACGCCTTCACCACGCGGATTCCGGGAATGGTGTCCGAGAGCAAGTCGGTGACGCGCGACCATTTGCGCCAGCCGCGAATGAACATTCCCTCGAGTGAAACGCCGTTGCGGTAGATCATCCAGCAGAAG
>DASYSU010000324.1:0-5135 GCA_036002925.1 Gemmatimonadaceae bacterium | reverse complement strand
GGCGAACAGCGTGGCGCTCATGGCTGGCGACCCAACGGCCCGTCGGCGGGGATCCTTCCCCGCTGAGCTGCGGACCTCCGGCGTCGTTACCCGCAGGAGCGAGACAATACAGCTGCGCTGAAGAGTTGGCAAGACTGTCCGTCGGCGCTTCATTAGAGCGCTCTAATAGACCTACAGTTATCAGTAATCAGTTCTGAGTTGTGAGCCCTCCGGCCCAGTTTTCAGATTTTAGTCGTCAGTGATCAGTTTGAGTGGTCAGTGAACTGAGGACTCAGACTGACGACTGAAGACTGACCACTAGAAACTGAAACCGGGTTGGAAGGCTCACAACTCAGAACTGATTACTGAAAACCGTTGGGTTGCGCTCCCTCCGCTCCCGAGTCAGCTTCGACGCATGCGCCTACTCCCATTGTTCGCTCTGTTGGCCGCTGCGCCGCTGGTCGCACAGACACCTGCGGACCAATACATGGCTCGCGCCATTCGCGTGCTCCGCGCTCATCCGGTAATCGACGGCCACAACGATCTACCGTGGCGGATTCGCGAGGACACCGTGCATCCGCACGACGTCGAAGCTTACGATCTGCGCACCAAAACGCCCGGCATGACCGACCTCGCTCGGCTGGCACGCGGACATGTCGGCGGACAATTCTGGTCGATCTATATCCCAGGCGAGCCCGGCGATTCTGCGTATCGGTCGAACGGCGCTGTCTCGAGCAAGCCAGGATATGCTCGCGTGCAGCTCGAGCAGATCGACATCGCGCGCCGGATGGTTGCCAAGTATCCCGAGCTCCAGTGGGCAACAACCACCGACTCGATCCGCGCGTCGATGAAGCGAAACAAAGTTGCGTCGCTGCTCGGGCTCGAGGGAGGCCACGCGATCGAGAATTCGCTGGCGCTCCTCCGCACGTACTACGACCTTGGCGCGCGGTACATGACGCTCACGCACAACGTAACGCTCGACTGGGCCGACGCCGCGCTCGATACGGCCAAGCATCACGGACTGACGCCGTTCGGACGCGAGGTCGTGCGTGAGATGAATCGATTGGGGATGCTCGTCGACCTCTCCCACGTCTCGCCTGGCACGATGAGCTCGGCGCTCGATGTCACCGAGGCGCCGGTGATCTTCTCGCACTCCGCCTCGCGCGCGTTGGTGGACCATCCGCGCAACGTTCCCGATTCAATTCTCGCTCGCGTGCCGAAGAATGGTGGCGTCGTCATGGTGCCCTTCGTGACGAGCTTCGTATCGGCGGCGATCAAGGCCGATGACGATTCGTTGGCGAAACACGGACCGAGCTGGCGCGCGTCACACCCGCGACCGACGGCAACGGTCGCCGAGGTCGCCGATCACATCGATCACGTGCGAAAGATCGCCGGCGTCGACCATGTCGGGATCGGATCCGACTTCGACGGAATCACCGAGAACGTCGTGGGGCTCGAGGATGTCTCGACTTTCCCGGCGATCTTCGCCGAGCTGGCGCGCCGCGGCTGGACCGATGCCGACCTCGCCAAGCTCGCCGATGGAAACATTCTCCGCGTGTTGAAGACAGCGGAGCAAGTTTCGGCCAGGCTCAAAAAGGAACGCAAGCCGTCGACGGCGACAATCGAAAAGCTCGATGGTCGGCCGGGGACGAAAGCGTAGGCAAGTGCAAGTGCTCAGTCCTCAGTTCTGAGTCTTGAGTGCACTTCACGGAGTCTTCAGTTCTGAGTCGTTAGTTCTGAGTCGTTAGTTCCGAGTCGTCAGTCCTAACCGCCGTCGCACTTGGACTCACGACTCGACACTGAGCACTCACGACTGACAACTTCGGTGGTCGTTCAGCTCACAACTGAGCACTGAGCACTGACGACTTATCGCTCAAACATGTCCGCGATCTCGCGCGAGCTGATCGGTTCGTCGACAAAACTGAACGTGCCGTGGTCGCGCATCTCGATGGCGGCGCGGATGCACGCGGCAAGGGCGATGCGCGACAACGCGCCGCCGACACTCACTCGCTTCACGCCGATCGTGGACAATTCGGCGAGTTTGAAGTGAACGCCCTGCATGCCGGCGAGAGCGTTTACCGGACGGTCGACCGATCGCACGAGCGTCGCGAGATCATTCATATCAGTGATGCCCGGCGCGTAAAGGACGTCGGCGCCCGCATCCTGAAACGCGTTCAGGCGCCGGACGGTATCGTCGAGGTCGCGGCGACCGTGCAAATAGTTTTCCGACCGGGCGGTAAGCGTGAACGGGACAGACAGACCGCGCGCCGCTTCTGCCGCCGCCCGCACGCGGTCGACCGCGTGATCGAAATCGTAGATGGGCGCGTCCGATCGATTGCTGCTATCCTCGATCGAACAGCCGGCTAATCCGGCGGCGGCGGCCATTCGGATTGTTGCTGCCACAGTCTCTGGATCATCGCCAAAGCCGTTTTCCAGGTCGGCGCTCACCGGGACGTCGACCGCCGCGACGATCGACGCCGCGTGGGCGATCATCTCCTCGCGCGCGACGCCGTGATCGCGCCGACCCACGGAGAACGCGTATCCTACGCTCGTCGTCGCGAGCGCCTCGAACCCCAGGCGAGCGAGCAGACGCGCTGAACCGATGTCCCACGGATTCGGGATGATGAACGCAACGCTGCGCTCGTGCAGCTCGCGAAATCGTGTCGCCTTCTCGGCTTGAGTTTGCATTCGATAATTGTAGGGGATCGGGGCGTCATGCGTGTCACAGGGGTATGCGCCCCTACCCTCTTTTCGTCGTGGCCCTCTGCGCCGCGATCGCCTGCTCTCGCGACCTCACGTCGAACAACTCGCCGTCGACCTCCGGGACGTCGACGTCTTCGGGTGGCCTCAACATCACCGTCGATTCCGACTTCACCAACCGAACCGCTGTGGTCGGAACGGCGATTCCGGCGATCGTTCACGTCACGCGCTCGGGTCAGTCCGAGAGCGGCGTGACGGTCTCGTGGGTCTCTCCCGACGGCGGTTTGGTGTCTCCCACGACGAGCATGACCGACGCGAGCGGTGCAGCCACCGCGACGTGGACGCTTGGCGACACCGCTCGTGCTTACACCCTGACCGCGGCGATCACCGGCGCGTCGGTCACGATGCAGGCGACGGCGACGGCGGGACCGCTCGACGGATTGCTAAAGATCACGCAGGATTCGCTCGTCGTCGCGGCGGGCGCGAGCACGCTGATTACGGCTCGCGCGGTCGACAAAACAGGGAATCCAGTGGCGGGAGTCGCCGTCTCGTGGACGACGACGGGCGGCGCTCTGACCGTTACGACGACGACCACGGGCGCGAGCGGAAACGCGGAGGTCGCGTTCTCCAGTGAAGCGACGCCGCGGAACTATACGGTCAGCGCGACCGCGGCCGGCGTCCCGAGCGTGACGTTCATCGTCCTCGCCCAATAAGCGAACGTATCACGACGATTGAACCAACGCCGGGCTGGAGGGGCGCGTCGCGGAGCGGGGTCGGAGCTCGCGAACTCCGGGCTGCGGTGCGCTCGCCTCGCTCTTCCTTGGCTGCATGTAGATGCGCTCGAAGAAGACCGGCTCACCGCTGCGGCTCGCCAATTCCTGGTCGGGGCGGCGGCGTTCGCGTCCCTTGAACACGAGGTAGCTGCCAACGGCCAAGATGATGGTGACGATGAACGATACAAGCACCACCGTCGACAGAAGCATGTTGATGTCCACTATTCCTCCTTCAAAGAATTCGAATGCCGAGTTTCTGTGTAGACGCTAGATGCGGCCGGCTCGCTCGAGCTTGCCCCAACCCATCTTGAACCTGAGAAGCTCTTCGACCGTGGCGAACAACTTCACGACGTCCACTGTCGCGATGAAGAAGAAGCGATACAGGATCGCCAGCGGGACGAGCCGTAGATCCTCTTCTTCCATGGCCACGGTGTGCAGCGCGGCGGCGACGTCGAGCCAGGTCAGCAACAACCACCAATACAGCACGTAGACCGGCGCGCCGGCCATGAGCGCCGCGATCGAGAAGAACAGGTTTCCGCAGACGTTCATCAGCGGCCATGCGATCGCCTCGAACAACATGCTCTGGAGCGACACCCAGACAGCGAAGCGCGTACGCGGCGCGAGCAGCGAAGCGGAGTGTTTCTTCAACGCTTGTAGGATGCCGCGAGTCCATCTGTATCGCTGCTTGAGCAGATCGTTCAGGTTCTCGGGTGCCTCGGTAAAGGCGATCGCCCGGTCCTCGTAAACGATGTGCCACCCATCGGTGAGCAGCTTGAGCGTGAGATCGGCGTCCTCGGCGTACGTATCCGAGTCGTAACCGCCGACACTCGCCAACGTATCGCGGCGGAAGATTCCGATCGGCCCGGGCACAATGTTCACCGCGCGGACGAAGCCCTGGGCGCGGCGCGCCATGTTCAAGCCTTCGATATACTCGAGGGCTTGGAGGCACGTCCACAGGTTTCGGCGGTTCACGACTTTGACGTTCCCCGCAACGGCGCCGACGCGTGAGTCGCGAAAATGCGGCATGGCGTGACGAAGCGTTCCCGGCGAGAGGCGCGAGTCTCCGTCCATGCAGAGTACGAATGGCGTACGAGCGAGCGCGATACCTGTGTTGAGGGCGCTCGCCTTCCCACCGTTGCTCTTGCTCACCACGCGAACGGTGGCGCGTCCGTAGTAGCCCTCGAGCTCCGACGCGCGAGCGTACGTCTCGTCGGTCGAGCCGTCGTCGATGACGAGGATGTCGTAGGCCGGATAGTCCAACTCGAGAAGGCTGCGAATCGAGTTCTCGATCACCGCCTCCTCGTTGTAGGCAGGAACGAGGATGGTGACGAGCGGCTCGAAGCGCTCACCGTCGTCGACAGCGGTCTTCGCCTCGATGTGGTGTAGATATCCAAGCCAGAGCAAGACGAGGTAGCGAATGATCGTGACCACGAGGAACGCGGTCACGACGACCATCGCGAATCGCAGCGGCTGGTTGCCGACTTCCAAATGCGTTCGCGGCAGGACGACCACGACGGAGAACGCCATGGCGAGGAGCATCGCGGCGGCCGCGATCACGAAATACAGATAACGAGAGCGCATAGGTGCGTTACGGGGAGATGCGAACGCCGGCACGGGCGCGCGCGGAGTGATATCCGCTGCCGCGAACGCCTTGGGCGTAATCACCGTCGAGTCGTAGGTCCC
>DASYSU010000323.1:0-5501 GCA_036002925.1 Gemmatimonadaceae bacterium | reverse complement strand
CACCTCGACATCTACAATCGGGGTCAGACACCATTTGAATATTCGGTCCAAACCACCGAACCGTGGTTGCTGGTGTCGCCAGCGCGTGGGAAGATCGACAAGGAGCAGCGCCTCGCAGTGTCGGTCGATTGGGCTCGCGCTCCGGTCGGCCAGCAGAAGGTGGCGATCACGATCACCGCGTCGACGGGCGGGCGAGTCGTCGTTCAAGCGCCAATCAATCATCCGGCGTCGCCGAAACCAGAGTCGATCGTCGGCTTTGTCGAAGGCGACGGCTACGTCTCGATTGAGGCTGAGCACTACACGCGGGCGGTCGACCCCGGCGTTATCCGGTGGCTGCGGATACCGGACGTCGGGCGCACGAGCTCCGGCATGACGACCACACCGGTGACCGCTCCAAGCCAAACACCAGGCGCGAACGCCGCACGACTCGAGTATCGCGTGTTCTTGTTCGACAGCGGCGCGGTCAAGGTCAATGCGTATTTGTCGCCGACGCTCAATTTCTCCGGCTCGAAGGAGGGCCTGCGATACGCGGTGTCGTTCGACGACCAGACGCCGCAGGTCATCAACGTCCAGTCGGACACGTCGACGCGAACGTGGGAAAAACACGTCGCCGACAACATCATCACCTCGACTACTCAGCATTCGCTTGCGCGGTCAGGCGAACACACTCTGAAGTTCTGGGCCGTCGACGCGGGCGTCGTGCTTCAGAAGATCGTGATCGAGGCCCGGCCCATTGGCGCCACGTACCTCGGACCGCCTGAGAGCTTTCATCGCGATGCTGTTGAGCCCAAGGCTGCGCAGGCTGGTCAGGCACGATCGCCGTTGGCTCGGTTCGATTGGTTCGCCTACGAGGGCCATGACTCGATTTATAAAACCCTCAGACCAACGCCCTCGCAGTATCTGAACCCCATCCTCGCCGGATTCTACCCCGACCCCAGCATCACGCGAGTCGGTGACTATTACTACATCGTCAACTCGAGCTTCGTGTATTTCCCCGGTGTTCCGATCTTTCGCAGCAAGGACCTCGTGCACTGGACGCAAATCGGGAACGTCCTCGACCGACCCTCGCAGCTGAACGTCGACAGTGCCCGAATCTCTCGTGGCATCTTTGCACCAGTGATTCGCGAGTACGCGGGCACGTACTACATGATCACGACGCTCGTCGACCGCGGTGGCAATTTCTTCGTCACGGCGAAAGATCCCGCGGGACCGTGGTCCGATCCGATTTGGCTTCCTGAAATCGACGGCATCGATCCGTCGTTCTTCTTCGACGCCAACGGAAAGGCCTATATCGTCAACAACGGACCGCCGATTGGGCAGCCGCTGTACAACGGACATCGCGCGATCTGGATACAGGAGTTCGACCGAGCGACCAACAAGTTGATCGGTCCGCGGTCGGTGATCGTGAACGGCGGCGTCGACCTCTCGAAGAAGCCCATTTGGATCGAGGCGCCGCACATCTTCACGCACGACGGCAAGTACTATTTAATTTGCGCCGAGGGCGGCACGGCTGATCAACATTCGGAGGTCGTGTTCCGCAGCGATTCCGCCATGGGGCCTTACGTGCCGTTCAGCGGCAATCCAATTCTGACTCAGCGACACCTCAGTCCGACGCGTGCATTTCCGGTGACGTCGACGGGCCACGCAGATTTCGTCGAGACGCCGGCTGGCGAATGGTGGGCGATTTTCCTTGGCACCCGGCCTTATGAGGACGACACGTACAACATCGGTCGCGAGACCTTCATGCTGCCCGTTCGTTGGGTCGATGGATGGCCAATCATTCTGAGCGGGACCGAGACCGTTCCCTACGTGCACGACGCCCCGGCGTTACCGAGACAACCCGCGAGCAACATTCCATTGAATGGAAATTTCAGCCTGCGCGAGGAGTTCAACGGGCCGTCGCTCGCACCGTACTGGACACTCATGCGGACGCCCCACGAACGATGGTACGATCTCGACTCCAAGCCGGGATGGCTGACGATCCGAGCGCGGCAGGCGGACATCGGCCAACCGACGCAAGCATCGTTCATCGGACGTCGGCAGCAACACTTGTTCGCCTCGGCGTCGACGGCGATGACGTTTGCGCCGGCGGTCGCGGGTGACAAGGCCGGCATGGTCGCGTTCCAGAACGAGGATCATTACTACTTTCTGGGAGTTACTCGTCGCGGCTCGGAGACCGTGATCCAAGTCGAGATGCACAATGGTCGGGCGACAGCAGATAGCGGTACAGTGCTGGCGACGGCGCCTCTTCACCTCGCGGCAGACGCGCCGCTGAATCTGAAGATCGAAGCGCGTGCCGGGAAATACGACTTCTATTACGGCACGCGCGCGAATGAGTGGATTCCGCTGAAGCGTGACGCCGACGGCACGATTCTCAGCACGAAGAAAGCCGGGGGTTTCGTCGGAACGTTTTTCGGCATGTACGCATATTCCGCGACACCCTGACGATGAACGCGTTGACGCTACGGTCGCGTACGGTCTATCGATTCTCAGTTGCTTGACTCCTCCTCACGGATCAACCGAGACATTATGCGCGTCCTTGCCCGAGCCGGTCTCGCCGCCACGTTCGCCGCGCTGGTGACGAGTCTTCATGCGCAACAGCCGACGCCCGAATATCTGAATCCAGCGCTGTCGTTCGACGCGCGCGTAAAAGATTTGGTGGGACGCATGACGCTCGAGGAAAAAGTTCTTCAAATGAAGGATGTCGCGCCGGCGATTCCTCGACTCGGGATTCCCGAATACAACTGGTGGAACGAAGCGCTACACGGGGTGGCTCGTTCGGGCCTCGCCACGGTCTTTCCTCAGGCCATCGGGCTGGCGGCAACCTGGGACGACAGCGCGATCTTCCACATGGCGACGGTCATCTCTGACGAGGCGCGCGCCAAGCACCACGAGTATCTCAGAACGGGGACGCATCAGCGATACCAGGGACTGACGTTTTGGTCGCCGAACATCAATCTCTTTCGCGACCCGCGCTGGGGCCGAGGGCAAGAGACCTACGGCGAAGACCCATTTCTCACGGGACGCCTCGCCGTGCAATTCATTCGCGGTCTGCAAGGCGACGACCCCAAATACTTCAAGACCATCGCAACGGTAAAACACTTCGCCGTTCACAGTGGACCGGAGCCCGAGCGCCATACGTTCGACGCGGTGGTGAGCGAGCGCGATCTTCGCGAGAGCTATCTGCCGCATTTCGAGGCCGGCATTCGCGAAGGCAAAGCGTATTCGTTGATGTGCGCCTACAATCGCATCGACGGCAAGGCGGCGTGCGGCAGCGACATGCTGCTCAAGAACATCCTTCGCGGCGAATGGCAGTTCCCCGGCTATGTGGTGTCCGATTGCGGCGCGATCGACGACATATATCTGCGACACAAGGTCGTCCAGACTGCCGCCGAGGCGGCTGCACTTGGCGTGAAGACGGGCACCGATCTCGATTGCGGACGCGTATATCCGAATCTCGTGGACGCGGTGAAGCAGGGATTGATCACCGAGGCGCAGATCGACACCTCGGTCACGAGATTGTTTCTCGCACGGTTCAGGCTCGGCATGTTCGACCCGCCGGCAAGTGTGCGGTGGGCACAGATTCCGATCTCGATTCTCGATCAACCGGCCAATCGCGCGCTCGCGCTCCGCACCGCCCGCGAATCAATGGTGTTGCTCAAGAATCAGGGCGGTGTTCTGCCGCTCAAGAAGACTCTCGGCACGATCGCCGTGATCGGCCCGAATGCCGATCAATGGCGAATGCTGTTAGGAAACTACAACGGCATTCCGGCCGATCCGATCACGCCGCTGCGCGGAATTCGAGAAGGCGTGTCGAAAGGAACACGCGTGTTGTACGCGCGCGGAGCCGACCTTGCGGAAGGATTTCCTGTGCTCGATGTCATCCCTCCGACGGCCCTCACAACGCGAGGTGGCCGACAGGGTCTCGACGCCGACTACTTCAAGAGCAACACGATGAGCGGCGCCCCGTTGTTCAGTCGCGTCGACACGACGATCGACGCAAATTGGCGTGAGGCGGCACCGCGAGCCGACATGAACGTCGACGACTTCGGCGTTCGATGGACAGGATCCTTTCGTCCACCACAATCGGGGATGTATCGACTCGGCCTGATCGGGACGGTGAAGTTCCAACTGTACCTCGACGACAGCCTCGTCATTCGTTCCGTGTATCCCACGCACGACGGCGAGTTTCCTGATCCTCGACTCGCGCAGAGTGAGCCGATGCGATTGGTGGGCGGACGCAACTATCGCATCCGCGTCGAGGCTCAGGAGACGTACGGCGATGCGCAACTCCAGCTGCTCTGGTCGCCGCCGCATGAGACGCTCGAGGCGGAAGCAATGCGCGTCGCACGCCAGGCGAACGCGGTCGTCATGTTCCTCGGCCTCACGGCGCGTCTCGAGGGTGAGGAGATGCCGGTGCAGATTTCCGGCTTCCGTGGCGGTGATCGGACGAGTTTGGACCTTCCCCAACCACAGGAGGCGTTGCTGGAGCGCATCGCGTCGATCGGCAAACCGACCGTTCTCGTTCTTCTCAACGGCAGCGCGCTTGCCGTGAATTGGGCGCAGGATCACGTTCCCGCGATCGTCGAAGCATGGTATCCAGGGCAGGCGGCGGGGACCGCGATCGCCGACGTGTTGTTCGGCAATTACAATCCTGGAGGCAGGCTGCCGGTCACGTATTACAAAAGTGTGAACGATCTACCGGCGTTCGACGACTATCGGATGGCGGGTCGCACGTATCGCTTCTTCGAGGGGACGCCGCTCTATCCGTTCGGCCATGGTCTGAGCTACACGACGTTCGCCTACAAGAATCTGAGGACAAGCGACCAGCGACTTTCGGCCGACGGCTCGCTCACGGTGAGCGTCGACGTGACGAACACCGGGAAGGTCGCCGGCGACGAGGTCGTGCAACTCTACGTCCAGCACATGGGCTCGAAGGTCGCGCGCCCGAGGAAAGATCTGCGCGGCTACCGGCGCATCACCCTCGCGCCTGGAGAAACTCGCACGATTTCGCTGCCACTCCCTGCCGCAGCATTAGCGTATTGGAATGCCGATACGCACGGCTGGGTTGTCGAATCCGAGCCGGTGAGACTGCAGGTGGGGTCATCGTCGGCGGATATTCGTCTCGAGGCGACCGTCAATGTGGTGGGGAAGGGGCAATAGCCACGAGCTGCGAGCTTGAACAGCAGGCCGCGGATGACAATGAGTCGCCCGGCTTGCGTGCGCTCGGATCGCCCGTCGGTGGAGGCGCCTGGTCCGTTGCCGCCGGCGGTCCGAGGAGCTCCGTCAGCAACGGTTTGAGCGCGTCGGCCCAGATCTGATATCCCTTCAGCGTCGGGTGCAGCTTGTCGCCCATCATCATCCCGTCGAACAGCTTACCGTCGCTGTCGCCTAGCCTGTCGTTGACATTGATGTAGCGGATGGTCTTGCCGTCGGCGAAACGCGAGATGTTCTCGTTGATCCGATTGATCTCGGGAACGACGGCCAGCTTGTCGTTCCGT
>DASYSU010000322.1:0-7953 GCA_036002925.1 Gemmatimonadaceae bacterium | reverse complement strand
GTCGCCATGCCAGCGAGCTGGATCTAATCCCCTCTAAGGGCCAACGCCGGATCGACTCCGGCGGCCCTCCGTGCGGGGATCCAACTCGCGGCCGTTGCGACGACGAGCAGCACGCATGCGGACGCAGCCAGCGTGACCACGTCCGTCGGACTGACACCGAAGAGCAGTGAACCGAGGGCGCGAGTCATAGCAACGGCGCCGCCAACGCCGCCGATAACGCCGACCACCGCAACGCCCATGGCTTGGCGGACGACCATTCCTCGCACCTCGCTCGCGCGCGCACCGAGTGCGAGACGAACGGCGATTTCCTTCGTGCGCAAGCTCACGAGGTACGCGATCACACCGTAGATGCCGACCGCGCCGAGGACGAGCGCAATCGACGACGCCACGCCGAGCATGAGAAGCGTGAATCGTGTGCGTGCTTCAGCGCGCAGCACGACGTCGGACATGGGGCGGGCAGCGTAGAGTGGAATCGACGGGTCGATGCGGCGCACGGTGCTCTGCGTCGCCGTCGCGATCAGCTCGGGCGCTCCAGCGCTGCTCACGATGACGGCGACGTCGCGCGGAGTCCAGCGAAGCGTATCGAAACCGGGCGTAATGACGAGCGGCAAGTAGACCATCTCGTCGGGCGGCTGTTCGAGCGTCGTCCCGCGAACGTTGCCTGCGACACCGATCACCGTGAACCAATCGCCGACCGGCATCATCCGCACACGCTTTCCGACGCCGTGACCGCCAGGCCAATACCGCTCGGCGAGAGTCCGACTAACGATCACTTCGCGCCGTGCGCGATCGGGATCAGGTTGGTCGAACGTCCGGCCTTCGAGGAGTGGAATCCCCATCGCGCGAAAATAGCCCGGACTGGCGAACGCGAACTGATGGATGTTGGGAATTGTCCCCGGTCGTGTCGCCGGATCCTCGAGCCAGAGCGCGCTATCTTGGCGCGCTTGGTCGTCGAGTGGAAGTTTGGTCACCATGCCGGCGGCGCGCACGCCGGGCACCGCGGCGATGTCGTCGAGCGCGCGGGCCAAGAGACGCGCGCCGTCTTCCGACTTCGGGTACTTCGTTGCGAGAACCGCCATCCGAAACGTGAACGCGTGCGCCGCATCGATGCCGGTTCGCACCGAGCGCAGGCGCGCGAAGCTGCGCGCCATCAAGCCTGCGCCGCTGAGTAGTACCAGCGCCACGGCCACTTGGACGATGACGAGCGCGCTTCGCATCCGGTGACGTCGGCGACCGACGGTTGTAGCGCCGCTCACTTGCGTCAGCGCGGCGTGGTGTGAGAGCGAAGACGAGCGAACGAGTGGCACGGCACTCACAAAGAGCGCGGTGAACGCCGTGATTCCCGCGGCGATGACGACAACCGTGCCGTCGATTCCGACCTCGGCCAGGCGCGGAACATTGATGCTTGGGTCGAGCGCGTGAAGCGTGGCGACGCCAAGCGACGCGAGGACCACGCCCACCAAACCGCCGATTGTTGCCAGCACGACACCTTCGGACATCAACTCGACGCCGAGTGCCGCTCGACTCGCGCCGAGTGCACGTCGAATGGCCAACTCGCGCTGGCGGCCGTCGATGCGCACCAGGAACAAATTGGCCACATTCGCGCACGCGATGAGAAGAACGAATCCGACGGCGCCGAGAATCACCCAGAGCACTTTCCCGATGTCACCGACGACAACGTCGCGCAATGGCTGAACAACGGGACGCATCTTTGTTTGTGCGATCCCGCTTGCCGTCAGACGGCCCGGAAATTCTTCGGGCGCGGTCGGAAGGAGTCGCTGCAACTCGGCGGTCGCCATACTTACCGAAACGCCTGGACGAAGTCGCGCGATGGCGTGATAGTCGAACGCGGCGGACTTGGTGCGCAGCGGGTCGATGTGAATCGGCAACCAGAGCTCGGTGCGGCTCGACGGAAAATCGAACCGGGCCGGCATGATGCCGACGATCTCGTGCGGAACGCCGTCAATCTCGACGCGACGGCCGAGGGTCGCGGGTGCGCCGCCGTACTTTCGCTCCCACAACTGCTCTCCAATGATCGCAACCGGCGGGGCCGAAGGATCATCTTCCGCGTCGCTGAAGACACGACCGCGAAGTGGTTGGATGCGAAGCGTTCTGAACATGCTCGCGGTGATACGCGCGGCCGCGATGTGTTCCGGATATGCGGTCGAGCCGGTTCCTAATCCAACGTCCGACCCCAGTTCGGCCGTCGTTGCCCGATACGCGCCGAGCTCGGAAAAAACACGGCTCGCGTGGCGGTAATGCAAGTACGTCGCATCGGATTGATCGACGTAGCTGACTCCCGTGAGAGAAATCTCATGCGAGAGATCAACCAGCTGCGACGCCTCCGGAAATGGCAGGGGCCGCAGCAGAACGCCGTTCACGACGCTGAACACCAACACGCTCGCGCCAACACCGAGCGACAGCGTCAAGAGCGTCGCGATCGCGAACGCGGGAGTCCGAAGGAGACGCCGAATGGTGTGGCGGACGACTGGTGATAGAGGGGTCATCGCGCGGTCCGTTTGGTGACAAAGCAAAGCCTCGAACCCTGTCCACAAAATTGCCGCGTGCTGGCCGAGATCAAACCGCCCGGACGATGTTTTGACGAACCTCTAACACCAGTCGCTCGGTCCTAGACCTCCGAAGCGTTCAAGACTTTGATCAATTGAACCTGGCCGGCGTGATAGACGGCGTGGCACGTCACGCCGAGCACGAGGTCGAATCGATCGGTCTCGGACATGGAGGAATGGGTCGTCCCGTTGCCGATGTCGTCGAGCACCGCGGCAAGTCGCTTGTGTTGGCGTTCCACCAGTGCGGCAACATCGGCCCAACGAATCGCCTTCTCGTCGGACGTGCCGAACCAATCGGCGCCCTCGAGTGGGAACGCCTCCTCCGCGGAACCAGTAATCTGGCCAATCACGGAGCGCACGCACCATGCGTGATGCAGCGCGATCTCGGCGATGTTGTGGCGTCCGGGGCCGGGCCGCCAGAACGCCACATGTGGACTCACGTCGGCCAGCGCAGCGCGGAGGTCGGCGCCGTGCCAGGCGCCCGGTCCAAACCCTTCCTCGAGAATGCGCAGATTCACAGTGGGGTCGAGCGGCGTTGCGATTGTTGTCTTTGCGGTCATGGTTTCGGTCATGGTCTCTCTCGATAGTTGAGGTCGTGTTCGCGCCGCATCGAACCGTCGTTACTTGGCCATTTGCCAACCAACCCTCGGCGCATTGATCTTTCAGGATGCTACGCGTGGATCGAGTTGGCGTCTTGGGAAAAATTGCGGCCGACCTCGACCGCGCGGTCGCGCGCCGCGTGGCCAGCGGTGCGGTTGGCGATCAATCCGCGCTTCTTTTGGCGCGCGGTCCTGGATGGTCCGTCTCTGACGTCATCTGCACATCGGGTCCGAGCGATCGCGCGTTCGAGGAGTCGCACGTCAACGTGTCGGTCGGCATGGTCGTCGGCGGCACGTTTCAGTATCGGTCATCGCGCGGTCGGCATGTCATGACGCCCGGCTCGTTTCTCCTGGGGAATCACGGCGAGTGTTTCGAGTGCGGACACGATCACGGAGTGGGAGATCGTTGCGTCGCCTTCAAGTACGCACCCGAGTTCTTTGATCGGCTGATCGCCGACTCAGGGATTCGGCCGAATGCAGCGCGGTTTAGCAGCGCCCGTCTCCCGCCCGCGCAGATGTCAGCGCCACTCGTCGCTCGCGCCTCGGCGGCGATCTACGGGATGTCGAACGTCTCGTGGGAGGAGTTGGCGCTCGACGTCGCAATTATGGCGCTGCGTTTCGGTGACGACGGAGGCCGCGTGCTCGAGACCCAGTCGCGGAAAGACATCGCGCGCGTATCGGCAAGCGTTCGCGCGATAGAGACGAATCCGGGAGTGCGAGTCACGTTGACCCAGCTCGCGGCCGACGCTGGGCAGAGTCCCTTCAAGTATCTACGCACGTTCCGCCGCATCACCGGCGTCACGCCCCATCAGTTCATTCTGCGGATGCGCCTCCGTGATGCCGCGTCTCGGTTGCTCGCCCACGACGCAAACATCATCGACGTCGCATTGGAGTCTGGATTCGGTGATCTGTCCAACTTCAATCGCGCGTTCCGACTGGAGTTCGGGACTACGCCGAGTGCGTATCGCCGTCGTTTCGGGCGGGGCGGCTGATCGATCGCGTCAAGCCGGGACGTCTGAGCTGTCTGCAGGCCGCTCGAGGGTCAGCTCGAACACCGACCCCTTGTCCATCGTGCTGCGGACGGTGATGTCGCCCTTCATCGCCCGCGCCAAGTCACGGCTGATCGCCAGGCCCAACCCCGTGCCTTCGTGCGGCGTCGTGAGTGTGCGGCCGACCTGCACAAACGGCTCGAAGATGGATTCCAACTTATCGGGCGGAATTCCGATTCCCGTGTCGGTTACGCGGACTCCGGCGTGTCCATCTGCGCCGAATTGCTCGAGCACGACCGAACCACCGGCGTCGGTGAACTTGATCGCGTTCGAGAGCAGGTTGAGAAGAACCTGCTCGACCTTGGGGGGATCGGCGATCACCTCGTAGTCCGGTGTCTCAGCGACTCGAACGACAAGCTCTCGCTGACCGGCTTGCGGTTCGATCATCGGGATTACGGCGCGAATGGCTTTTCCCAACGACATTCGCTGCATGTCATACGTGATCCGACCGGACTCGATCCGGCTGAAGTTCAACAGGTCGTTGATGATGGCGAGCAAATGCTGCTGACTGCGGCGCAACCGATCGAGGTAGTCGCGCTGTTCGGTGATGAGGTCGCCCGCAACGCCCACGAGCAGCAAGTCGGCATACCCACCGATGGCGTTGAGCGGCGTTCGCAGCTCGTGCGACATCGACGCGAGGAATGCACTCTTCGTCTTGTTGGCTGCCTCGGCTTCGGCTACGCGGCGAGCGTCCTCGATCGCGCGCTCCTGAGCGGCGCGACGCTCGGTCAGATCGCGAGTGACCTTCGAGAAGCCGATCAGCTTTCCGCTCGCGTCGCGCATGGCGGTGATGATGACGTTCGACCAGAATCGCGAACCGTCTTTGCGCAGCCGCCACCCCTCATCCTCGAAGCTGCCATCCCGCGCGGCGACCTCGAGCTCATGCGCCGGTAGTCCACGTGCCAAGCTTTCTGGGGGATAAAACACTGAAAAGTGCCGGCCCATGATCTCCTGCGCGGTGTAGCCGTTGATGCGCTCCGCACCTTCATTCCAGCTCGCGACATGTCCCCCAGGGTCGAGCATGAAGATGCCGTAGTCGCGGACGCCCTGAATCAACAACCGGAATCGTTCCTCGCTTTCCCGCAGCGCATCCTCAGTGGCGCGTCGCTCGGTAAGATCGCGCGTGACTTTGGCGAATCCGACGAGCTTGCCGCTGGAGTTTCTGAGCGCCGTGATCACGACGTTCGCCCAGAAGCGCGAGCCGTCCTTTCGGATACGCCAGCCCTCGTCCTCGACGCGACCCTCCGCGATCGCGATGGCGAGCTCCTTTTCCGGTTTTCGCGCTTTCCGATCTTCAGCCGAGTAAAAGACTGAGAAATGCTTGCCGATGATCTCCTCGGCTCGATATCCCTTGAACCGCTGGGCTCCTGGGTTCCACGTCACGATGTGACCAGTTGCGTCGAGCGCGAAGATCGCGTAATCGCGCACGCTTTCGACCAGCAGCTTGTACAAGCTGGCTGGCTGACGAAGTTCCGGGGCTTCGTCCAGGCCAACGGCGATCGCCACGTCGCGAGATCTGCTGGATTCCTTCGACGAGCGAGGCTTGTGGTTCCCCTTGGGCATCGTGCGAATAATCTGATCGTTTTTGGGTAGGGTAAAACAACGCACCGGCCTTAGTCTTGGTCAGCGGGCACGTATTGATCAGCTCGACACAGTTAGGCGTCAATGCTCAACCAGCAGGCTGAAGCACGAACTGGGCCGCGCCACTTCAGTCTCGCTCGTCCGAGCTCTAAAACGACTCCGCGCCTTGCCCACTTCTGCCGGACACCCATATTGGCCCATCCCCCGCCCGAGGTTCCGGTGATTCGTCGCTTCGCCACGCTATTGGTTTTATTCGCCGTTCCGTCCGTCGTCGCGGGCCAGAGCGCGCCACTCAAAGGGTTCGACGCCTATGTCGCCCAGGCCATGAAGGACTGGAAGGTTCCTGGCCTGGCGATCGCAATCGTCAAGAATGATTCGATCGTGCTCATGAAGGGCTACGGCACGCGAACGATGAACACGAACGAGCCCGTCGACGAGCACACGATGTTCGCCATTGGCTCGTCGTCGAAGGCGTTCACGGCGACGCTGGTCGCGATGATGGTCGACGCGGGCAAGATGCGCTGGGACGATCAGGCGACGCGCTACCTGCCCGACTTGCAGATGTTCGATCCGTACGTCTCGAAAGAGCTGACGGTGCGCGATCTCCTGACGCACCGCAGCGGGCTCGCGCGTGGCGACTTGATGTGGTACTCCGGAGGCTATGATCGCGATGAGATTCTTCGCCGCGTGCGGTTTCTTCGCCCGACGTGGAGCGTGCGTTCGCGATTCGGATACCAGAACATCATGTACCTCGCCGCGGGGCAAGCCGCCGCGAAGGCCGCCGGAAAATCATGGGACGATCTCGTTCGGGAGCGCATCTTCACGCCGCTCGGAATGACCGAGTCGAATACGTCGACGCGCGCGCTTCAGGGAAAGGCAAACGTTGCGACACCACATGCCGACGTGAACGACACGCTGCACGTCGTCCCTTGGCACGAGATCGATAACATCGGCCCCGCCGGCTCTATCAACTCGAACGTCTTCGACATGATCAAGTGGGTCCGCTTTCAGCTCAATGAAGGCAAGGTGAACGGCAAGCCGCTCGTCGCCGCGGCGGCGTTGGGCGAGACCCATACCGCACAAATGGTCATTCCTGTCGGCGCCGACGCCAAGGCGCTCAACCCTTTCACGCACCTCGAAGCGTATGGCATGGGCTGGTTCCTTCAGGACTATCGTGGCCGCGAGCTCGATCAACATGGCGGCAACATCGACGGCATGAGCGCGATGGTCGCCATCATGCCCGAGGAAAAGC
This sequence comes from Gemmatimonadaceae bacterium, assembly GCA_036002925.1. Classification (GTDB taxonomy): domain Bacteria; phylum Gemmatimonadota; class Gemmatimonadetes; order Gemmatimonadales; family Gemmatimonadaceae; genus JAQBQB01. Next base: position 905 of record DASYSU010000322.1, on the reverse strand, counting down.
TCGGCATGGTGATCCTGACCAATGCGAACGGGTCTCCCGCGCCCACGCTCGTGCTCTACCGCGCGCTCGACGCATTCTTGGGCGCACCGCCGCGCGACTGGCTCGCCGAGCAGAGAAAGGTGTACGACAAGGCGCGGACGATGGCGAAGGAGGCAGAGCAAAAGCGCATCGCGGCCCGTGTACCCAACACGAAGCCGTCGCTCGCGCTCGAGAAATACGCTGGGGAATACGGCGACAGCCTGTACGGCGACGTCGTGTTCAAGATGAATGATGGCAAGCTCACGATGAAATACGGCAAGGGCATCGACGCGACGCTCGACCACTGGCATTACGACACGTTCGAGGCGAAGTCGGCGAATGTGATGGTTGGTAAGCTGCCGACCACGTTTGTCCTCGACGCGGAAGGGAAGGTGAAGAGCGTCGACATCGCCGGCATCGGAACCTTTGGCCGACGCCCCGATAAGGCCGATACGACGAAGACCGTGGCGCTCGCCGGTGAGGCGATCAACCGGCTTGCGGGGACGTACGTTTCGCAAGTTCCTGCTCTGACGATCGAGGTCACGTCAGTCGATGGCGGCCTTCGGCTCAGCGTTCCGGGACAGCCGACGTTCACGTTGCTGGCCGACTCGCCGACACGTTTCCGGCTGACGGGTCCACCGGCGATGCCCGCGGGATTCTTCGCCGAGTTCCAAATCGAAAACGGGGTCGCCAAATCGATGACGCTGATTCAGCCGCAAGGCAATGTGACGCTTCAGCGGAAGTGATCGATCACATCGCGAACCGAATTAGATGGGCCAGTCGCGCCGCGAGTCCGGGCGGCGCGGGCACCAGCCGGTCGATCTCGGTATCATGCTCGATCCACATTGTTCGTGCCATCAAGTAGAAGAGGTCGACTAGTCCCGACG
>DASYSU010000321.1:0-2827 GCA_036002925.1 Gemmatimonadaceae bacterium | reverse complement strand
GTGTCCGTGATCAGCATCGCCAGCAAGCCGCCGAGCGGCGCCGAGAGAATCACACCAAGGATGGTGATGAGTGGAAACTTGAAGTTGTGGTAGAGGACGAAAAGAATCGCGAAGATCAACACGATCGTGATCGGAAGGACGATGTTGATCTGCGCTTTCGATGCCGTGTACTCCTCGAACTCGCCGCCCCACCGAATCGAATAACCGATTGGCAACTTGACCTGACGGCTCACCGCGGCGCGGGCATCGGCGACAGCGCTCGCCAGGTCGCGGCCCTCCACCGAGTATTGCACTCCGATATACCGCGAGTTGTCCTGGCGATAGATGAACGACGCGCCGCTCGCGTTCTGAATGTCAGCGACTTCGCGCAGCGGAATCTGATTTCCGTCGGGGGTAGCGAGCAGGATGTTGCCGATCTGCGCAGGATTCGCGCGGTACTGCTCCTGCAAGCGGACGACGAGATCGAATGTGCGCTCACCTTGGACGACTTCAGTGGCAGCTGCACCTCCGACGGCGGCCTCGATCAAACCGTTGACCGCGTCGGCGCTGAGGCCGTAGCGCGCCATCTTGGCTCGGTCGACAGTGATCGTCAGGCTTGGTTGACCGAGCTCCTGGACCAGCGTGACATGATCGATTCCGGGGACGCGTTCGATGATTCCCTTGATCTGTCGGCCCTTCGCCTCCAGCAGATTCAAGTCGGTGCCAAAGATCTTCACGTCCAGGGAGCTTTTCAGTCCTGTCAGTGCCTCGTCGACTGCGTCTTCGGCCGGCTGCGTGTAGTTGAAGATGATCCCCGGGAAAGCCGCAAGCTTCGAGTGGATGGCGGCGATCAGTGCGTCCTTCGATTGATACCTGCCATGCCACTCGCTGTACGGCTTCAGACCGACGTAGAACTCGGCGTTGAAGAATCCGGTAGGATCGGTACCGGCGTCGTCGCGTCCGTGCTCCGAGGCAACGACCGTCACTTCTGGAAAGCCGGCGAGCACGTCGCGGATCTGCGGAACGATCTGGGACGAGGCCTCGAATGAGATGGTGTACGGCATCGTCGCGCGCACCCAGAGCGCGCCTTCGTCGAGCTTGGGCATGAACTCGCCGCCACGACCAAACGCGATGATGAGCGAGACGGCAAATAGTCCGACCGATCCGATGACCGTCGCCCACGTGTGCCTCAGACACCAATCGAGTCCCGCTGCGTAGCGATCACGCATCCACTCGAATGCGCGGTTCCTCCGCTCCTTGACGCCGGCGCGCAATCCCCACAAGCACAGCACGGGAACGACCGTGAGCGTCAGCGCCAACGCGCCGAGCAAAGCGTAAATCGTCGTGTCGGCCATCGGTCGGAACAACTTTCCCGACGGGCCCGTGAGCGCGTAGATCGGCAAAAAACCGGCGACGATCACGGCGGTGGCATACACGATGGGGCGGTTGACCTCCGACGCCGCGGCGAAGATGACGTCGCGCACGCGATAGGTGGTGCCATGCCGCTGGGCGAGCTGGCGATAGATGTTCTCCACCATCACCACGGCTCCGTCGACGAGAATGCCGAAGTCGATCGCGCCGATCGAGAGCAGGTTTGCCGGGATGTTGCGCAGATCGAGACACATGAACGCGATGAGCAGCGCCAGTGGAATCGTGACGGCGACGATCAACCCCGATCGCAAGTCGTACAGGAAGAAGATCAGAACGATGATGACGAGCACGATTCCGCGAAGCAGGTTGTCGGTCACCGTTCGCGTCGTGAGCCGCACGAGATCGCTGCGATCGTAGAACGGCACGACCTTCACGTCCTTCGGCAGCACATGATCGTTGAGCTCGCGCGTCTTCGCCTCGACACGCTTGAGCACGACCTGCGCTTGTTCGCCGGTTCGCATCAGAACGATCCCTTCGACGGCGTCGTTCTGTTTGTTGAACCCGAACTGGCCGAGGCGAGGCGCGTGTCCGATCTCGACGGTCGCCACGTCCTTCACGAGCACGGGCACCGAGTTCTTTACCGCGAGCACGATGTTGCCGATGTCCTCCAGCGTCGCGACGCGGCCCAGGCCGCGGACGTAGAAGAACTGTCCGCCCTCTGAATAGAAACCGCCGCCTCCGTTGCTGTTGTTGGCGCTCAGCGCGGACGACACGTCGCTGATCGACAGGCCCGCGCCCGCGAGACGCGTTGGATCGACGTTCACCTGGTACTGCATGGTCTCGCCGCCGAGCGACGCCACGTCGGCGACACCGGGCACGGCGCGGTACGCCTTGTCGAGAACCCAGTCTTGCAGAACGTGCAAGTCCATCGGTGAGCGATCGGGGCTTTGCACGACGTAACGGTACACGAGCCCTGACGGCGAGAACGGCGCCTCGACGTCCGTCTCGACACCCTCGGGCAGGCTCGCGCCGGGCAACCGCTCAAATACTTGTTGGCGCGCGAAGTAAATGTCGGTGCCGTCGGTGAAGGTCACGCGGACATTCGAGATCCCGTAGAGCGACACCGACCGCATGACGACGAGATTCGGAAGCCCGTTGAGCTCCGTCTCGATCGGTACCGTGATGAGTCGCTCGACCTCCTCGGCGGCGTGACCGGGCCACTGTGCGGTGAGCTCGACCGACGGCGGCGACACGTCGGGATACGCATCGACCGGAAGGCGTTGAAGCGAAAAAATGCCCATGCCGATGATCGCCAAGACCAACACGGCGACCAGCAGCGGCTGACCGACCGATGCCTCGACGAGTCGTTGGATCGGCCCGCGACGTCCTTCCTCGCTGCTCGTCGGGAGCGATCCGGCGTCCTCTCGTTCCGGTTGCGTCACTGGCTCTCCGCGAACTGAAGGAAGAGCGCTCCCTC
>DASYSU010000320.1:0-26000 GCA_036002925.1 Gemmatimonadaceae bacterium | reverse complement strand
CGGTGTACGGGATCTATCCCTATCCGATCGACGCCGACGAGCTGACGCGCATGCACGGAAACGATGAGAAGGTGAGCATCGCGTCGCTCAAGCAGGGAACCGAGATGATCTACCGGACGCTTGTGGAGGTGGCCGGCCGGCCGTAGCCCGAAACAAAGTGAGAATCGCGGGCGCCGGAATGCGTTCTTTCCGGCGTGAGACAACTTCTGCGATTGTCGGTCGCCCCGCTGCTCTTGATCGTGGAGGGCCTTCCGTGCGTGGCGCAGTCCGCGGGCGAGATGCGTTCGTCGTCGGCCGAGCTCCGAGCGGTCGCAAACGTCGATCAAGCTGGTCCAATCGCCGCCGACGCGACGATCGCGCTCTCGCTGAACCGGCCGCTCGCGGCGGATGAGGGCGAGCTCGGCTTGATCGTTGCCGGGGTCGACGTGACCGCTGTCTCCGAGCGAAACGCGTCGCGAATTGCTTATCGGCCGACGGTGATGTCGCTTCCGGCTGGTGAAACGGAAGTCGTGTTGTTCCGGCGGGCTGGTGGATCGTGGAGCGAGATCAAGCGCTTCACGCTGAAAGTGTTTCAGGCGGCTAGCGCATCCCCATCCGTCGCGGAGAAGAGCGCGACCGTCGGCAACAAGGGCCAAATCGCCGAGGGTCGAACGACCAGCGTTCCGGTGCCGGATCGTCGCACGTTTCAAGACTTCGTTCTCAACGCGGGATTGCGATCATCGCAGGCGCTGGACGGCTGGTCGTTCACGACGCAGTCGAACTACGTTGGTGTCACGCGCCGCCAGGAGGCGTTGCGCTTCGCCGTGCGTGGCGATCGAGCGCCGATGCTCGACCTGTCCGACTATGCGATCGGGATTCGCTCATCGAGCGTGGCGATGAACCTCGGTCACGTGACATTTGGAAACAGCCGGCATCTCGCGAACAACTTTGCTGCACGTGGTAGCACGCTCACCTTCACCCAGGGCGCGACGACCGTCAGTGTCGGGGCGCAGGCCGGCTCGGCGCAGGTTGGGTGGAGCGATCCGATTGGATTGGAGCGACCGACCGATCGCGTCTTCGGCGCGTCGATCGGCCAGGAGTTGCTCGCCGCGCACCCCGGCGCGCTTCGCGTCGATCTGAATCTGCTCAACGGCTCGAAGCTTCCGCAGTCCGCCTTCACGCAGTCGGCCATCGTCGACGCCGAGCGGAGCGAGGGGGGAAGCATGCAGCTGAGCGCCGCGCTTCCCAACCAGCGGTTGCGCCTCGTCGGCGGTCTTACGCGCAGTCGGTTCGACAATCCGGCGCGCGATGCGCAGCTGTTGGGCAGCGTCGTCACTCGGCGGCCGGTTCCTGTGACTCGCAACGCGAGATTCGTCGAAGCGTCGGCGGTCGTGCTGCAGAACGCGAGCGTGCCTTTGGCCGGACCGGCGAATTTGACGATCGGCTTTCGCGACGAGCACGTGGATCCGCTCTTCCGAAGCGTCGCCGCACAGACGGTCGCGGATCGCGAACAGGACGCCGCCGACGCCACGATCTCGCTCGGCGCGATCACCGCGCAGATCTCGCAGGGTTGGACTCGCGACAACCTGGATCGTGTGCCGTCGATCCTCACGACGCTCGGCACGATTTCGACGGCGACGATCGCGTTACCGATTGCCCAAGTAGTCGGGGTGCACTCGCACGCGACGTTGCTGCCGGTGTTCACCGTCGCGCTGAATCGCACGCACCAATTCGTCGACGGCGTGCCGGTAAACGGCGCGTTTCGTCCGACGGATCTTCCCGATCAAGTGAGCAGCATCGGCGACATCGCCGCCCAGTGGCAGATCGGCCAGATGCGACTGTCACTTCGAGCGAACCAAGCAAATCAGGACAATCGACAAGACACGCGGCAGAACGCCGACTTCGACTCGGGCGTTCGCGCGATCTCGATCGGTGCACCGTTCGGCACGAAGGGCGATGTCTCGATCGACGCCGGCGACGAATTTCAGACGGCGAGAGAGCGTGATGAGACGACGCGAGTACGCCGGTTCACAGTCAACGGCGCGTTTCACCCACGCGCGACAACGAATCTGCTCGCCGCGCTCTCGCTGCTGCGCAATCGCCCACCGACCGGTGCCGCGACGTTCAACACCGAGCAGCATCTCGAGCTTGCGCAAGGAATCAGTCTCTGGCCGGAAGGCACGGGTGCGCAGCGGGGCCAGATCTTTCTTCGGTACGCGCGGACCGGATCGTTGCTGCCCGACGTGTCGGTGCTCGGCCTGACGAATCCGGCGTTCGTGCATCGGGCACAATGGACGATCGCGACTGGTCTCAACTTGAGGCTCTTCTAATGCGTCGGATGACTGCTGTCGGGCTGCTCGCGTTCGTCGCCACGGCGCGCGCCCAGGTCCGCGTCAACCCGACCGGCGTCAGCGTGAGCTCGATGGCGGCGACCACGGTGTTCCTCACCTTCGGCGGCTTGCGCGATCAGCAGCCAGTCGATGCCTATTGGTGCGGCGAAGTCATCTCGGCCGCGCCCGCGCTGGGAACGCGCTGCGATCCCGCCACCCTGTACGGCGCGCTTCCGTTACGGTACGATCTGTCGCAACTGCGAGGAGGCAGCTACACCGACATCATGTCGATTCCCCCGTCGGTAGTCCGGCTAGCATATCAGGCCGCCGTGCGAGGAGCGACGTCGACGTTCTTTTACGTGCGACGGTTTCGCAGCGTGAGCGGTGGCCCGGACGAGTACGTCGCAGTGACGTGTCGGCTCACCGGGGGCGGAGCCCGAGCGCCGTTCTCGCTGACCGACGTCCATCTCGAGTTCGACGGGGATGACGCACTTCCGTTCATTGCGCCCGGCGAGCCACCGCCAACGATCGCCGCGCGCATCGCCTACACCGGCACGGGGCGACTGATCGGTCGTTGGGAGATTGTGTTGCCTGGAGAAGATCTGCCGGCGTCACGCGATCTTTTGACCGAGGCGACCTTACCGCTCGAGCAGCGGGGCTCGCAACGCCGCTTCACGCAGCTCGAACGATTCAACGTGTTCTTGCCGCCCGATGGTCAGGTCACGCTTCCCGGTCCCGACGCTCGGAAGTTTCCGTCAGCCGCCGAGGGAACCTATCGCATTCTGCTGCGCATCGAAGCGACCGACGATCGCGAAGGCGACTCAAACCTGGCCGACGCGGGCGCCGGGACGGGAATCGTTCACAGTGGTGCCGTCGCGGGATTCGCCCTTCCAGTGTTGCGCTATGTTGTTGCCGGCGCCGGCGCGCGCACTCGCGTCGACGACGGAAATGCGCTTCGTCTTCTCACGCCGCGCGACGGCGAGACGCTCTCGGCCGCGAACCCGTTCGCCGTATTGTGGTCGCCCAGCGAAGGCACGGTACCTGATTTCTACCGCGTGGATCTCGAGACGGAACGCGGTGAGGCGTTGCTCAGCGCGCTCTTGCCGCGAAACGCCCGACGCTACGAGGTGCCCACCTGGCTTGCCGCGCGTGCCGGCGACAGCCGGATTCGATGGCGGGTCACAGGTCTCGCTGCCGATGGCAGCCGTCTCCGCGTCAGTGCGTGGCGATCGGCGAAATTTGTCGGCGCGTCGGCGTCGTCGGTCGACAAGCGCGTGAGTCCGCGATGACGCCCGAGCCGCGCCCTCTGCGATTGGTCGATACGTCCACGACGGATGTGAGCGGCGATGCTCGACTGCCCGTCGAGGAGTCGACGCAAACCGACGGTGATGCATCGAAGGCACTCGAGCACATCGTCGGTCGATTCGATGCGTTCATTCGGCGGTCAGCGCGCCGGCACGGTCTCGATCGAGCCGAGGTCGACGAAGTCGTACAAGAGCTGCGCGTGCGGATGTGGAAGTCGCTCGGCACCGCGGAAGTCATCCGTCGCGCGAAGGCATCGTACATCTACCGCGCGGCGATCTCGGCGTCGATCGACATCATTCGGCGACGTCGCGCGCGGCGATTCGAGGCGACCAGTCTGGATGACGGCATCGCCGAGGTCACGACGGATCCACGACGTCGCGCTGACGCTGGGCTCGAGGGTGACGAGCTGGCGGCAACGGTGCACCGGGCCATCGGCATGCTCGCGGAATCGCGCCGCGCCGTGGTGCGCATGCATCTCGCGGGGTACGAACGCAATGAGATCGCGGATTTGCTCGGCTGGACCGAACCGAAGACGCGCAATTTGCTCTACCGCGGACTCGCCGATCTGCGGGAGATTCTGGATTCGTGGGGAATTCGTCCGGCGGGTGGAACTACGGCTGGGAGATCGGGAGCAAGGCCATGAACGACGAAAAACTACGCGACGCGTATGAACGAGGTCTTCCGAAGACCGACGGCTCGGCGTCGCTCGACGACGTTTCGGCGGAGCGACTGCGGCGCCTGGTTGAACGCGAGGGCAGTGAGAGTGAACGGCTGCGGACGCTCGACGTCGCCTTGTCGAGCGCAGAGGGGCGTCGCGAGCTGGAGATCGCATGGTCCGCGGCGCGAGCCGCGCGTCCGCGGCAGCGATCGTGGCAGCGCTACGCTGTCGCGGCGTCGCTGGTCGTGGTGGTCGGGAGTTCCGCGCTGTGGTGGCGTCAGCGCGAGCGCGGCATCGCGCAGGTGATGCGCGGGACGGAATCGCCGATCACGTTGGTGGCTCCGCTCGGCGAGGTGCGCGAAGATCGCGCGACACACTTCGTCTGGCACGCGGTGGGGAAGGCGGACAAGTATCTCGTCGTCGTTGTTGATACGGCGGGCACCGAGCTGTTCGCTACGGAAACGCGCGACACCGCGCTGGTATTGCCAGACAGCGTGCATCTCGCGCCGGGGCGTGCGTACCTGTGGTGGGTGCAGGCGCGCCTCACCGATCAGTCGACACTCACCGCCGTCACGCAGCGGCTGGTTGTGACTCGTCGGTAGCCGCAGCTCAGCCGCAAAGTGAGAAAGTTGCGGGGCATCGCGCGTTCGTTCTCCTGGGATCGCTCCCTGGTGCGACGCGACAGTGCAACGCACCTCTCCACAACTTTGCGGCGACGGACGAGCGCCGCGCGAGGGAACTCACATGCAAATCGCCTCACCCCTTCGAGTGGCAGCGCTAGCGACCGCCGCCGGGCTGCTGATCGCGTCCGTCGCCGGCGCGCAGACATTGTCGAACACGATTTCACTCACGAGCGGCGTGACGCTCAAGACCTTCACGCCGATCGATTCGTTCTATCTGAACTCGACGGCGACCAGCTATTCGATCGCGCTGGTACACACCGTATCCGGATCCCCGACTGAATACCGGGTCAGTCGGTTCTCGGACTTCCGCGATGCGAACTGGATTCCGTATGTCTCACGCCCGACTATCACGATTCAGCGGAGCGTGTTCCCGGCGGTGACGAACGGTGGGACGCAGATCACGTTGTATCTCCAGGTCCGCGCCAAGAATCCCAACGCCGGCAGGCCCGGAGCGGTGATAGACGGCAAGCTGACAGTGCAGCCCGACTTCTTCTTCAGCGATCCACTCGGCCGAAGAATTCGACTCGTCTACGCCGGATGACGGCGACCGACCGGCGCGCGAGTCAGCGCGCGCCGGTGCCGCTCGTGTCGCGTGTGGGCTGGACCAGATCGTGTAGCCAATCCAACGGCGACAGCCGGCGCGGTCTTAAGGGCGGGCGCATCGATGCGTCGCCGATCACGGTGAACGCCGCCCAGTCCGAGATGCGTGCGCCATCGCGAATCGCCGCGAGCTTCGTTTGACGCAACGCGTCGCCCACGCTTTGGCCCGATGCCATGCTGGCATAAAATCGATCGACGAAGGGCAAGACGCTTCGATCGCCGATCGACCAATGGGTGACGACGATCGCCCGCGCGCCGGCCTCGAAGAGCGGGCCGGTGAGTCCTCGCAATCCTTCGCCGCCTAAGATCTGGCCGCCGAGCGATTGGCACGCCGACAAGACCACAAGCGACCCATTCAAACGGAGTGACGCGATCTCTGACGTCGTGAGGAAGCCATCGTCGGAGCCGCTGGGCGCGAGCGCGAGCGCCGTGCGAGACTGGCTCTCGCCAATGAGCGCATGCGTTGCGAAATGGACGACGCCGACCGTGGACCAATCGGCGCTCCGAATCGCCAGTTCGTTGGCGGCCGCGCGGGTGAGCACTACACTGCGGGTGCCGTACTCCGCGACGCGATGCGCCTCCTGCGCCGATTGCGGAAGCCGAGCCAACCGAATGCCGGAGAAGCGAGCGGTGTCAGCCGCCGTTTCGCGCGATTCTCGACCGAACATGGGATCGCCGACAGCGATCAGTCGAGTCGCTTCCGAAGTCGGGTGCATGGCGTGCACCATGCGGCCGACGGTCGCCGATGGCACGAGCGACACCATGAAGCGCTCGACGACGTAGCGGTCATCGGCGAGACGCAGGGCGTCGAACGGGACGCGAAACAGGTCGCCGTCGGGCGAGATCGCCAGCCGCGTGACCCGCGCCGGAAGCGCGCCGACGATTGGTTGCATCAACGCCGCGCCGAGCTGGCGGCCGAGCGCGACGGGCTCGATGCCCGTTGACGCGACGCGCAGATAGCGATCGATGAGTGGTCCGATTGTGGCGCGTGGCGCAAGGGAGACCGCAACGGTCGTGTCGCTCAGCACGACGATGGCTGTCGTCGGGGCGCCAGCGACGCCGAGCGTCAGAAGGATCAACGCCTCGTCTCTCGGCATCTCTCGGCGCACCTCGTCGAGCGTCACCGACTGTCGCGAGGCAGTCATGCGTCGAAACTCCGCGCGCGCCATGGTTGAGTCGGTGATGCGAGCGATCGTGCGCAGCGTGGCATCAGCGATCTCCTGCGCGCGCACACTCTCGATGAACCGGAACGCGGAGGACATTCGATCGGCTGCCACGAGCCCCGCGACGAGCTCCGGATAGGATTCACTCAACCCACCCCATTCGCCCTGGAGCTGAGCGAGCCCGGCGCGGAGATCTCCGTTGCTCAAGCGTTGCCGTCGACGCGCGATCGCGGACGAGACGTACGCGGTCGCGCTATCGGCGGTCGCGATTCGGTGTGTGCGAAACGCGAGCTGAGCCTCAAGCGCCGCGAACGGAAGGTTGAGGAGAGTCGAATCTCCGTTGCGCCAGGCATAGTGAGGACGGGCGATATCGAGAAGGGAATCGGCTCCGCGAAGATCGCCGCGCAACATCGCGAGCCTTGCTTGATGGACGGGAAGCTCCTCGGCCCAACCCAGGTTGCCGGACGCGCGGGCGAGTTGTGTCGCTTCAGTGAGCGCTTTCTCCGCGTCGTCGAACCGACCGGCGCTCATGTCGGCGAGGGCGAGGAGTCGGAGCGGCTCGACCGCGTTGAAGGACAGACCGGCGCGGCGATACGCGGCGACGGCGTCGGCGAGCTTCGCGCACGCCTCGTCGATATGACCTTGTGATTGGAGGCTGAGGCCCTCGAATCGCCGATCGATCGCGAGACCCCACAAATCGCCGTACGCGGTGTGGAGTATCGCGGCGCGCGCCGCCTGCTCTCGCGCCGACGCGCCCTCGCCGAGCGTGAGGTAGATACCGGCGAGATTTGAGCGCGCCCACCCTTCGAGGTTTCCAAAACGCGTTTGCTGCGCCGCGCGAATGGCGCGCTCGAGGTCTGTTTGTGCTTCGGCGAAGAAGCCGCGCTCGGCCTTCGCGTACCCGAGCCATTGGCTCGCGGTAGCCACACCGGGCAGGTAGTGAACGCTCTCGAACAGCGTGACCGCCTCGGCGGCGACGCGCGATGCGGCATCAAATTCGCCGATCCGCTCCGCTGTTTGGGCGAAGAACACGTCGCATCCGGCCAACGCGCGTCGAGCGCCAGCCTTCCGTGCCACGTCGCGACCACGAAAGATGAGCTTCCGGCCGGTCGTGTCGCCAAGCTGCTCCATGAACGAGCCTTCGAGACACAGCAGCTGCGCGGCGTCGTCGGGGCCGGGACGTTCGACAGCGGCACGCGCTTCGCGCACGAGCTGCAACCCGACCGCTGGTCCGGCGCGCCGTCCGCGGATTTGGGCCAGGCCGGTCAATGCCTGTGACTCGGTTCCGTGATCGCCGACCGCCGCGGCTTCGACCCGCGCGCGGGCGAACAACGAGTCGGCTCGTACGATGTCCACGCCCAACGCGCGCCACGCCGCCATGCCGAGACGTGCCGCGGCCGTGTATTGTGACGGCGCGCGCTCGCCATTCAGAATTCTCTCATAAAGCGAATCGGCGCCCTCATAGTGATAGCGCAACCGCTCGAGCGTCGCGATGGCCAGGAGGCCGCGACGATCCGCCGGATCCTTCGCCAAGATCAGGCGCCAATCGCGCTCGAACGTCTTCGCGGTCGCCGTCTCGACCGCACGCTGGGCGGACCGCACGATCTGCCAGGCGTCATCCGCTGTCGCCGCGGGCGTGGACGAGGCCAGAGCAAGAATCAGCGGCAGGATCATGGAATACTGAGTAGCCCTCGACCGCGTCCGGCGTCAAGGAGAGCCACGCCGACGACTGTGTATCGACAAACTCCGGCGTTTCGCCCGGGACATGGGCGCAGATCGTCGCGCGCAACACGTTGCTCTCGACGCTCGCCGGCACGAGTTGCCGCTGCCCGTCGACGATCCGGACTTCCTCGCCGACATTGGCTCGCACCTGCAAATACAGTGTGACCCGATGTGATAGACGCGTCGTGCGACATGCGATGCCAGAGTCGTCGTACCAGTCACGGATGGTCAACGGCACCACGTACGGGATCCAGCGGGCGCCGGCAAAATCGGCGCGACGGCTGACGCGATACTCCGACGGCGGCGCGCCCACGACGGTGTGGGTGAGCGAGACGGCGACGGCTGTCGCAGAGACGCTGTCTGCCCCGGCGTTGATCGTGAACGCAGTGATCACGGGCGGCTGCTGTCGCGCGCCCTGGCTGGACGCGATGGCGGGAATCAGAGATCCCGCGAAGAGAAGAAACCCAACAGTGCGTCGAGTGTGCGCAGCCATACGGTACGAACAAACGCACCGTCTCAGGTGAAGTTCTCACGCGCGACGCGAGCCGCGTGAGAATGATCGGTGACCGGCCGCGTTCCTTACACGACACATACCGACCGGTTCACCTGTTCGCCGAGGAATACGTCTCATGCGCCTGTCTCTCCAGCTTCGGGTCATCGCGGGCCTCACACTCTTCGTGCTCGTCGCACAAGAGGGGCGTGCGCAGGGACCAGGAACCTTCGTCACCGACTTCCATTCGACGACCGCCAGCTTCTACGACCTCACCGCGACAGGCCGTCTGCGGCGCGGGACGACGTCGAGCGTGCAAATCATCAAGGATCTTATCGACTTGGTGCCGTTCGACCAGATCAAGACATCAACGGGCGGCGTGACGATCAGCAACAAGTCGAACGGCCGCACCTCGGCGGGCAAGGGATTCATTCAGTTCTCGTTGTTCGTTTCGTCGACGCAATCGCTCGGCTCGACGGTGACGATCGACGTCGGGCTGCTCGATCATTTCAAGTTCACAGTCCTGCGAGAAGGCCTGATTTCGAACGTCACATTCACTCCCGATCCGGCCACGGTTAGCGCCGGAACAGCGATCGTCATCAATGGAGCGGGAAGCGATTTCGGGACGCCGGCCTTCACCACGCTTCCATGCCACACGGTGACGATGGGCACGACCAGCGCGACAGCATTCACCGCCACGGCAACGCGTTCCGTCACGTGCGCGAACAGCGGCCCATACGGCTTCAGTGTCAATGGGACTGGAACCAACGATGCGCCAATCTACGCGACGGGCAGCCACCAGATCGGGTTCTCGCTCGCGAGTTACAAGGCGCTCCCGCCACCGCCGCCGCCGTGTCAATCGGTGCCCGGGATTGGATCGCCTGTGGTCACGTCGCCGACGAGCGGACAGCGCTTCGAATTCGTGCAGGGGACCACATCGCCGCAATCCTTGACTGTGCGGTGGAATCTTCTCACGAACAGCAATCAGGCAGCCCCCAACAGCGAGTTCATCGTGGTGCTCACGAGGACCGATGCGACGACCACGCTCAAGGCCGAGAAGACTCTCATCACCGCGGTGGCAACGAAGGACTCGTCGCTGGTCGTAGCCACGAGCCTCACGAGAAACTTCCTGCTCCCCGGCGCGTATCAGCTCTCGATTCGTGCGCGCAACTGTGGTGACTTTGGGCCGATCGCGATCAGCACGTTCCAGCTGACGTTCCGTCAATAGCGGCGAATGCCTTGGCGATCCAGGGAATCCGGGCACGGTTCGCGCAGCGCGAGCGGCGAACTGAATCCAGCCGAGGCTCGTATGCTAGCGGATCGAACCGTTGTTGCCACCGTTGCCGTGAAAGACATGGGTCCTGCCAAACGATTCTACGAAGGCGTCCTGGGCTTGAAGCAGGTCGCGGCGGAAGGCACTCAAGCGGTGACGTATGCCGCCGGCGGCGGTAAACTGCTGGTGTATCAATCGCAGTTTGCCGGGACGAACAAGGCCACGGTCGCGACATGGTTCGTGGGCCAGGATCTCCAGCGCGTCGTGCAGGCGCTCAAGGGAAAGGGGGTCGCGTTCGAGCACTACGATATGCCGGAGACAAAGCGCGAGGGTGACATTCACACGAGCGGCCCGGTTCAGGCCGCGTGGTTCAAGGACCCGGACGGGAACATCCACGCGATCGTCAACAGCTGAGCGTCGACGCAATCAGCCGATTGCTTTCTCCACCGCCGCCGTCGCCAGGTCGACGTTCTTGCGCGTCTGCGCCAACAGTTGACTCGCTTCTTCGACCAATCCCGCGCCGCGTGAGCGATCCCCGAGCGAAGCAACGTTGATGCGGACGTTGTACACGGCGCCGCGACACGCGGCCTCGGCGAGCAACGCAGCGACGCCGGCGTCGGACACGGCGTTGGCGTTGCCCTTGGCGGCACACGTCGCCGCAAGTTCGGCGACCCGAGCGCAGGCGCGCGCCGTCTCCAGCGGAACTTCGGCCGCGCCGAGGAGCGCGTCGGTGATCGCGGCTTTGCGTTTGTTCGCCGCATCGTCAGGCTCGTTGGGCATCTTGTACGAGGCGGAGACAGCGCCATAGGCCTCGGCGTCTCGGGTAACAAGGGTCGACAACAGGTTCACGAGACCCGCCGCTTGGAGTCCGAGCTCGCGCATCTCGGCGTCGACCGCGACGTACTTCTTTCGTCCCACGGTGAGTCCGGCGACCATCTGTGCCAATGCCGCGGCGAGAGCGCCGACCAGCGCAGCGACGCTTCCGCCGCCCGGCGTCGGAGAGGACGACGCAACCGACGCAATAAATCCCGAGAGTGACTCGCCGCCTTGCACGGCGCCGCGCACCTTATGCTCGAGCACCATCTCGGGCTTGAAATCGCGGAGCTGGATGTGGCGTGCCGCCGTCTCGAACAGCGCTCTCTCGGGAACGAGTCCGACGATTTCGCTCCACGTCGGTGATACGCCCTGCGCCTCGGCTTCCATCTTCACGATGTCGTACGCGCGGTACAACGGTGTCTTCTCGGTATCGACGAGATTCATCGACACCTGTGCCTGCCCGTCGACCTCGAGGCCGAGTCCTTTGACGTAACGCAAGCCGCCCGACGATCCACGCACAGCTTTAGCGACGGCTTTTGCGACGCCGATATTCGCCGCGGGTCCGAGGTACACGTTGTAGGCGACGAGAAACGGACGCGCCCCAATTGCGACGGCGCCGGCGGTCGGGTGGATACGGGATGGTCCAAAGTCGGGCGCGCGATTTGCCGCGCCGGCGTTCATCTCGTCGCGGATGCCCTCGAACTCGCCGCGACGAACGTCGGCGAGATTCTCGCGGTCGGCCCGCGTCGCGGCGCGCTCGTAGAGAAACACTGGAATCTCGAGCTCGCGCCCCACGCGCTCGCCGAGTGCGCGTGCGAGCACGATGCAATCTTCCATCGTCGTTCCTTCGAGCGGAATGAACGGGACGACGTCGGTGGCACCCATGCGCGGATGCTCACCGGTGTGATGATTGAGGTCGATGCGTTCACGCGCGAGGCGAATGCCGGCGAACGCGGCGTCGACTGCGCGATCGACTGGAACGACGAATGTGATGACCGTCCGATTGTGCGATTGGTCGGACGAGACGTCGAGGATGGCAACGCCATCGACGGCGGCAATCGCGTCGCGAATCGAGTTGACGACCTCGGGCCGGCGACCTTCAGAGAAGTTTGGAACGCACTCGACGAGTTTCATGTGCTTGGTTGGAGGATTCGGGTATGGAGAAGAATAGCGACCGGCGTCAGGCGTCAGCATGGTTGAGCTATAGCTGCAGCTGTCGCTCTAGCTGCAGCTAAGACTGCTGAAGCCTGACGCCTGTCGCTATTCTTCTACCATTGTTTCGTCCAAATCGCGACTGTGCCGCAGACGGTCTTGGGCGAGCGGAGTCGTGTCGGGGTCGACGCGGGTCCGGAATAGATCTCGATGCCACGAATGTCGCTCGGTGCGACGAGGTTGATGTTGAACGGCTGTGGCATCTCGACGCCGTTCACGATCACCTGAGCGCCGATACAATGGAAGAACTGGTCTCCTCCGGGCCCATAGATATCCCGGAGCGAAATCTCACCGCGCTTGATGACGACGATGCCGCCGGTGTCCATCTGCACAGTGGGAATGCCGTGGAACAGCTGCTCGGTTTCGGTGATGTGCTTCTTCGCAATCTCCTCTTCGAGAATGAAGTGTCCGCCGACGGCTGTCTTCCGCCGCGAGTCGAAACCGGTGGGATCGGCGAGCAGAGTAGTTGTCGAGTCCTCGCGCACGACAACGGTCGGTAGCTGCTGGGTTGCGGGGGACATGGCGATGTCGACGCGCCGCTCTTCACCCGACGCGATCGTCAGCATCTTCATCACCGGCTGATACCCGATTCGCGTCGCGCGGACGATCAGTGTGCCCGTCGGCACGGGTCCGATTCGAAATGCGCCGGCACTATCAGTGCGGCCGCGTCCCACACTGAGCACCTCGACGACCGCGTCGGCCACCGGCGTGTTGTTCTGGTCGCGTACGACGCCGACGATCGCAGGTGAGCCGGTCGATTGCGCACGCCCAGGTCGAGCCGTGAGGAAGACGAGAATGACTCCGAACAGCCACGGCGCAACGAGTCGCTTTCTCATATGCGGATCCACCCAGCGGCGGCGGTCAACCGTCAGCGTTTCTGTCTGCAGGTGCAGCTATCGCTTCAGGTATCGCTTCAGCTACAGCTCAAGTATGCTGACGCCTGACGCCTATCGCTATGCTGTTTCACCGTTCCGCCGTTCCACCGAAATCAGCCACGAACACGGTCGAGCAACCACGCGTGCATTGGTTGGTTCCCGGCGACGACACTCGTGTGGTCGATTGGACAGGGTTCTCCGGCGGCGTTCGTCACGACGCCGCCTGCTTCGAGAATCAAAAGGATGCCCGCGGCGATGTCCCACGGCGCAAGACGAAGTTCCCAGAACGCCTCAAAGCGTCCGCAGGCGACGTCGGCGAGATCCAATGCAGCCGACCCGGGGCGCCGGATGCCCGCCGATTCGCTCATGATCCGCGGCAGCATCTGCAAATACTCATCGGCGCGACCGTCCTCCTTGAACGGGAAACCCGTGCCGATGAGTGATCGGCCTGGTTCGTTGATCGGCGAAACCGAGATCGGCTGACCGTTGAGGCGCGCGCCGCCGCCCGACGTCGCCGTGAACAACTCGCCGTTGGCGACATTGAGAACGGCACCAGCCGTGAGCTCTCCGTCGACCAGCGCGGCGATCGAGACGGCGTACCATGGAAACCCGTGGAGAAAATTCGTGGTCCCGTCGAGCGGATCGACGACGAACACCACGCCACGACGATCCGTCATCGCCGGTGATAGCTCTTCGCCAAGGATTCGAGCGTCGGCGTGGCGTCCCATCACCGTCTCGCTGATCGCGCGCTCGGCGTCGCGATCGACGTCGCTCACGAAATCCGCGTGCGATTTCGTTTCCCACTGGATCGCGTGTCGGTTGGCGGCGCGTTCGCGAATGATTTGCGCCGCGCGCGCGCCGGCAGCGACGCAAGTCGCCAGCAGAGCACGGCTCGTATTAATTTGACCAGATGTCACGGATCTTTACGGGAATCCAGCCGTCCGGGGAACTGCACATTGGCAACTACCTTGGCGCGGTCAAGAATTGGGTGCGGCTGCAACACGACTACGACACGATCATCTCTGTCGTCGACCTGCACGCGATCACGCTCGCCTATGAGCCGGAGCAGCTGCGCCAACGCCGACACGATCTGGCGCTGACGCTGCTCGCGGCCGGCATCGATCCGAACGTCGCCGCGCTCTGCGTGCAGTCGCAGGTGCCGGAACATACCGAGCTGGCGTGGTTTCTCAACACCATCACGCCGCTCGGTGAGCTCGAGCGACAGACCCAGTTCAAAGAGAAAGCTCGCCAACAGGAGAGCGTAGCCGCGGGTCTGCTCAACTATCCTGTGCTGCAGGCGGCAGACATCCTGCTCTATCGCGCGGACAAAGTGCCGGTTGGCGAGGATCAGGTTCAGCATCTCGAGCTGTCACGAGTCATCGCGCGACGATGGAACGCGACGTTCGGACTGCGGACCGGACGACACCTCGACGACGGATCCGAGGAGCGCGAGCAGTTTTTCCCCGAGCCCCAACCCTTACTCACGACCACGCCGCGCGTCATGGGGCTCGACGGGAAATCGAAGATGTCGAAGTCGATGGGCAACACGATTGGATTGCTCGAGTCGCCGGAGTCGATTTGGGCAAAGCTGCGTCCCGCGGTGACCGATCCCAAGCGGATCAAGAGAACCGATCCCGGGACACCAGAAGTTTGTAATATCTATCACCTACATAAAGCGTTCAGCACGCCGCCGACCGTCGAGCATGTCGCGCTGCAGTGCAGCACCGCGGGGTGGGGCTGCATCGATTGCAAGAAAGTGCTTGCCGAATCGATGGAGACGGAACTTGTTCCTATTCGGCGTCGTGCCGCTGAGCTTGCGGCCGAGCCGGGGCGGATCGACGACGCGCTCGCCAGCGGCGCGGCGCGGTGCCGTAGTCTCGCGGGCGAGACCATGCGTGTCGTCCGCGATCGCATGGGATTTTGATGTTGTTCACCGTTTGCGTCTGACGCGGCATGAGCCGTGCATTTTGAGCACGCGATTCTTTCCCGGCCTGTATGCGGTTCCTCTGGCAGTTCTTTCATCGTTTCATCGAGCGCGTCAAAGCGTGGCGCATCGAGCGTCGTGCGCCGCGTCCGTTACTGATACCGCTCGATATGAACGTCGGGATGTTCGCGTCCGCCGCGATTCATCGCGACGTGACGCCGAACGGCGTTCGCGTCTATAGCGTGTGCGCGTGTTGCGGTGCACGTCTCCAAGCCAGCGCCACGCTGTGTGAGGAGTGCGCGCAGAAGAAGAGCCGGCCCGCGCGTCCGTACTGAGTGTTCGCCGGCCACGCTGCGCTGGCCCTGTTCGCCAAAGCGAATCGCCCTCGAGTCGCGTTGGCGCTACTCGTTCCAGTCGCGTTCGCGCCGGATGTGATCGAGCTGGTCGCCGACGCGCTCGGACATCACAATCGCGAGATCTCACATTCGCTCGTGTCCGTCGGCATCGGCGCGACCGTCGTAGCGTTGGTGTATTGGCTCGTGAACCGGGCGGCCGCCGACGCGGCGGTGGTATGGCTCACGTACGTCTCGCATTGGCCCGCCGACTATATCACCGGACTCAAGCCGACATGGCCCGGCGGACCAATGGCGGGCCTCCTCCTCTATACGCGTCCCACGGCGGACGCGTGCCTCGAATCCGCGCTGGTCGTGCTCTCGTGGCTGGCGTACCGTCAGTCACTTCCAGCGGCAACGCGTCGTCGTCCGATTCTTCTCCTCGTGCCGCTTGGGCTGATCGCGATGCAGGTTGCATTCGACAGAATGCAGGAGTCCGGTGGGCTGAAGGTCACCGTACTTCGTGATGATCGCTGACTATCCCGCTCTTTCACCCTCGACCCTCGACCCTCAACCCTCGACCCTGTAGTTTTGCCGCATGCCTCTTGCAGGGTTCGCCTTCAGACTCAACCAAGAGCGAATCATGGCGAATGATGGAGGCCCGCGCGGTCTCGTGACGCTGGTGTGTTTGACTTGCGGCAACGAGAAGTTCTACGATGACGCAGTACCGAACGCCGTGACGTGCGAGAAATGCGGCGGCACGGTGTTTCGCAGTTTTGCCACCCCGACCGAGCCCGACGAGGCCTCGATCGCGCAGCTCGAGGAACAGGCGCGCAGCATCAGCTACGGCGACTCGTCGCCGGAGACGACGCCTGGCGATCTACGCGATCTCGACATGCGCTGATTGAACGTGGGCGCGTGGGCGTCGACGGGCGGGAGAATAGCCGATCCTGCTGTCCATCGCCGCACACGCCCCCGACTTTCCGTGGGCTGACCTCACCAGCGCGTTTCGTCTCGACCTGCTCGGCAAGCTCGCGCTCGCCATCATCCTCGGCGGCGCGATCGGTCTCGAGCGCGAGATCAAAGCAAAGCCGGCCGGGCTTCGGACCAATATTCTGATCTGCGTCGGCTCGGTGCTGCTGACCGACGTGTCGATTCGAATCGGGCTGATCGATGGTGGTCCGCGCGTCGGCGATCCGGCCCGCCTCGCGGCGCAGATCGTCTCCGGCATTGGCTTCATCGGGGCCGGCACGATCATGCAGGGTGGTGGGACGGTGACCGGACTGACGTCGGCGGCCACGATTTGGGTCGTCGCCGCGCTCGGGATCGCGATCGGCGCCGGCCTCTACATCGAGGCGGCGGGCGCCGGTGCCCTCGTGATGGTCGTTCTCGCGTCGCTCGCGCGCGTCGAGCACAAGCTCCGTCGGCTGCGGCGCATCGTGAACTACACCGTGCGCGCGAAACCCGGCACCGCGTTCGATGCCATTCGCGATACGCTCGATGCGCACGGCATCATCGTGGTGTCGCAGCAAGCGTACGACCACGCCGACGATCGGACGTTCGAGGTCCGGTTGACCGGTCCGGCGATCCAATTCGAGACGATCAACGAGACCCTGATGGCGCGCTCCGATGTGCTGAGTGTTCATGGCGGAGGCTGAGCGCGAACCCGCCGTGCGGTTGCTCGTCGTCGATCTCGCCGCGACATCGAAGAATTGGGCGATCACGCCGGAGGGCGAAGACCGCCTCCTCCGCGAGGCGCCGGAGGGTTGGCAGGTACACATGGTGCGCGCCGCCACGAGCTCCGACGGCGATGGTCCGCCACGGCCGAGCGAAGAAGTCATGGCCGCGATCCGCGACGCTGAAATCTACTTCGGCTTCGGCGTGCCTCGTTTGCTCTTTCTCGAGGCGAAGCGCCTCAAGTGGGTCCACTCAGCGGCGGCGGGTGTAGGCAGCGCGCTCTATCCGGAAATGGTAAAGAGCGATGTCTTGTTCACGAACTCTGCGGGCATCCACGCAATTCCCATCGCCGAATACGTCGTGGCCGGCGTGCTCCATTTCCTGCGCGGGTTGGACTTCGCGATCGATCAGCAGCGGCGGACGGAATGGAACAAAGTGCCGTTCGTTCGCCTCGACTCGGTGCTTCGCGAGATGGATACGGTTCATGCGCTGATCATCGGCGTTGGAGGGCTGGGCGGCGCGACGGCGCAGCGACTCACCGCGCTTGGCGCGCAGTGTACGGGTGTGCGACGCCGCGTGGGACTCGGCCCGCCGCCGGGGTTTTCACGCGTCGTGGGACTCGACCAGCTCGACGACGAGTTGCCGTCGCACGACGTCGTCGTCCTCGCGGCGCCGCTCACCGACGAGACGAATGGATTGCTCACCGCGGCGCGGCTCGACCTGTTGCCGCGGGCGGCGATCGTCGTCAATGTGGCGCGGGGCGCGATGCTGGACGACGATGCTCTCGTCCAGCGTCTGCGCGATGGTCGCCTGCGTGGCGCCGTACTCGACGTCTTTACGAGCGAGCCACTGGCGTTGGAGAGTCCGCTCTGGCAGGTTCCACAGGTTCTCCTCACCCCGCACGTCTCGCCGGTATCCCCGGGCCGGTTCTGGCCCCGCCAACTCGATCTATTCCTCGACAATTGGCGCCGATACTTGGGCGGGGAACCGTTGCGGAACGTCGTCGATAAGCAAGCCGGGTACTAACCGCACCAACCATGGAAAAAATCATCAAAGCGGCCGTCGATCGCGGCGCGTCGGATCTCCACGTCAAAGCGGGCGACGTGTTCCGTGCGCGCATCAACGGCGAGCTCGTACCATTGACCAAGAACAAGCTCACGCCGGACCAAACGCGATCGATCGCGCTGCACCTCATGAGCAACGAGGACGACAAGGCGCGGCTCGACAAGATTCTCGACTACGATTGCTCGTGGTCGGCCGCGGGCATCGGACGCTTCCGCGTCAACATCATGAAGCAGCGCGGCTCGTTCTCGATCGTGATGCGAGTGATCCCGTGGGAGATCCCGACGTTCGAGAAGCTCGGACTCCCGCCCGTGCTGTCGAAGATCGCCAGCGTTGGACGCGGCATGATCCTCGTGACGGGCGTGACCGGCTCGGGCAAGTCGAGCACGATGGCGGCGCTGATCAATTACATCAACGAGCGCGAAAACCGACACATTCTTACGCTCGAGAATCCGATCGAGTTCTTGCACACGGACCGAGCGTCGTCGATCACGCAGCGCGAGGTCGGCTCGGACACGCCCGACTTCAAGATGGGTCTGCGGGCCGCACTCCGTCAGGATCCCGACGTCATCATGATCGGCGAGATGCGTGACGCCGAAACGGTGGACACCGCGATCAAGGCCGCCGAGACGGGCCACCTGTTGATGTCGACGCTG
Organism: Gemmatimonadaceae bacterium; assembly: GCA_036002925.1. Taxonomy (GTDB): domain Bacteria; phylum Gemmatimonadota; class Gemmatimonadetes; order Gemmatimonadales; family Gemmatimonadaceae; genus JAQBQB01. The sequence goes on along the minus strand of DASYSU010000320.1, from coordinate 7,243 downwards.
CACACGCCCGATGCCCAGAGCACCATTCTCCGCATCATGGCGATGTTCCCGCCCGAAGAGCAGGACGTCATCCGCATTCGCCTTGCCGAGTCGCTGTACGGCGTCGTCTCGCAACGCCTGTTGCCGCGACGCTCGGGGAAAGGTCGCGTCGTCGCGACCGAGGTCATGATCAACACGCCGGCGATCCGCGATTTGATCCTCGACGGAACGCGCATCGGCGAAGTCCGTGACTTCATCGCCGAAGGAAAGGAGCAATACGGAATGCAGACGTTCGACCAGTGTCTCGCCGCATTGGTCGGCAGCGGCGAGTGCACGTTCGAGGTGGCAAAGGCGGCGGCGAGCAATCCGTCGGACTTCGAGCTGAAGATGAAAATGTTCTCGCAAACGGCCGACACGAAGAATGCGCCCGACGGAGACGGCGCCGAGCAGATGAGCGGATTGCAAACCGGAACTTTGGACTTCCTCTCGAAATGATGAACCAACTTCGTGGCGTCTTTGCTCCAGTCATCACGACGTTCTATCCGCAAACCGGCGAGCTCGATCTCGCCTCGTTCGCGGCGAACATTCGATCGCATTTGGCCGCGGGACTTCACGGCATCGTCGTGACCGGCTCGACCGGCGAAGCAACGCTCCTCGACTCCAACGAACGCGCTGCCATGGTCGACGCGGCTCGCGAGATGGTGCCATCTGATAAAACACTCATCGTCGGGACCGGCGCGGAATCGACTCGCACGTGCCTCGAGCTCACGCGCGACGCGGCCAGTCGCGGTGCCGACGCCGTGCTCGTCGTGGCCCCGCACTACTACGGCGCGGCGATGACCACGCCCGCGTTGTCAAAGCACTATCGGCGCATTGCCGACGAGAGTCCCGTACCGGTCGTGTTGTACAACATTCCGAAGTACATGCACTTCTCCCTTGCGCCGGGCCTCGTGTCCGAGCTGTCGCTGCACGACAACATCGTCGGCATCAAGGATAGCTCGGGTGATCTGAGCCTTCTCGCCTCGTATCTCAACGCGGAGTCGGAATCGTTCGCGGTGCTCACGGGCAATGCGGGAACATTCCTTGGTGCGTTGAGGGCCGGTGCGCACGGCGGCATTCTCGCCGTCGCGCTGTTCGCCGCGGCCATGTCGCTCGACGTCTACGAGGCGGAATTGCGCGGCGACGATGCGGCTGCGGACGCCGCGCAGGCTCGTCTGACTCCGCTCGGCGCGAAGATCGTCGGCGAGATGGGCGTGGCGGGCGTCAAGGCGGCCATGGATCGTGTCGGCCTGCTCGGCGGCCCGGTGCGATCGCCGCTCCTTCCGCTCGATGAGGCGCGAAGAGCGCTCGTCGCCGAGCTCCTTCGGAGCGCGGAGCTCGCGACGGCGGTCTGAGTGTCCGTCGCTTCGCCGCACCTGGCTCGTCTGGGCGCGGTCTCGCGACCGGCCGGCGGTGCGGCGGTGGACGAGGCGCGAGCGTATTGCGCCGGCGTGCTGCGCGAACACGGCTTCACGACCTCCGAGCGTCCCTTCGAGTATTCGGCGGTCTCGGGCGCGTATAGCGCACCGATAGGTGGGCTGCTGATCATCCCATTCGCGGGAACGCTGGCACTCGCGCCACGCTCATGGGTAACCGCGCTGGTCGCGCTGTTGTTCTTGGGACTGGTCAAAGTCCTGGCGCGCTATGTCACGCGAGACGGCGTCCTTCATTTGCCGTTCGCGCGGCGCCGCGGAATCAACCTCGAGGCGGTTCGGGGACCCGAGGAGCCACGAGTGTGGCTTGTCGCGCACATTGACTCCAAGTGGCAGCCGGTGGCGATGCTGGCGCGCGTCGCCGGCGTCCTCGCGACGACGATCTCGATCACCGGATTGATTCTGCTCGCGATCACACAGGCGACGCTGCCGATGATCGTGACGTGGAGTCTGTTCGCGCTCGGCTGCCTCGGAGCGATTCCGCTGATGCTCTCGTACGTGGGTGCGCGCAACCACGGAACCGTCGACAACGCGAGCGGGGTGGCGACGGTACTCGAGGCGGTAGCGGCCCTTCCGTCGTCGGTGCGAGTCGGGGTGCTCATCACCGACGCCGAAGAGCTCGCGCTCGCCGGAGCGCGCGCATGGGCACGGTCCCGCGCGCCATCGGTCGCGCTCAACTGCGACACCGTCGACGACGACGGGTCGCTCGTCGTGATGTTCAGCCGGTCGCGTCCTGAGCCTCTCGTCGCGGCGATTGAGCGGGCCGCGCTGACCGCGGGCGAGCGTGTCCGTACCATGCGGCTCATCCCCGGAGTGCTCACCGACCATGTTGCGCTCGCCGACGCTGGGTGGGAGACGCTGACACTCAGCCGCGGCAACCTTCGTACGCTTCAGAGGATCCACACGTCGCGCGATTCATTGGCTTCGATGCGCGGCACGGGGATCGCGAGTGCGGCGCAGGTGCTCGCGCGAACGGCAACGGAGCTCGGCTGATGCAGGTTTTGCTTCTCATCGCAGCCATCGTTCTCGGCTTGATCATGATCCCGTTCGGGATGCCGGGGACGTTGGTGATGTTTGCCGCGGCCTTGTGCTATCACCTCCTCGTGCCGGGCGGTGGCATCGGGCTCGCGACCGTGATCGGCGTCGGCGTGCTGATGGCCGTCGCCGAGGGGCTCGAGTGGGTGCTGACGAGCCGGTTCACAAAGAAATACGGTGGATCACGCCGCGCCGGCTGGGGCGCGGTAATCGGCGGCATGGTCGGCGCATTCATGGGCGTCCCGATCCCGATCGTCGGATCGATCGTCGGCGCATTTGCCGGCGCGTTCATCGGCGCATTCGTCTTCGAGTGGAGTCGGGAACGGAATCACGGAGTCGCGACCCGCGTCGCTTGGGGCGCATTGATCGGACGCGTCGTGGCGGCGGCGATCAAAGTTGCCATCGGCCTCACCATGGCGGCCTGGATGGTGTGGGCGGTTCTGTTGTGACGCGTCGGCGGGGAATGCACGAGCGAAGTTGACTCCACCACCCGCGTCCGTAGATTCAAACAACGCCCCGACGACAGCCGCGGGGCGTATTTTTTTGCCCCTCTCCGAGACCCAGCCCACCCATGTTCAGTGAGACCAATCGCACGGTCGTCGTCGTCGGCGCGCAGTGGGGCGACGAAGGGAAGGGGAAGCTTGTCGACGTGCTCGCGGAACGCGCCGACTGGGTCGTGCGCTACCAGGGCGGCGCGAACGCCGGGCACACCGTCGACCTCGGCAAGCATTCATTCGTGCTGCACCAGATTCCGAGCGGCATTCTCCACGAAGGCGTGCGGTGCGCGATCGGCAACGGTGTCGTTCTCGATCCCGACACGCTGTTCACCGAGATCGATGGCCTCGTCGCCGACGGCATCGACGTCGAGGGACGGTTGTACGTGAGCGATCGCGCGCATCTCGTGCTGCCATATCACAAGCTGATCGACGGCGAGAGCTCGCACTCGCAGTCGCTCGGCACCACTGGTCGCGGCATCGGCCCGGCGTACGAGGACAAGATCGCGCGGCGCGGCGTGCGGGTGCTCGATCTGCGCAATCGCAACCGTCTGCTCGATCTCGTTGGGCAGGGCGTCGAGCGCGCGAACGCACAGCTCACCGCATTCGGAAGCGCGAAGCGCGCCGACACAAATGAAACCGTCGATCGACTGAGCGCGCTCGCCGAGCGGTTGCTCCCGTTGGCCGAGGACGTCGGATTGATGGTCTATCGTGCAATGACGAGCGGCGCCGCGATTCTTCTCGAGGGAGCGCAGGGCTCGTTGCTCGACGTCGATCACGGCACGTATCCGTTCGTGACGTCGAGCAGCACGACGTCGGGTGGTGCGTCGACGGGGGTCGGCATCGCACCGACGGCGATCGACGCGGTGTTGGGCGTGGTCAAAGCATATACGACGCGCGTCGGAACGGGTCCGTTGCCGACGGAAATGGACGACGCGATGGCCGAGCGCGTGCGAACGCTTGGCAAGGAGTTCGGCGCGACAACCGGTCGCGCGCGACGCTGCGGCTGGTTCGACGCGATCGTCGTTCGGTATGCGACGCGGATCAATGGTCTCACGGATGTCGCGGTCACCAAGCTCGACGTGCTCGACACACTGGATCGTGTGGCGATTTGCACGGGCTACGAGTACGACGGCGATCTGCACACGGAGTTTCCCGGCGACATCACCGCACTCGAGAAGATCGTCCCGCGCTACGAGTGGCTCGACGGCTGGCAGCGGTCGACCTGCGACGTGCGCAAGCTCGAGGATTTGCCCGCGCCGGCGCGCGCGTATCTCGATCGAATGCAGGAGTTGATCGACGCACGAATCACGTATGTCAGCGTGGGCACGCGTCGCGATCAGATCATCGGCCTATGACAATTGGTTACTGGTTGCTGGTTGCTGGCCGCTAATTGCTGGCAACTACAGACGGCGGCGGCACACTCAATCAGAGTACCAACTACCAGTAACCAGTCACCAGCAACCAGCAACCAAATGCTTGACCTGCTGATCGTCGGCGGTGGCCCGTGCGGATTGGCGGCGGCGATCTCGGCGCAACGGGCGGGACTGCAGGCCCTCGTCGTCGAAGGCGCGTCGGTGGTGAGTACGATCGCGCACTATCCGACCTACGTTCGCTTCTTCTCGACCGCGGAGAAACTCTCGCTCGGCGACATGCCATTCGTGATCGCCACGGAGAAGCCGACGCGCCGCGACGGGCTCGCGTATTACCGCGCGGTCGTCAAGCATTTCGCGATCCCGCTTCGGCAGTACGAGCGCGTGACGTCGATCGAGCGCAACGGCGACGGATTTGTCGTGCACTCCGACTCACGCGCGCATGGCGCGCAACGGACCGAGGCGAGGGCGGTAGTTGTGGCCACAGGGTACTTCGGTTCGCCCAACTACCTGCGTGTGCCGGGCGAAGATCTGCCGCACGTCACGCACGTCTATCGGGAAGGACACGAAGCGTTCGATCAAGACGTCGTCGTCATCGGCGGCGGCAACTCGGCGGCGGAGGCGGCGTTGGACCTCTGGCGCTCGGGCGCGCGCGTGACGCTCGTGCACTTCGGGCCCACGTTCGACAAGAAGATCAAGCCGTGGGTGCTGCCCGACTTCGTGAACCGTGAGAAGGAAGGCAGCATCGCCGCGCGCTGGGAGAGCCGCGTGAGCCGAATCGAGCGTGGCTCGGTGATCATCACATCGCCACGTGGCGAGGAGCGCCTCGCGGCCGATCTCGTCTACGTGATGACCGGCTTTGCGCCGAACATGGATCTGCTCCGTGAGATCGGGGTCCCGATCGATCCGGCGACCGGAATCCCCAGCCATGATCCCGACACGCTCGAGACGAGCGTTCCGAACGTATTCATCGCCGGCGTGGTCGTCGCCGGATTCGATGCGAACAAGGTGTTCATCGAGAACGGACGTTATCACGGCGACAAGATCGTCGCGCGCTTGCTCGGTCGTCGCGCTCCGTCGGAACCGAAGCTGAGCGCCGAGCTCGATACCTGACCGCTGTTACGGCGCGACGGCGGGCGTGGGCTCTGTGGTCATGTAGCCACCGCCCTTCTTGCACGCGGTGAAGGCGGTTGCAGCGACGACCAGGAGAACGACGAGTCGAACGGTACGCATGATTTGCTCGTGGAATGGGAATGCGCGAAGAATCCCGGTTGCCGGGAGGCGGTTCCCTAACCGTTACGCTCGCTATTGCGCTTCGCTGTCATATGGATTCGATGCCGGCGGCACTCATCTCTCGAGGGCAACGTTCCGGCCACGAGCTGACGCATGCAAAGATCGGAGCTGGAACGCGAACTCGAGGCGCTGCATTCGGAGTGCTGGGGATGGGCTCTCGCGTGTTGCGCGCGCGACTCCGAGCTCGCGGAGGATGCATTGCAGACGGCGTATCTTCGCGTGCTGTCCGGTCGAGCGAAGTTCGATGGTCGCTCCAGCCTGAGAACGTGGGTCTTCGGCGTTATTCGGATGACGGCGCTGGAGGAGGGCCGCCGTCGAAGATCGTGGATGGCGCGCAATGTAGGCTCGGATGCGACGATGGACCTGGCGGATCCGTCGCCGGGGGCAGATGCGGCCGCTGAGCTCTCGGAGCAAAGCGCGATCTTGATCGCCGCTCTCGCGACGGTGTCGCCGCGACAGAGAGAGGTATTGCAACTCGTGTTCTATCACGGCATGACGATCGAAGAGGCGGCTCGCGTGATGAGCGTTTCCGTGGGCTCGGCGCGAACGCACTATGAGCGCGGAAAGAAAGCGCTCGCCCACACGCTCGCAGAGCTGAGGCGCGATGAACTTGCCGGATGACGACGACCTCCGCGCGCGCTTCGAGGCGCTTCGAGAGGAGGATCGCAGACGCGCTCCTGCCTTTCGCGGCGCGTTGAGTGACGAGAGGCCGCGGCCGCTATCTCGCACGCGTGCGTTTCCACTCGTGTGGATTGCGGCAGCCGCTGGGATTCTGCTGACCGTCGGAATCGCGGTTCGTGAGACTCGGCAACACGGCCGTGATCCTTACGCCGGGTCCGCGAGCTCGTTCGGCGGAGGCGACACCGCGAGCATCACCGCATGGAAATCCCCGACCGCGAGCTTGCTCCGCAACTCGGGAAGCGAAATGCTCGCGTCATCCAGGATTCTTTCTTCCGTTCTCGACGGTGCATCGCACGCCGCCGTCCAACACTAAGGAGCTGACGATGAAGAAGATCACGATCGTGCTCGGCCTCACGCTTTGTATCGCATCGGTCGCGTCGGCGCAGGGCGGTGGCAGAGGGCCCGGACCAGCACGCGAGGCCGGCAAGCCGTTTTGCATCAACCCAGACGACATCGAACAGGTCGAGATCTTGAAGGGCGCGGCGGCCGTGGCCGCGTATGGCGGCACGGCGGCGAATGGCGTCATCATCATCAGGACGAGAATCCCTTCGACGCAGGTCCTGTCGAACCCGTGCAACCCTTCCGTCTCGGGCGACGATCCGTTTGCGCGCTACCTCTTTCCGCCCGAGCTCGTGATGTCGAACCAACAGACCATCGGCCTTGCCGATCGCCAGCGGTCGACAATTCAGGACGCGATGCGGGAGGCGCAAGCCAGGTTCGTCGATCTCCAGTTCAAGATGAGCGGCGAGGGCGAGAAGCTACAGCGACTCATGCAGGGAACGTCGATCGACGAAGCGCGACTCCTCGAGCAAGTCGACCGGGTTCTCTCGCTCGAGCGCGACATCAAGCACACGCAGCTCACGCTGATGGCGCGGATCAAGAACCAGCTCACCGAGCAGCAACAGGCGCAGCTCAG
>DASYSU010000319.1:0-3444 GCA_036002925.1 Gemmatimonadaceae bacterium | reverse complement strand
CTGCTGCTTGGCGTTCGTGTTTCCGCGCTGACAACACACCTCGGCGACCTCACCGAAGCGGCTGGCATTCGGTGGGCAGCCGAGCAGGGCGCCGATGTGATCTGCTGCGCGTGGGGCCCGCAGAATCTCACCGCGGAGAGCGGAAAAATCCCCGAGCACACGCGCGACGCCATCGATTTCGCCGTCTCACACGGTCGCGGCGGCAAGGGATGCGTCGTGCTCTTTTCCTCCGGCAATGATGGCTGCGATATCGCGTTAAACGGATATGCGAGTCATCCCGGAGTCATCGCCGTTGGCGCGTGCAATTGCCACGGGAAGCGCGCGTCATACAGCGGGTGGGGAGGCGCGCTCTGGTGCGTCGTGCCGAGCAATGATCCGCGCGACCCGATCGGCGCTGGGATGACCTACGTCACTACGACGCCGATCGGCTCGTTTCTCCTCGGCGACACGTTCTATACGAACGACTTCGGTTTCACCTCGGCGGCGTGCGCGATCGCCGCCGGCGTGTGCGCACAAATCCTCTCGGTCAATTCCACTCTGACGTCCCGCGAAGTTCGAGACGTCGTCGCACAGTCATGCCGGAAGATCGACGCAGAGAGTGGATCATACGACGAACGCGGCCACAGCCCGTACTATGGATTCGGTTGTCTCGATCCCGTTCGCGCCGTCGACATCGCCCTCGAGAAATTCGCCGCCTCGTCCGTCTAATCAGCACGGGCAATCGACCCGCAGCATCGAGGTCTCGAGCAAGGACGGGCTGCATGACCAGTAGTCATTTCGACCGCCTCGCGAAGAGTTTGAGCGCGACCTACAGGTTGAACTCGAGGCTGGGTTCGGGCGGAGCGGCGCACGTGTACGTGGCGTACGAGCTGGCGAGTGGACGCCGCGTCGCCATCAAAGTGCTGCGAGAAGAGCAGGCGACGACGGTCTCCGTTGAGCGATTCCTCTCTGAGATCAACATCGCCGCGCAACTTGTCCACCCCAATATCGTTCCGCTGTACGGGTCGGGCACCGCCGACGGACTGCCGTACTATGTCATGCCGTTTATCGGGGGACAGTCGCTCAGGGCGCGCTTGAATCGTGCGGGTCGTCTCCCACTCGACGAAGTCCTGCACATCTGCACGGAAGTCAGCGCCGCGCTCGACTACGCGCATCGACTGCGCGTCGTCCATCGCGACATCAAACCGGAGAACATACTGCTTCACTTGGGGCGAGCGCTGGTTGTCGACTTCGGCATCGCGCTGGCGCTCGACGCCATCGAGCATCCGCGATGGACGATGCCGGGGCACGTGACGGGTACACCGGATTACATGAGTCCCGAGCAGGCGCAGGGCGATGAGCTCGTCGACGGGCGGAGCGACGTCTATGGTCTGGCGTGCGTGGTGTACGAGATGATCAGCGGCCATCCGCCGTTCACTGGCCCGCCGAACCTCGTCTTCCTTCGTCAGATGTCCGCCGAGCCGATGCCGCTGGGCTGCCGCATTCCGAGTATTCCGCACGGCCTCTCCGCGGCGGTGTCACGCGCGCTCGCCAAACGGCCGGCGGACCGGTTCGCGACTGCCGGAGCGTTCGCTGCGGCGATGCGCGCCGGAAGTCAATCGCTCGAGTCATGTCGTACGATCGATATCAGCAGCGTTGCCCGACCAGCCGACCTGCCGGCGTTCCCGGTCGAGAACCGCCAGCGAGCGTAATCGTTCGCTCGCCGGCGGTGGGGTGTATCAAGGCGGCGCAGCACCCGAATGTAGCGAGCGGGCTGACTCGAGCTCGAACGCGCGCGCGAATCCAGCATCGTTCACGTAATAGCTGAAGAGCACCTGGCGAAGCCGGCTCATGCCGGCCATCTGCTGGCGTTCCGCGGACAAATCAATGTGCTTCTTCGCGTCGGCGAGCGTTTCGCCTTTTGCTACCGCCGCGCGCGCCTGCTCCGCCAACGCGCGACCGGTGCGACCGATGAGCGTCGCCTGCGCATCGGCCTCGTCGCCAGTCAACACCTTGCCATGCCCGGGCACCACGAGTGCGGGCCGAAGGGCGCGAATGCGCTCTTCCGTCGCGGCATAGTCACCGGGGAAAGACGTCGAGCCCATGAACTCCACCGGCCACATGAGGGCATCACCTGTCGCAAGAATTCTTTCTCTCGGCAGGAACACGACGAGGTCGCCGCGCGTGTGCGCTCTGCCAGGAAAAAGAATCTGGATGCGGCGATCGCCCTGGTCGATCGTGAGGCTATCAGTCACCGTGCGTGTCGGCGGCAATGGCCTGAACTCGGCTGAACCGTTCGAGTAGTCCTCGGTGAGCCACGCCGAGAGTTGATGGCTACGCGACTCTTCAACGTCGATGGGACCTCCAAGGAACGATTGCTTCTTGTCTACGAGACTCTTCAGGAAAGCGATCGTACCGGCACGGGTAGCCGCCGCGGCACCTTTGCGGAACGCCACGCCCATGGTCGACATGTCTTCGGCCGACGTGGAATGCCCGATGATTTCGAGCTGGGGAAACGCTGTCTTGTAGACTTCGTTGCCCACAACGTGGTCGTCGTGCCAATGAGTATTGATGAGTGCGGACACCGGCTTGTCCGTAAGCCGCCGGAGTGCGGCGAGCGTTTCGAGCGTTCGCTTCGACGATGACTGTGCATCAACCACGACGACGTCGCGGTCTCCGATGATGAACAGCGAATTTGACTCGTTGATGAGGCCGAGTGGTTCGTTGCGCGTGATGGCATAAACTCCCTCCGCGAGCCGACGCACGGTGAATCCGGAATCGGTGCGTGGCGGCGTCGTCGCCGCACCGAAGTCGAGGCCCGACCGTGTCGAGGCGCATGAGATCACGGAAACGAGCGAGACGAACCAGGCTAGACGAATGCCTGTTCCATACCGGACCAACAGATGGCGTAGTCGCATGTTCAGACCCGACTGAGTCGCGCGCGGGGAATTGCTGGGCCGAGACAATGGAACGACGCCTTGGATCGCGCTAGAACAGATTGACTCGCAAGTCGAATGCGTTCGTTCAATTTCTCATGTTGGAGTAGTACTGACCTTGTAAGTGATTCGGACACAAGCCTAGAGACCGGGCAGCAGTCCGAGCGCTGTCACAAACGCGCAGCCAATCCTGTCTTAGAGGGTGAATTCCGGTTGACAGGCACCGCCGCGCAGTGCGCCGCTGCCGAGTTCGTCGGCCGACATCGCGAGCGCGTTCCGGATAGCTTGTCACGCCGTGATCCGCCAACGTGTGGAGTCTGCTTCGGAGGAAGAATGTTGTTCAGAAATTCATATAAACGCAGCACAACGGTCATGTTGAATGCGCGACGTCGCAACCAGCGTCCCACGTCGCAACGCGAGCCGGCGATCGCGATCGACAAAACGCGACTCGCGCGCGCGTTCTACTGTGACGTCCTGCACGGACGCCAGGTGTGGGACTCGGAGGGCGCCGGCAGACTCTCGTTCATCG
>DASYSU010000318.1:0-29945 GCA_036002925.1 Gemmatimonadaceae bacterium | reverse complement strand
CCCTCTGCGTCCTCTGTGGTTCATTTCGGCCGCGGCGGTCCGCAAGCGACAACTGTTAGAAGCGGACCTCCTTGCCATCCTCGGCGGCCTTGTACGCCGCCTCGACGATGCGATGGAGCGCCACCTGATCTGTCGGCGGCTCGTAGGCGGTCTCGTGGCGAACCACCGCGAGAAAGTGCGCGAGCTCGGCGCGATAGGATTGTATGAACGCGCTTTCGCGTCCGGCGGCACCGGCCGGGGACACATCCGTCGGCCGACCATTGAGCTCCTTCACCACACGCAGCGGCGCGAGCCGCGCGCTACCCCGCGTCGCAAGAACCTCGAACCACCAGCGCTCCTCTTCGCCGACGTACGCCGACGTAACGTCGAACGCGAAGGACGCGCCTCCCACGCATTCCAGCTGGACGATCATCGCCTCTTCGACCGCGCTCGCGCCGCGCGCGCGATCCATGTGCGCCGTGACGCGGAACGGCTCGGGATAGTCGGCCAACCATAGCGCGAGATCGAGGAGCGGCACTCCGTGGTCGAGAAACGCTCCGCCGCCCGACTCCGGACGCCGAAACCGCCACCCCTCGGGGGGACGCTTGAGGTGATACGCGCCCGCACGCATGGCGACGATTTTTCCGAGTTCTCCACCCACGATGAATCGCGACAGTGTCTGGACGTCGGTTCGGTAGCGGTGGTTGTTGGCGACCGCCACGGTACGATCGGCGCGGGTCGCTGCCGTGAGAATTCGTTCGACGCCGCGCGACGACAGCGACAACGGGCGTTCGCACAGCACGTGTCGCTTCGACGCGAGCGCCGCCAGCGCATGGGGCTCGTGTAAGTGATTCGGCGTCGCGATCACGAGCGCATCCAACTGATCGACCGCGAGCAGATCTTCGATGTCCGTGAAGGTATCGGGAATGCCGAAACGGTCGGCGAGCGCACGCGCTTTGGGACCATCGTTGTCGCAGATCGCGACAAGCTGCGCGCCACGCATCTTCGCCAGGACCGGCAAATGCGCCAGCTGCGCGATCGCACCGGCGCCGACGACACCAATCTTCACGGCGTCCGTCATCGCGTCGCGCTCCTCAACCCGTCGTTCCTCTCGGGTGCATCCGACCAAAATAATAGGTCCCACCCACACGCGCCTGCGACGAACGGAAGCCGCTCAGCAAATCGCCTCGAATGCTGCCCTCGACCCCGATGTGTTTCAAGAGCTTGAATGAGATTCCACCGGTAAGAAAGAGGCCGGCCGAAATGTCGTCGAGCGCGCGTTCGACGAACGTTCCCTTGATCAGCTTCCCTTCGGCATTGATCACGTGGGCGGCCATTCCCGCGCCAATGAACGGCTTGATCTCGCCGCTGTATACGGGCGTGTAACGAAGCTCCGTGCCGAACGTCACGTCATACAGCGTGACGCGCGAGGCGACGACCTTCGCCGTCCCTGTCGGGTCCGCGACGCTCTTCTGGAGCGAGTCGACGAAGGCCTGCACGACACCATCACGAAAGCGCGACTCCCAATAGCTCGTGCCGAACACGACGTGCCATCCCGGCGCCACCTCCCCGTAATCGGCTTGCACGGCGTAGAGCGTGGTCGGTTCCGCCTGCGACACGAGGATCCGCCCCATCGAGGCGCCGAGCGACACGATCTCGAGCTTGTCGAGATTGAAATGGTCGGAGGACTTGTCTTGCGCTACGCTCGCGCGCCCTGCGGCCGCGATCAGCAAGAGACCCAGCGCGCACGTGCGGATGCTCGCGTCTGACAACAGACCTCTAGTCCGCCGCGCCAACGGTTGTGCCGGGGTAGTAGGTGCGCAGAATCGTTCGATAGTCTTGGCCCGCACGCGCTCGCCCAATGGCGCCCGACTGACACATCCCGACGCCATGTCCGTACCCCATCCCGTGCAGCGTGAGTCGCGCGATCGAGCCGTCCAGGGCGGACGTCGTCTCGACGGAAAAATAGGTGCTGTTGAGAATCTCGCCACCGGGTTGGCGAAGCACGAACCGAACATCATTGCCGCGCACCACGAAATTTCCGCGGTCAGTCGTGATCGTTACGGTACCGACGCGACCCGATGGCGTGTGTGATCCGATCGTCACGTTGCGCGCTGTTCCCGGCGTCCGATTCGGAACCGACGCGTACGTTGGCAGATATTGCGCCAGCGCTGCTGTGAGTGCGGGACCATCGATCGTTCGAGTCCATCGAAAGCGTGGCGCCAGATCACAGTAATAACGGCTGGACCCGGGAATCCGATCGCTCACCGGTTGCAGATACGGTTCGTCGTTCGACCGCCAGATTTCCGACGCCGCCGCTGTGCTTCCACCGCATGTCGAGTGGTACGGCGCGTTGACGACGCGTCCGGCATATTTGAGGACCTGCGCACGCGTCGATTCGACTGCCTCCGACGCAACCGGCGTCTCGACGGCCACACCGCCGTACACTTGATCGAGCGTGCCTCCGGTGACGTCGTAGGCCTGCCGCGGATCGGTCGCGAGGTGAATGTACGCGTAGCTTCGCGCCGTCACCGCTTGTGCTTGCGCGGCCGCCGAGTCGAGCGGTGACGTGGTGCCGATCTCCAGCGGCACGACACCCCGCAAATAATCGTCGATCTTCACCACGTTCACGACCGACACACCGCTGTCGGTGGCGGAAAACGCGACATCCCCACGATAGGGTTTGCCGTCGACGCTCAGCAACGCGTTGGCGCCGGCGCGCGCGATGACCGGTCCGTCACTCCACACGGTGCCGATGCCATCGGGCCGAATCGCTCTGACGCGACGCCCCTGATGTTCGATGCGCCAGACTTGGTTGGCGAGTACTCGCGCGACGAGCGACCCATCACGCTCGGTCAGCATGAGCCCACCGGGCGAGGCGATCCGTGCCGTCGCCGTGTTGGCGGACAACAATACGCGAATCGTCCGATCGCCGGCATCCTGCGCCACTTTCCCCGGGCGAACGCGCTCCGGCGTCGACGTCGCTCGGCCTGCGCACGCGCAGACTGCAAGCAACGTCAACGCTCGCCACGCGGTCATCCAGCGACCGCCATCGCGTCGTCGAGACGAGCCAGCGTCTCGCTGATGTCGTCCTCGGTGTGCGCCGACGACATGAATGCCGCCTCAAATGCCGACGGGGCGAGATAGACGCCGCGATCGAGCGCCGCGTGAAAGAATCTGCGGAATCGGTCGACGTCCGACGTCTTCGCGTCGGCGAACGAACGCACAGGCTCGGCCCGAAAAAAGAATCCCCACATCGAGCCGGCGCAGTCCGCGGTAAACGGAACACCATGACGGGCGGCGATCTCGCGGAGTCCCTGAACGAGGCGCGCCGTGCGAAGCGCGATTCGGTCATGGACAGCGGGCGTCAGCTCAGCGAGCGTGGCGATGCCCGCAGCCATCGCTAACGGATTCCCCGACAACGTCCCTGCTTGATACACGTTGCCCGACGGTGCCACTTGCTGCATGAGGTCTGTCCGCCCGCCATACGCCGCGACGGGCAGACCGCCACCAATCACTTTCCCCAGCGTGGTGAGATCCGCCCTCGTGCCGAATCGCTCCCGCGCGCCACCGTAGGCGACGCGAAAACCGGTCATCACTTCGTCGAAGATCAACAACGCCTCATGCTGATCGGCCAGTGTGCGTAGGCCGGGGAGAAATGCGGGATCGGGCGCAATGAAACCGCTGTTCCCGACCACCGGCTCGATAATGATCGCCGCCACGCGATGCGCACGCAGCAGCGACTCGACAGCGCCGAGATCGTTGAACGGCGCAACGATCGTGAGCGCGGCGAGCGCGTCGGGAACGCCCGGTGAATTCGGCAGGCCGAGCGTTGCAACGCCGGACCCCGCGCGCACAAGAAATGAATCGGCGTGGCCGTGATAGCATCCGTCGAACTTGAGAATGACGTCTCGACCCGTTGCCGCGCGCGCCACCCGCACGGCACTCATCGTGGCTTCCGTGCCGCTGGAGACGAACCGCAGCATCTCGACGTGCGGCATCCGGTCGACGATCAGCTCACCGAGCTGCACCTCCAGCTCGGTCGGGATGCCGAAGCTCGTCCCGCACTGCATCGCTCGCGCGACGGATGCCAACACGGCGGCCGGGGCGTGACCGAGGACGAGCGGTCCCCACGACAACACGTAATCGATGTATTCCCGGCCGTCGACGTCCCAAATCCGCGAGCCAGCGCCGCGCTCGACGACGAACGGCTCGCCGCCCACGCCACGAAATGCACGCACCGGCGAGTTCACGCCGCCCGGGAACAGCGCGTGCGCGCGTTCCATGATGTCGTGAGATCGTGTGCTCACAGTCGTCACGCCCGTTGCACCCGTCATCGACCGAAGCTTCCGATCGAGCTCATCACCGGAAGCGCGCGCGTCTGCCGCGGCGGCGCGGAAGGAGACGAAACGACGCGGACGAACGCCGCGCCAAAGTCGACGTCATCGACGACTTCGTCCAATTGTACGTCGATGAACGTGCCCGGCGCGACACCTGTCGCGCCCGACACGTGCGTCACGCCGTCGATATCGTCGGCCTGACAGGCGACACGCGCTTGAACAGATTCGTCGTCGACGCGATCGACGATCGCGCGCACGATGTGTCCGAGCCGTCGCTCGTAACGTTCGGCCGTGATCAGCCGTTGCAACTCGTTGAGGCGCTCGAGACGCTCGCGCTTCACATTCTCCGGTACGTCATCTGAGAGCTCGGCGGCACGCGTTCCCTCTTGCGGCGAGTACGTGAAGGCGCCGACCCGATCGAACTGCACTTCCTCGAGGAATGCCAGCAGGGTGTCGAAGTCGTCCTGCGTCTCACCAGGGAAGCCGACGATGCACGTCGTACGTATGGCGACGTCGGGGACAACCGATCGAATCCGAGCCATGCGTTCGCGAATCGTGCGCTGCCGCTCGGGACGACGCATGCGGGCCAGCACCGTATCCGACGCGTGTTGGATCGGCATGTCGAGATACGGCAGCACACGCGGCTCGGTGCCCAGAATCTCGAGCACGCGCGGTGTGAGGCCCGCCGAGTAGAGGTAGAGCATGCGGATCCACGGCACTGTGGTCTCGCGCACGAGTGCCTCGAGCACTTCGGGCAACCCGACGCCGTCACGTCGATCGCGTCCATAGTGCGCGAGATCTTGCGCGACGAGATTCACCTCCCGCGCACCCTGCGCCTCGAGGAGCTGCGCTTCGTGCACGATCTCGTCGAGCGCGAACGAACGATGCTTGCCGCGCATCAATGGGATCGCGCAGAACGCGCAGCCGTGATCGCAGCCTTCGCTGATCTTGAGGTAGCGCACGTGCGGCAATCCGCCGGCGAACATTCGCACACCAGGGTGCACCGCGGGCACATCGTCGGCCGACAAGAATCCGCGCTCCTCGAGCTCTGGAATGAGTCGATCCATTTCCGACGAACCCAGGAAGAGATCGACCTCGGGCAGCGCGTCGATCAACTCGTCCTTGTGACGCTGGACCATACACCCGACGCCAACGACCGCTTTGCAGCGTCCGTCGTCCTTGAGGCGCCCCGCTTCGACGAGCGCGTCGATGGACTCTTTCTTCGCCGCGTCGATGAAGCCACACGTGTTGACGACGATGACGTCGGCGTCGGCCATGTCGTCTGTGTAAGAGGCGCCGCGATCGGCAAGCTGCGCCACGTACCGCTCGGTGTCGACGGTGTTCTTGTCACACCCCAAGGTGATGACGGAGACCTTCATTCAGGCGCGTTCGAGGCCGCGGGGCGGGATTCACGCATCGTGTAAAGTTAGTTGTCACGCGGGTTTGGGTGAACCGTCGGTCGGCGACAAAACTCGGACTTGCGGCCGCTGACTTTACATGGTAAAGTACTCTTCATGGACATAGCTCTCGATCCTTCCAAAGCATCTCCCGTCGCCGCGACACGCCGCGGAGACGCTCCCCAGCTTCCTCGCGCGACCGCGCGCACGATCCTGACCACCGCGCTCCTCTTGGGCGTCGGCGGAGACGCACTCGTCCGCGATTCCCTACCGGGGCTTGGGTTTGGCGTGTGGATCGCGACCGTCGCGCTCGGGGCGGTCTCGATGCTTCAACGCGCCGAGCGCACAGTCTCGAGAGAAACGGCTGCGTGGCTCCTGGCCGCCGTTCTCTTCTCCTTCGCATTCGCATTGCGGAATTCAGGCATTCTGCTGTTCCTCGATTTCTGGGCGGTGGCCGGCTGCTTGGGAATGGCCGCGCTTGCGTCGCACGACCCGCACGCAGCGCTTTTTGCGCAGCGCCTTCGCGAGACGGTCGCCGGGGCGCTCGCCGTCGTCCGGGGGGTGCTCTTCGGAGTTCTGCCGTTGGCATTCCGCGAAGCCTTTCCGCGAGACGATGCGGCACGCCTCCGTGGTCGGGCACTGCCACTAGTCCGCGCCGTCCTCATCTCGTGCGCGCTCCTGATCGTCTTCGGTGCACTGCTTCGAGGCGCCGATCCGATCTTTGCGAGCCTGGTCCGATTGCCGGACATCGAGCTCGACGTGATCGCGTCGCACGTTTTCGTGATCGGATTCTTCGCTTGGATCGTTGGCGGCTGGTCGCGGACGACCGTGATCGAGCGCGAGCATGCGACTCGCCAAGACTCCACGCCGTATTTCCAACTCGGCGCGCTCGACGTGACGGCGGCCCTCGGCACGTTGAACGTGCTGTTCGCCGTGTTCGTCTTCGCACAACTCGGTTGGTTCTTCGGGGGCGAGCAATTTCTGCACGCGCGAACCGGTCTCACCGCCGCAACATATGCCAGACAGGGCTTCTTTCAGCTCGTGTGGGTCGTGATGTTGGTCGTCCCCGTCCTGGTTGGAACGCGAGCGGTGTTGCAGCCAGGACAGGCGCTCGCGCGACGACACACGCTGCTCTCGCTCCCGATCATCGGTCTGCTCGGCGCGATCATCGCGTCGGCCATGTTGCGCATGAAGATGTACGTTCACTTCTACGGCCTGACGACCGATCGCCTGTACCCGCTCGTCTTCATGGTCTGGTTGGCGATCGTACTCGTGTGGCTTTCGCTCACCGTGCTGCGCGACTGGGGCCGTCCGTTCGCCGCCGGCGTCGCGATTTCAGGGCTCGCCGTGCTGGCGATTCTAAATGCGTCGGATCCGGACGCATTCGTCGCCCGCGTCGACGTCGAGCGTGCCGCGCACCTGCCGCAAACCTTTCAGCCGACGCTCGACGTCGTCCACTTGGCCGGATTGAGTGGGCACGCCGTTCCGCTGGCGACCGAAGCGGTGTTGGCACCGCCACTCGGTAGCGACGGGAGTGCTCTCCGCAAGGCGGACGACGCGCAACGCTGTCAGGCGGCCACGATGCTGCTTTATCGCTGGGGGCCCAACTCGGCGACGAGCGTGCGGCTGGATCGTGACGCGGCGTGGCGTCAATGGAATGCGGATAACGTGATCGCGTTGCGTGCGGTCGGCGCGCATGCCAACCAATTGCGCGCGATACGTCACACGTGCAAGACGCCACCGCCTGATTCTCACTAACGGAAATTCCCGAACTTGAGCTCGACGCCATAGTCGCCTTTTCGCAGCAGCGCGATCGCGTCTTGGAGATCGTCCTTCGACGGCGACGACACACGAACCTGATCACCTTGAATGGACGCCTGGACCTTCTTGAGCTTTGCGTCCTTGATGGCGGCCGCGACTTTCTTCGCGGTGTCGGAATCGAGTGAGGTCTTGAGCTTGACCTCGCGGCGAACCATGTCGCCGCCGGCCTGCTTGATCTCGCCGATGTCGAGGTTCTTCACCGGAACGCCGCGCTTGATCAGCTTCGACTGCACGACGTCGAACAGCGCGCGCATCTGAAACTCGCTCGCGGCGACGAGCGCGATCAATTCTTCCGCGCGCTTGAACTCGATCGACGCGTTCGAGCCCTTGAAGTCGTACCGCTGACCGATCTCCTTCTGCGCCTGGTTGATGGCGTTGTCGACCTCCTGCAGATCGACACCGGTGGTCACGTCGAATGAGCTGTTCTGAGCCATGAGTGAGAGTCCGAGCTACCGGTCGTGAGTCGCGGTCTTGGCCGTCGACTTCTGTTTGAGCTTTGTGTCGTACCACTCGACCATCCGGCGGTACATATCGAGGAAGTCGTCGGTGCTTTGCACACCCCCGCCGTGCCCGCCGTTGAGATAATTCACCCACACGACCTCTTTCCCGAGCCGCCGCAGGCCGTAGTACATCTCGCGCGTGTTGTCGGCCGGGACGTTCGAATCTTGTGCGCCCGTAATCAGCATGAGCGGCGTTTGAATTCGGTCGGCGAACATGATCGCTGAGTGTTGCACGTATTTCTGCGGCTGCTGCCAGAGCGTCGCGCCGAGGCGGTCTTGCTGCCGCTCGGCCGCCGTGATGTTTCGAACCCCAAGCCGCGGACTATCGGTGTAGAAGCTGATGATGTCCACCTTGCCCGAGATGTTGATCGCCGCCTTGAAACGATTCGTCTGCGTAATGAGGAGGTTCGTCGCGTAGCCGCCGTAGCTCGTGCCCTGCACGCCCAAGCGCGCCGAATCCGCCACGCCGAGCTCGATCAGCTTGTTCGCGGCGGCTGTGACACCTTTGAGCCACGCCTCACCGGGGAATCCCGTCTCGAAGTCGACTGACGGTTTCACGACGAGATATCCGTTCGCCGACAAAATGTTCGCGGCGACATCCCACGAATCGTCGAAGAAGTCCTCGTAGATGATGAAGACGGTCGGATACGTCTTCCCCTTCTGGTAGTCGGCCGGATAGTGCACGACGGCGTATTTCGGATGGCCGTCGGCGTCGAGATACGGAAGGAGTTCCGTTGGCCCGATGTGCTTGGTCGCAAGCTGCGGATTCGACTCGACGAAACGATGAAGCTTCGACAAGTCCGCACCTCCGACGTAGACATCCGCCGGGCGGTTGCCCTCGGCGACCGTGAGGAAACTCGTATTGCCATCTTTCGACAGCCGCAGTCCGCTATACGATCGTCCATCCTTGACGAGCTCGCGCGTTTGCTTGGACGTGCGATCGTAGGCGACGATCGCGCGCTCCCACTTCGTTCGAGAAGAGACGGTGAAATAGAGCTTCGAGCCGTCCTCGCTCCACGCGGCGATCGTCGCGCGCGGAGTCGTGGAATTCGAGTCGTTGCTGGCAATGACCATCTCGCGTGCCTGCGTGCCGAGGTCGATCACCCACAGACCATCGCGATTCGAGGCGAGTAGCGCGTCAGCGCGCGGGCTGAATCGGATCGCCGTGAATCGATCAGGCCGAGCCGACCCGCGGCCGGTACGCGAGGCGCTATCGGACGGCGCTGGTACCGTACCCTTGGGCGGCTCGGGCGGCCCGGCGATGAGACGCGTCGCAGTGTCCGCGAGCGAACCAACGTACACGCGCCCATCGCGCGAGTACGCGTAGCGAGTCCCGTCCTCCGCCCAGACCACGGCCGCGCCGCGCGTCGACGCGAGTAGCGTACGCGAGTCGCCGCCAGAGAGGGACCGAGCGAGGAGCCGCGCGTCATTGCCGCCGGCCTCATATTCGGTCTTCTTCGTCTGATCCTCGGCATAGGCGATGACTTTCCCGTCGTTCGTCAGCGCGTACGACGCGAGTTGCGTTTCCGGAACGAGCTCGTGGTACTGGCCCGATTTCACTTCGATCGCCGCGACGCTGCGCCGGTTGCCCATACGCCGGAGATCGTCCCACGACAGAAATGGATCCTTGCTGCTCTGCACGAACACCGGACCCGCGGTCATCTGCGTGAACGTGTCGCGCGCTTTTTTGCGCCACTCCATCGTGTGAACGGTGAACACGATTTGCGATCCCGCCGCGTTCCAGCGCAGATCACTCGATTCGGCGACGTATTTCCCCGTCGGAAGCTTGAGCGTCGTGAGCTTCGCGCTGGTTCTGTCCCAGATCGCGGGCTCATAGACGTCGCCACTCCAGACGAGCATGGCGAGTTGATTGCCATCGGGGGACCAGCGCATGCCGCGCACTGCACGCTTGTCGGCAAACACGGCGCGACGCTCGCCGGTTCGCGCGTCGACCGACCAGAGGCGCACGGGCGAAGGATGTACGTACGTCGGGTCACCATCATGACGAAAGTCGGTGCCGTACGAGTCGCGCCGAACGGCTTGAGTCAGCGCGACCCAGCGGCCGTCGTCGCTCATGTCGGCAATCGCGTACGTGTTGATCTCGAGCGCGTCGTCCGCGGTGAAGTACATCGAGGCGGCAGCGCGTGAGCTTTGCTGGACCGCGGGGCCCTGCGCATGCAATGCGGCGATCGGGGTGAGGAAAGCGGTCGCGAAGATGAGTGCGCGGGCGGAGCGGAGCCGAATCATGGTAGACGCTCGGTCTTGGACTCGGGGGAAGCTATCGGCCGCACCCGCAGACGGCGAGTTGTAGGTCCTGAACGACGAAAGGCCGGCGCAAGGCGCCGGCCGGTCGACGAAATGACGCGGATTCTAGCTCAACCCAAGTACGATTCCAGGGCGCGGGCCCGACTCACGTGGCGCAAGCGCGAGAGCGCCTTCTCTTTGATCTGTCGCACGCGCTCGCGCGTAATCCCGAGCAACGCACCGATCTCCTCGAGCGTCATCGGCTCGCTACCGTCGAGGCCGAAGTACAATCGGAGGATCTTCGACTCGCGTTCCTTGAGGTGCGACAGCGCTTCCTCGATCGACTCGGTGAGCGCCTTCTCGAACGTTTGCTCGTCGGGCGTCGGGTTGAGTGTGTCGGGAAGGTAGTCGAGTAGCCGATTGTCCTCGCCGGGCGTGAGCGGCGCATCGAGCGAGAGGTGCGTCTGCGAGATCGCCATTGTCTTGGCGACTTCTTCCTCGGTGATGTCCATGCCGTGCGCGATCTCGGCGTGCGTCGCATCGCGGCCGAGCTCTTGGAGCAGCGCGTTGGCGCGCTTGCCGATGCGGTGGAGCGTGCCGGCTCGGTTGAGCGGGACGCGCACAATGCGCGACTGCTCGGCGAGCGCCTGCAAGATCGCCTGGCGGATCCACCAGACGGCGTACGAGATGAATTTGATGCCCTTCGTCTCGTCGAATTTGTGCGCGGCGCGGATCAGTCCGAGGTTGCCCTCGTTGATGAGATCCGAGAGCGACACACCCTGATTCTGATATTTCTTCGCAACCGACACGACGAATCGCAGGTTCGAGCGCACGAGCTTATCGAGCGCTTCCTGCTCGCCCTTGCGAATGTGCCGCGCAAGGTGCGCCTCTTCGTCGCGCGAGATCAGCGGATACGCACTGATGTCGCGGAGGTACTGATCGAGCGAGCCTTCTTCGTACGACGACTTCTTGTTGCCGGTTGCGGCCATACGTACTGCGGCTCCTTGGGTGCGTGGAACAGGACTAACGTATCCGCTCACCCAGTCGCGTCCAGCGAATGTGCGTGAGCCAGGCAAACGTATCGACCGTATCAGGCGCGTAGCTGTAATAGATCACAAACGGCCGACCTTTGACCAGCGAATCGGGCACAAAGCCCCAATAGCGGCTGTCCAGCGAGTTGTCCCGGTTGTCACCGAGCACGAAATACTTCTCTTGAGGGACGACTATAGGGCCCCAGTTGTTACGCGACGGATGGTACGCCGAGGCGGCATTGGCGGTCCGCACGACATAGTTGCGCTGCCAGACAAAATCTTCGCCCCCCGGGTCGATATCGGGCTCGGTATGCTCGACATATCGCTCCGAGAGAGCGATGCCGTTTCGAATGAGCGTGCCATTCCGCATTTCGAGTGTGTCGCCGGGCAACCCGACGAGGCGCTTCACGAAATTCTTCGTCAGATCGACGGGATACTCGAATACGATGACGTCGCCGCGCCGCGGCTCACGCAGGCGCGGCAGTCGCTTGTGCGTGAACGGCACTTCCGCGCCGTAGACCAGCTTGTTGACGAGCAGAAAATCGCCGACCTGCAGCGTGTTTTCCATGCTCCCGCTGGGAATCTTGAATGCTTCGACGAGAAAGGTTCGAATCAGCGCGAACAGAACGACGGACACCGCGAGAATCTTCGTCCACTCCCAAACGAAATCGAGCCCGGATCGTTGACGGTTGAGCTCGCGCAACGCTTCCATTCGTTGCGTCGGCGTGATCGAACGCGCTGACTGTCCCCCAACGACTGGAGAGTCAGCGACAGTCTCATCGCCGTGCACTGGTACCGAAACGGATTCGTTCGCGCTCATGTCTGATACTTCTCCTGCTTCTCCTGCTTCTCTCACTGCGGTCTCATCCCTGAATGACGACGACGACTCGTCAAACGATGTAATAACCTGGTCGGGCTCGCTCGGCTAGCACCCCGTAAACCCGACCGTTCCAATGTTGCGAACTGCGATCAATCGGGGGTCCCCAAATAATTGTCGATTTGGGCGCGTTGAAGCGAACCCGAGAAATCCAAATAGCCGACCTTGGTCTCCGAGTAAAAATCGTAGACCTGCCATCCGCCTTCGCGATGACCGTTCCCCGTTTGTTTTACGCCACCGAAAGGAAGATGTGCCTCGGCGCCGATGGTCGGCGCATTGATGTATGTGATTCCGGTATCGAGCTCGTTCATGGCGCGCATCGCGATGTTCACGTCCCGCGTGTAGACCGACGACGACAATCCGTACTTCACGTCGTTGTTGATCGCGAATGCTTCGTCGGGCGACCGAAAGCGCAATACAGAAAGAACGGGACCAAAGATCTCTTCTTGCTCCAAGCGCATGCCAGCCCGCACGCGGGCAAAGATCGTGGGCTCGAAGAAAAAGCCGTTGTCTAATCCTTTGCCGGTCGCGCGCCGTCCGCCGCAGAGCAAGTCGGCGTTTTCCTGCTGGCCGATATCGATGTATCGCTCGACTTTGTCGACTGAATTCTGGCTGATGAGCGGGCCAACGTCGGTGCCTTCCTTGCGTCCGTCGCCCAGCGTCAGTTCTCGGACGCGATCGATGAGTCGACTCAGCAGCTCATCGTGAATTCCATCCTGCAGGATCAAGCGGCTCGTCGCGGTACAGCGTTGTCCCGTGGTCCCGAATGCACCCCAAAGGACACCGTCCAACGCGAGGTCCAGATTCGCGTCGTCGAAGACGATCATCGCGTTCTTACCGCCCATCTCCAGCGACAGTCGTTTGTGCATTCGACCGCAGACCTCGCCGACCATCCGACCCGTTTCCGTCGATCCTGTAAATGAGATCACCGGTATCAACGGATGGTTCACGATCGCGGCGCCGGCCGATTCACCGAGACCGTGGACGAGCTGAATGACTTCGGGCGGGAGGCCCGCTTCGAGCATCATTTCCACGAGCACGTGGCCGGTATGCGGCACGTCCTCAGCGGGCTTGAAGACGCACGCGTTTCCGCAGAGCAACGCGGGAAACATCTTCCATGTGGGGATCGCCATCGGGAAGTTGAACGGCGTGATGATTCCGGCGACGCCGATCGGGCGGCGGAAACTCATCGCCCATTTGTTCCGCAGCTCACTCGGCACAGTGTGTCCGAAGAGGCGGCGCCCTTCGCTCGCGGCGTAGTAGGCCGTGTCGATTCCCTCTTGGACGTCGCCGCGCGTTTCAGCGAGCGGCTTGCCCATCTCGCGCGTCATGAGATCGGCGATCTCTTCCTTCCGCTTCACCATGATGTCGCCGAGTCGGCGAAGCACATCACCGCGTGCGGGGGCCGGTGTGCTTCGCCACACTTCGAACCCGCGACGCGCTGATTCAACGGCCCGATCCACGTCCGCCGCACCTGACAGCGGGAAGCGACCGATCGTGTCGGAGAGATCAGCCGGGTTGCGGTTCTCGAAGTACTCGCCGCCAATCGGGGGAACCCAGTCGCCGCCGATGAAGTTCTTGAATGATTTCATGCGTCAGGGATCGCGCCGTTGATTTGGGATGGGATTTCGTTTGCAGACGGAGCAGGCAACAACAGAAATCTATCCCGAGGTGCCATGGAACTCGTTTGACACGAATTCTCATTCGTGTTCAACCCTGTTCCCACGCGCCACCCGAATGTCACTGGCAGACCCACGTGGCCGGATGCGCGAGATTGGGCCTCGCGTAGCCGATGCGAGGCAGCACTTCAAGCGACCCGAGGAAGAGTCCCCAGAGGATCAACAGCAGCGACAGGGTGTGTGCCTTGCTTGCTCTGTGCCGCCAGGTCCACACCGAGCTCCAAACGCCGCTCGCGGTGACAACGAGGACCGCCGCGAGATAACCGGCCAATCCTATTCCGCAGCGCGCCGGGTATGGCCACAGCAACATCGCCAGGCCAACCAAAACCGAGAGCGTGAGACGCGCATAGACGGCCCACGAGCTCGTGGCGCGCGGCTCACTCGCGGCTCTGGAAATGGGCTCGGCCTTCGTCGCGCGCGCCGGAGCCGCACCCTTGGCGCCGGTCGTCGGCGGCGGGCCTAGCAACGCATCGTCGGACAGCGACGCGAGCTGCTTGTCGACCTTCGCCAGCTCCTTGTCCCAATCGCGATCGGCCATTAGCTCAACGTCTCCCGGGTCAACCCGTAGCGCTCGATCTTCTTGTACAGGTTCGAGCGTGGCATGTCGAGCGCGCGCGCCGTCTCAGAGACGTTCCAATCGAACTCGCGCAGCTTGGCGAGGAGGAACGCGCGTTCGGCGGCATGCTTGAACTCCTCGAAGGTCTTGCAATCGAGGAGCGAGCCCAGGCCGGCCTGCTCGGTATCGCGGTGCCCGACCAGACGCGTCACGTCGTCGCCGGTAATGCGCGGCCCCGACGAGAGAATGAGCAAACGCTCAATTGTATTTCTGAGCTCGCGAACGTTTCCCGGCCACTCGAGCTGCGCCAATCGTTCGACCGCGTCCGGCGCGATCGCCCGCGGCGCGACGCCCTCGCGACTCGTGAGCACGTTGACGAAATGCGAAACGAGCAGCGGAATGTCCTCGCGACGCTCGCGGAGCGGCGGCACGTGGATGGGCACGACGTTCAGGCGGTAGAACAAGTCCTCGCGAAATCGCCCCTCGGCGATCTCAGTCTCGAGCGTCTTGTTCGTGGCGGCGAGGACGCGCACGTCTACTTCAATCGTCTTCGAGCCGCCGATCCGCGACACGACCCCGTCCTGCAGAACGCGCAGGACCTTGGCTTGTGCTGCCAAGCTCATGTCACCCACTTCGTCGAGGAAGAGGGTTCCGCCATGCGCCTGCTCGAACTTGCCGGCTCGATCGGCGACCGCGCCGGTGAATGATCCTTTCATGTGCCCGAACAGCTCGCTCTCGATGAGCTCACTGGGAATCGCGGCGCAGTTCACCTCGACGAATGGTCCGTCGGACCGCGTCGATTGCGAGTGAATCGCCCGCGCGACCAACTCCTTGCCCGTTCCGTTCTCGCCCGTGATCAGCACGCGTGCCGGCGTCTTGGCGACGCGCTCGATCTTGTCGATCACCGCGCGGATGCCGTACGACTTGCCGACGATCTGGTAGCGCGATTGAATCGTCTCGCGCAACCGCACGTTCTCCTCGGCCAGGTCGAGGTGCTGAAGCGCGTTGCGGAGCGTGACGAGGATGCGATCGGTGTCGAGCGGTTTCTCGAGAATGTCGTACGCGCCGAGTTGCGTGGCTTCGACCGCGGTCTGAATTGTCGCGTGGCCGCTGATCATTACGACGACGGCTGTCGGGTCGTGCTCCTTGATCTTCTTCAACGCCTCGACGCCGTCGATCCCGGCCATCTTTACGTCGAGAAAGACGAGATCGGGACGCTGCTTCTGGTACGCGGTGATTCCGTCGACCGCGTTGCCAACGGCGCGCACCTCGTAGCCCTCGAACTCGAGCAGCTGCCCAAGCGCCGCACGAATGCCCTGCTCGTCGTCGATGATCAGGATGCGGCGCGGCATTTCTATTCCACGGTCTTGTACAAGGTGATCTTTCCGTTGGCTACTCGAATGTCGCCCACGTACCGTGGAATCGGCAACGGGAGCGCATCACGATCGAGCCCCGCCGGTCGCTGTCCACGGTCAAACCGACCGATCAGACCGGCGATCATGCCGCGCGGGAGATTGACGGCGCCCACCTTGATGTCCTGAATCTGGAATTCGGCCAATCCGGGTTTCACGACGCGGAACGTCCCAGTGAACTGTACTCGCTCCCGGTCGCCGAGCACGCCGCCGAGCGAACCGAGGGCGCCGGCGCCGCCAAGCTCCGACAGCTTGACGTTCGCCCGCATCGAGACCCGATCGCCCGACACCATCGCTTCGACGCTGTCGCTCGACTGCGGCAGACGATCGGCTAGTTCGCGGAAGATGTACGATGCGGCGTCGGCGCCCGAGAGCGTCTGGAATACCGGCCCACGTTGCTGGCTCAGCTTCCCGAGTGCCGTTTCGGTGCGTTTGGCGCCGGCGTCGCTCAACGGCTCCCACGGGGGACTCTTCGTCGCGCTCACCGCGTGCGACCGCATGCTCTCGGGCATCCACCGGTCGCGAGTGAACCATCCGATCACGGCGAGGATCGCCAGCAGGATCAAGCAGCCGAGACGCGCAATGCAGCCCATGTGTCATCCGCTCCGAAGAGCAGCCGAGACCAGCGTCGTGTACGCGGGTCCGGCCGCGGTGGGATCGCTTCGCATGAGATCGATCGATCGCACGATGAAATCCGTTCGATAATCCGTCTCGCGTGCGGCGCGCGACAAGGTTCTCACTTCGTCATCCGTCAGAGGGTGCTTCACACGAGCCAACGTAAGATGCGGCCGAAACGGCCGTCCCTCGACTCCGATGCCGAGCTTCTCGAACTCGACCTCGACGTCGTGATGCAACAGCTCCAGGCGCGCCTCCTGTTCGATACCCATCCATACGACACGAGCCCGCCGAAAGTTCGGGAATGCGCCGATTCCACCGAGCGCCATGACCAACTCCCGGTGGCGACCGGCGACGCGGGCAGCCGCGGCCTGGAGGTCATCAACGCGATCGTCCGGCTGCTCGCCAAGGAATTTGAGCGTCAAATGCAACCGCGATTCGTCGACCCACGAGGCGGTGGGTGCGCATTGTCGCAGCACGGCCGTCGCCGCCGTGACCTCGCGCCGCACGAGCGGCGTGAGGTTAATCGCCAGAAACAGTCGCACCGTGGAGCGAGGCTTCGTTGAGCGACCCCGAGCGGAAGCCGCGCGGATCGAGATCGACGCGTTCATACCCGGCGGCGACGACGGTTGCCTCGAGACGCGACCGCAGATCCGGAGTCGACCAACGCGCCAGCTCGACCGTCGACAACTCGACGCGAGCGAGGTCGCCGAAATGCCGCACCCGGAGGTCGCCGACAACTCCGAGCTCTCGCAACGCGGACTCTGCGCGCTCGACCCGCTGGAGCCGCCCAACCGTGACCGGTGTCCCGTATGGAATTCGCGAGGAAAGGCACGGCGAGGAGGGCTGCTGCCACGTCGGAACGCCGCGGGCACGCGAGCGCTGGCGAATGTCCTCTTTCGAGAACTCGAATATCGCCAGCGGCGATACCACACCGTGCTCACGGGCGGCTTGCGCGCCGGGCCGGTGGCCACGCAGGTCGTCGGCGTTGGTTCCGTCGGCCACGACATCGATGCCGCGTGCACGAGCGATCGGTACCAGCTTCGACCAGAGCTCCGTCTTGCAGAAGTAGCAGCGATTGGTCGGATTCGCCGAGTAGCGCGGATCGCTCAGCTCGTCGGTATCGACCTCGAGGACGGTGAGGCCGATTTGTCGCGCGACACTGCGCGCTTCCGACCACTGACTCTCAGGATAGGACGCGCTACGCCCGATGATCGCCAACACACGCTCGGCGCCAAGCGTCGCGACGGCGAGCGCGGCGAGATACGCCGAATCGACGCCGCCGCTGTAACCGATCGCGATCGAGCCCCCTGCCTGAGCGCGGAGCCAGTCGTTCAACTCCCCTTCCTTTGCAAGCGCGTTGTGTCCGCTCGCCTCGACGATACCGTGGTCCATGAGGCGAAACGTAACGGCTCGTCTGGAGGCGCGGGACCGACGTCCGACTCGTCGTCAGGGCGTGGGCTTCGTCTTCAGGTAGCGATCGAGCCACCACCGTTCATTGAGCATGCGGTGAACCTGATTCCACGAGCCGCCAATCGAGTGAGGCTGACCATCATAGCGGATCATCTTCGCCGGAATGCCGTTTTTCTTGAGCGCCACGTACATCTGCTCCGCTTCCGAGAACGGCACACGCTGATCGACTTCGCCATTGATGAATAGCGTTGGCGCCTTGACGCGATCGGCGTAGATCAGGGGCGACTGCCGAAGCATGATCTCACGCGCTTTGGGGTCCCAGGGCGATCCGAAGAACTCGCGCTCCTTCGTGTTGGGGATGTCGGCGTTGCCGTAGTCACTCAGCCAATCGACGATACCTGCGCCGGGAATCGCCGCGGCGAATCGATCGGGGTACTGCGTGATCAACCAGTTCGTCATGAACCCACCGTACGAATGGCCGATCGTGGCAACGCGAGCACGATCGATCGGATATTTGCCGATCACGTAGTCCACGCCGGCCATCACGTCCTGGCCGTCCTTGGTGCCCCAGGCGCCCCACGTTCCCCAGAGAAACTTCTCGCCATAGCCCGTCGAGCTTCGGAAGTTGACCTCGAGGACGAAATAGCCGTTCGCCGCCAAATACTGATTCTTGAAGTTGAAGCCGTACTCGATTGCCGAGTGCGGACCTCCGTGATTGCTGACGATCAATGGATAGGGTCCGCCGCCGGGACGATAGCCAACCGGTAGGGTGAGCCAGCCTTCGATCGGCGTGCCGTCCCCGCTCTTGTACTGCAATCGTTCCGAGCGACTCGGCGCGACCTCGGCCAGGAACGCATCGTGGACATGCGACACCTGGCGCTCGTTCGAGCCGTCGATGTTGGCGACGTAGACTTCCGACGGTCGCTCGTTCAAGCCGACCGTGTACGAGATCTTCGTAAAGTTCTTATCGAACGTGAGATCACCGAGGCGGCGCTCGCCTTTCGTGACCTGTTCGACCGCGCCGCCGTTCGGCGAGACGCGAAAGAGATGGGTCGTTCCGCCGATTCCGCCCATGAAGTAGACATACTTGCCGTCCGGATTCCATCGCGGATTGGTCGGCAGATAGTCCCAATCGGCAGTGAGATTGATCTCCTTGCCGCCCGACGCGGGGATGATGACGAGATCGACCGGTCCGCCGTGGTCCAAGTGCTTGGCGATCACCATGTCCGACGTGTAGTCGCGTGTCGTGAGAATCCAGCGGCCATCCGGCGAGTACGTCGCGCCCGCGTAGCCGTAGTCCTTGTTGGGCGTGAGGCGATTCAGCTTCCCGTCGATCGTGATCGTCCAGAGCTCATTGCGGCCGTAGGAGCGTTCCTCGCGGTACAGCGAGTCCGCAGTGAACAGAACCGTCGAGCCGTCGCGGCTCCATGCAACATCGGCGGGGCGAAGGCGGAGGGAGGTAAGCTGCTTCTCCGGTCCGCCGCCGGGCGCGGCGACGATGATCTCCTGCGGCGGATTGAGCTGCGGATCCTTGCGATTGGGAACCGGGAATGGCTGCGCGTCGCGATGGAAGTCCATCCAATCGAATTGCACACCCTTGAATCGGTCTTGGTGGCGCTTCTCGAAATCGGAGGCATACATCTCGAAGCGAGCGGGCGGCGGGAAATCGCGAACGGTGGCGATCCACTTTCCGTCGGGACTCGCGAAGGTCGAACGGCGCGGCCCGCCTCGGCCGCCGCCTCGACCAGTCGGTGCACCTGCTTGCATCACTGTCGTCGTATCGACTCGATCCGGAGCTCTTGGGTCGATCGTGATCGCGCGCGCATCAGCCGTGAACTGGAGACGACCATCATCGGTCCATCGCGGATTCGTCGCACTCGCCGTCCCACTGACCTTCCTCGCAGCGGACGATCCATCCGCCGGTACGAGCCAGACGTCGGACTGCGTGCCGTTGTTTTCTTCGATGCGCGTGGTGACGGCGAACGCAACCCACTGCGCGTCGGGCGAGATGCTGGGCGCGACGACCGTTTTGATCTTGTAGAAATCCTCGATCGCCAGTGGCCGCGTCGATTGCGCGAATGCGGTGACGTGTACAGCTGTGATCGCGGCGCATGCAACCAACGTTGCGGCGGCCCATAAACGGAATCGCATAGTCTCTCCGGCCAATGAGGCGATGAGGCTGATCCTACACACCGGAGCGCATCGTCCGCCAGAGGGTCGAGTGCGCTGACTGTTTTCGTATTGAACTCAGCGGCACTAACGTTCAGAGTCGTGGATGCAACACCCAGAAGTGCGCATCCCACGACGCATCGCTCATCGACCATCCGTAGGTGAACGGGAGGAAGTAAACGAAGCTGACGAACAGAAGCGCGACGATCACTCCGTAAAGCATCTCTGATCGGCGCGACGGAAAGCGCCAAAGGCGCTCGTCGTCGTCCATCCATCGTGCCAGCATGCCCGTTGACAACGCGGCGAGCGCAATCACGAACACGAGGGCGAACAAGTAGTGGTAGATGTACATGATTCGGTGAATCGCGGCGAACGGAAGGAAATTGAGCAGCACCGCGCCGAGGAGTAGGAGAAAGGCGAATTCGCGTCCCGCAAAGCGTGAGCGCCTAAATAGAAATGCGGCGAGGCCGATCAGCACACCGACCATTCCGCCCCACCAGACCAGTGGGTTTCCCACGAGAATGATCATCGTGCGCCGGCCCGGCACCTTGTGAACCGGCTCCCACAGTCCCATCGGGTGCTTCATGATCGGCCACGTGTACCACGGTGACGAGCCGATGTGCTTCACGTGCTCGAGCGATTCGTTCCCGACTCGAATCGCGTGGTGAACGTCGCGGAGCTCGCGCCACAGTGACACATGCGCGCCGGGTTTGTAGCGCACGTTCCCGATGAGTCTCTGCTGGAACGTTTCGGACATGAATGACGCGTCGGGACTCGTGTGGTCGAGCAACGCGAAGTGCACGGCGAAAGCAGTCACATAGATCGCGGCTGGGATCGCGACGAGGACGAGTCCTTCGGCGGCAAGGCGTCGCAGCGGTACTCGGCGCACGACCGCCTCCATGAACCACGCCGCGAGGATGACGCCCAGCGCGGAGGCACCGGTCCATTTGACGCTCAGCGCGCAGCCGGCGAAGAACGCACTCGCGGCGAGACATACCCATCGCCGCGTACCGGTCCTGTCCCGCGCCGCGAGGTAGATCGAGACAGCGAGCAGTCCAAAGAAGATGAGAAAACTGTCAAGCAGGATGAGGCGCGACTCGAGCAGCAGACCATTATCGAGCAACGCGGCGACGCCGCCGAGGAGCGCAACGCGCCGGCTGGCTCCGAGCTGACGCAGCAGGAGATAGATGAGCGGTACAGTCAGCGTGCCGAGCGTCGCCGGAAGAAGACGGAGCGCCGGAATGGGATCGGCGCGCAACAACTGCTCTCCCGAGACATGCAGGAGCCGGGCGAACGCCGCGTACGCGAGATTGCCGAGCGGCGGATGGACGTCGAAGTAGAATCGGCCGGAAAGGTAGTCCCCGGCGAAGTGCTCGTAATGCAGCTCATCGAAGACGACGACACGGGGCGTGAAGAGCTGCCAGAAATGGGTCAGCGCCGACAATGCCAACAGGCACCACCCTTCGGGGCGCGCCATGATGCGCGAGCGGAACGTCCACATTCGCCAAACGTAGCGTGTCGAGTGGGGTCGCGCCCGCGCGAGCTCCCGCTGGCCGAATTCGTCGGATTAATGTCATTGTGGTCATGTGTGAGCCGGCTAATCTTCGGCGCATGACACGACGACGCATTGGGTTTCTGGGTTTTGACGGCGTACAGGCGCTCGACCTCATCGGGCCGGCGGACGCGTTTGCTTCCGACGCCCTCAGCGGCAACCCGCTGGTCGACGTCGGCGAATCGAACCCGCCGTACGACGTCGTGATCGTCGGACTTCGCGGCAAGCGTTTCACCACGAGCTCCGGCATCACGATGTACGCCGACGCAACCGTACCGACCAAGGTGCAACTCGACACACTCATCGTTCCCGGCGGCGCGGGACTTCGCCGACCGGGCGTTGCCGAGCTTGCAGCGAAATGGATCGTGGGCCGAGCACCGCATATTCGACGCGTCGCGAGCGTGTGCACCGGCATCTACGGGCTCGCTCCGACGGGGCTGTTGGACGGCCGGCGAGTCACGACACACTGGAGCGCGGTCGCGGACATCGAGCGGCGGTTCCCGAAACTTCGCGTGGACCCGGACGCCCTCTTCCTGAAAGACGGCGGCTACTACACGTCGGCGGGGATCACCGCCGGAATCGATCTGGCGCTGGCGATGATCGAGGCGGACCTCGGAGCGGATGCAGCGCTCGCTGTGGCGAGAGAAATGGTCGTCTACTTCAAGCGACCGGGCGGCCAACAACAATTCTCCGAGCCGCTTCGGTTCCAGCTCGAGTCGACGGATCGATTCGCCGACGTCGTCACGTGGATTCAATCGCACCTGCAGGCCGATCTCTCGGTGGATGCGCTGGCGATGAAAGCCTTCCTGAGTCCGCGACACTTCGTGCGCGCGTTCAAGCAGCGCTTCGGCATCACGCCGTCGGCGTTCGTCGAGGAAACGCGCATGGGAGAGGCGGGTCGCCGGCTCGCAACGCGGGGCGCTCGCATCGACGCCGTCGCGCGCTCGGTCGGGTACGGGAGCGAAGACGTGTTCCGTCGCGCCTTCGAGCGGCGCTTCGGCGTGTCGCCCAAGAACTATCGCGCTCGGTTTCAGTCCGACGCCAAACCCTTTGTCCGCGAGAAGGCCTCGTGAAATCCTTCCTGCTTGCCGTCGTGTGCGCGGCTGGAAGCGTCGTCGCGTTGGGCAATGCGTCTTCCGCGCAGGTGACGGTCGCGCGAGCGACAACGATCGAGTGGGGCGCGTACGCGCACGACCCCGCCGGTACCAAGCATTCGCCGGCGGCGCAGATCACGCGCACCAACGTCAAACAACTCGTCCCCGTGTGGACGTATCGAACGGGCGATTTCGCACTCGGCGAAGCAATGGCGCGCGACGAGACGACGCCGTTGTTCGTGGACAACATGCTCTACGCGTCGACGCCGTTCGGCGGCGTGCGCGCGATCGACGGCGACACGGGGGCTGAGTTGTGGTCGTTCGACCCCGAGCTCGATCTCTCGGGGAATTATGGCGACTTCACCAATCGCGGTGTCTCGACCTGGGTCGACCCGACGCGGCCGACTGGTGCGTCATGTCATCGGCGAATCTTCGTCGCGCCGGTCGACGCGCGTATCATCGCGCTCGATTCGCGGACCGGCGCGCCATGCGCGGACTTCGGGACGCATGGCCAAGTGCCGCTCGGACGCGACGTCGTCAACGCGCCGAATTTCAAGGGCGAGTACGCGGTGACGTCGCCGCCCGCGGTCGTCAATGGTTTGGTCATCGTTGGATCGGCGGTCGGCGACGGTCGCCGCACCACGGCGCCGAGCGGAGTCGTGCGCGCGTTCGATGCGCGTACCGGCGCGCTCAAATGGTCGTGGGATCCGGTGCCGCGCGACTCGACGCAGACGGGATTCGAGACGTGGCGGGGACCGCAAGCGCACCGCACCGGTGCGGCGAACGCGTGGTCGATCATGAGCGTCGATTCGGCGCGCGATCTCGTGTTCGTCCCGACCGGAAGCGCGAGCCCTGACTTCTTTGGCGGTGAGCGCCTCGGCCAGAACCTCTTCGCGAACTCCGTCGTCGCGTTGCGCGCGTCGACAGGGGCGATGGTTTGGCATTTTCAGATGGTGCACCACGACTTGTGGGACTACGATGTGCCGGCGCAGCCGCTGCTCTTCACCATGCGCCGCGGTGCGCGTGACATCCCGGCGCTCGCTCAGACGACGAAGATGGGCCATGTGTTCATCCTCGATCGTGAGACGGGCAAGCCGCTGTTCCCCGTCGAGGAGCGTCCAGTGCCGCGGAGCGACGTTACCGGCGAAGAGGCCTGGCCCACGCAACCGTTTCCAACACTGCCACGGCCTCTCTCGCCGGCGCGATTCGACACCGCCGACGTATTTGGTGCGAGCGACGCGGGACGAGCGTGGTGTCGTGCGCAGCTCGCGGGGGCGCGGTCCACGGGCATCTTCACGCCGCCTTCACTCGTTCCCACGGTAATCTTTCCCGGCAACATCGGCGGCTCGAATTGGAGCGGCATGGCGCTCGATCCCCAGCGACATCTCGCGATCGTTCCGACGAACCGCCTCATCACGCTCGTCGATTTGATTCCGCGCGCCGACGTCCACGACGTGATGATGCGTGGCAGCCGATTCGACGAAATCGCGCCTCAGACTGGAACGCCGTTCGCCATGCGACGGCGGCATCTGATCGCACCTGACGGAGCCCCGTGCAATCCTCCACCGTGGGGAATGCTGTCGGCAATCGACTTGGAGACCGGAGAGGTGAGGTGGGAACGACCGTTCGGTCGCGTGGCGCAGTTGGCAAACGTCGCGGGCAGCGAGCGATGGGGCTCACCGAATTTGGGCGGCGCGATGACGACGGCCGGTGGTGTCGTCTTCGCCGGGGGCGCGGTCGATTCACGATTGCATGCCTTCGACGTCGAAACAGGCGAAGAGCTTTGGTCCGCGCAGCTTCCCGCAGGCGTGCACGCGTCGCCGATGACGTACGTGAGCGCATCCGGCCGTCAGTTCGTCGTGGTCGCAGCGGGCGGACACCGGGAGCTACACGTCCGCGCCGGCGACTTCGACAAAGCGGGCGACTACATCGTTGCCTTCGCGCTCCCGTCCTCGACGCATTCGCGCGCTTCTTCTCGCTCGGTCGTAAAGGCGGGACACTACACAGGCCACATTCTTCTCGATCGGACGCGGCTCCGCATGACGTGGGATCTGA
Organism: Gemmatimonadaceae bacterium; assembly: GCA_036002925.1. GTDB lineage: Bacteria > Gemmatimonadota > Gemmatimonadetes > Gemmatimonadales > Gemmatimonadaceae > JAQBQB01. The sequence continues at coordinate 5,211 of DASYSU010000318.1, read as the reverse complement.
CGATCACGGGAAAAACCGCGGTGGTCGCGCTCGAGACGAGCGGGATTCGCGTCGTGGGCAACGGGAAAGGCCGTGTGAGCAGCGACACGCTGTCGCTCGACGTCGATTGGCGTTTCCCCGCGCAGAATTGCGGCGGGACGCTTCGACTCGAGGGCAACACCGCGAACCATGACACCGCGATCGTCGGCGAGTTGAGTTACGTCGACGGATGCGCCGGCGGCGGAACGAAACCGGGCACGTTCGCGATGTGGAAGGACCAGAGACGAGAAACGGTGATCGCGCCGTAGCTGCACGGGCGATCACCGATTCTCATCCCGCCGACAAGCTCAAGGCGTAATGGTCAGGTTAACCGGACTGCCGAAGACATCGAACGCGAGAATCTTTGCTGAGATTTGATCAGCTCCAGCGGTGGCGGGTGCGGTGTAGGTCGCGGTGCAAATACCGGTGTTCGCGCCACAGGCCACGGCGCTGAATGCTCCGCGCGTCGCCGTGAGCGTGAATGCGGCCGGCGTTGCTGACTTGACGAGATTCCCAAACTGGTCTTTCACAGTGATGGTCACCGACGCCGTGGTGTTTATCGCGAGTGTTGTTGGGCTCACAAAAAGCGAAGAGGTGGTCGGGTCAGGGTCGCCCGCGATCACCACAACGCTTCGACGAATGACGATGCGTCCCGCCGAATCGGCCAGCGTCGTCAAAGCGGTTACCTTCCCGCGAAGCCCGGTAAGGGTGTACGGACCGGCGAAATTGGGCGCGAACCATGAGACGGTCGCCAAACCGTTTGCGTCGACCTGGACCGAATCCGGCGTCACGCCAGCCGAGGCGCGGAACCGAATCCACTTTCCAGTCGCAGCGACCGCGTTGGAATCGAGGACGGGGGTGCTAACGACTTTCAGCGTCGTTCCCGCCTTCACGGTGTCGAGCGCCGCCAGCGTGAGAATCGCCGGATCGACTACGACAGGAATCTGCGGCGCAAGCGGGTTGTTCGCCGGGAGCGCAATGCCGGTCAAGGTCGGAGTGATCGTCGCTTGGGTCGCCGCCGCGGCGATCGGGTTCGGCCCGGCCCAAATTCCGTTCAGCACCGTACCGCTCGCGACAACGGTAACCGTTGCATCCGCAATCTCGGCGCCGCGGGCGTCGCGCGCCAACGGCTTGATCGGGATCGAGTCGAGCACGGTCATGAGCGAACGCAGGGGCTCGACCTGAACGCGCCGCGCAACCTGGCGTACCGCGACCGTAAGCGAGTCGAATGCAATGATGGTGATTCCGTCGGGTGCGAGCGCGAAGACGCCGACGCGTGCGCTCCCATTGCCGATCGTAACGAGCTTCGGCACGGCGACGACGCCGGTCGGCGGGTTGCTGACGCCGAGTGGCGGAGTGACTCGCACGATCGTCGAATCCAGCGGCGTCGCGGGGACGAGGCGGATCGTTGTCCCGGCGAGGCCGGTGCCACGACGGTCGGCCAGCGTTGCGGTTGGCCCAACAGAGTCCGAGAAGCTCCACGAGAGGAAGGCGTGCTGCGACAACGTCAGGGTGAGCTGCTGCGAGACGCGCACGATCGCCGTATCGGCGCATTTCGCGGTCACGAGGCAAAAGTCGTGTGTGGCGATCAGTGTATCCGCGCCGTTCGAGCGGGCGATGTAGCGAATCGTATCCCCCGTTCCGACGACCGTCGTGTGTGAGCCGAGATGAACCCAACGGACTCCCTGAGAGACGCGCGTCACCAGGGCGCCATTGGATCGCACCAAACCCGCGGCGATCGCCCTCGCGGTATCGTTGACCGCGGTCAGCGTCGAGTCGTGGGTCGAGAGAATCCGAACGCCCCCAACGACGACGGTCTCGGTTCTCGTGACGTTGGAGACGACGAACCGCGGGTCGGAGAGAGCCAGCGTCACGACCGCTCGACCGGTGCGACGGCCGATCAGACTTCTGGTTCGGCCGGCGGTCGCGTCATCCGTGGCGGGCGCCGCGAAGCCGACGATGGTGCTATCCGCGGAAGTCCAGTTGAACGACAGGGATTGAATGACGCGCCCATTGTCATCGGTGGCGACGGCTTGCGCGGCGCTAGAATCACCGACGACGAGTGTGTCGTGCGGGACGGTAATTTTGATCGTGGCCGCGAACGTGTTCGGACCATTCGGCAGATTCTCGGTGCAGCTCAGCGCGAAGAAAAGCGGCGCGACGGCCGCAAGCGCGAGTCGCGACCAGCGCGTGGGTGTTGTGCCTGAGGCGCGCATCATCGGCCTACCCGAAGCGAAAGGCCCGCACCGACGAGGAATCGCTGGCGGTCACCCTCGAGTGGCGCCCCGCTGAAGAACCACTGGGACGCGACGGCGCGAATGCCGATGGCGCGGTAGAGCGGTGCTTCCACGGTGAGTCCGACGCCACCACCGGCGGCCCCGGCGCTCGAGTAGCTGTAACGAGGTTGATGCCCAATGACCCCGCCGGCTCCGACGAAATCGTAACCCGTCGAGTCGCGTGACGCTTGCGCCCGACCGCCGAAGCCACTGATGGCCGGCAGAAGCAACACCGGTCCAAGATGGAGCAGCGGTCCGACGGAGATCGCTCCGCCCTGAACGGTGCTCAGCGTCCGAGCAACGCGGAGCCAACTCGCGTCGACGGCCCACCGATGGCGGCGGAGTGAAATCGTCACCTGGCCGCTCTGCAACGCATCGCGGTCGAGTGGTAACTCATTGGCCTGGAGCCAGGCGCCGCCGATGACGACACCGGACTCGAACCGTGAGATCTGCTGCGCCTGAAGCGGCGACGTCATTGCGGCGACGACACTCGCGAAGGCGAGAAGTCGCAGCGTGCGTGTCGACGCGCGACGGGAGGCGCGAATGCTCACGCCAGGGCTGTTTGCGATCAAATGGACGGGCGTCCTCAGGTAAGGGTCGGTTTGCGAAACGCTCCGGCGTCGGCGCGCGCTTAGAGTATCTAGTTTCAAGTTCAATTGCGAGTCTTGCGTAAACCCGCCCAGCGGTCTTTCTGCCAAACCGCGTCGAAGCTCGCAGCTTTGAAATACTCGAGCCCGCTTACGACGCGCTACGTTTGCTCAACCTCGGCAAGACCGCATGCCGTCACCGTTCCCTGGTCCAGAGAAGAATCACGCCGCACGACGCGCCCGTCTTGTTGTATTGAACAGGAATCGTCGCCCCGCCTGAGTAGAACTCCAGGGCAGCAAACTCATTGACGGTCAGCTTCTCAAGATCGTTGTCGCCGACAGCGACGCCATCGATGTACAGGTTGATCTCGCAATCGCCGCCGAGGATGGCGTTCTTCGCCCCGCGCCCCGAGGTCGCGAAGCATTCGAATTTGCGCGGCCCCGTCTTCGGACAGCGCATCACGAGGCCGGGCAGCTCGCGGATGACGTTCGTCATCTTGCGATTGTCTTGTTTCCGCAACTCTGCCTCGGTAATGAAGTGTCCGAAGCCGGAACGGCGACGTTCCTCGAACCCGGTTAGGCCGGGCGAGATGTAGTGAGTCGCCGAATCTTTCGTCACGACGGCGGGCAGCGTTTGAACACCGCCGCCAGGCGCCGACGCCGTGCGATTGAGAACCACGGTCAGCGGAATCGTATCGGCGGGCGCAATCTCGACGACGAGCGTCATCGGTTGATACCCGACTTTCTTGATCTGCACCATACTGCCGCCGCCGGGCAGAAAGATCAGCGACACCGTACCGGTCGCCGTCGTCAGCGCCGACACATGACTGAAGGCGTCGATGACCTGCGCGCCTTCGATCGGCTCACCGCTTTCCCCGTCGAATACGCCGAGGATTCGATTGCGATAGGGCGGCGTGACTGCGGTGCGCGGCGGCTCAGGCGTCTGCGCGGTCGCAATTCCCGTCGCGGCAAGACACATCATGGCGAGCACGAACGTGCGAGGAAAGCGCAAGGTGTTCAACTCCACGATGCGTTACGGGAATCCGCTGACGGACATCACAATATGTTGAGCGATCGGTTCGCGCCAGCGACGGAGGTCGATCACCGTGGCCGATACCGCAGGGCCTCTTCGACGTGATTGATGTCGACCGCGACGGTCTGCTCGAGATCGGCGATCGTTCGCGCGACGCGCAGCACGCGATGGTATCCGCGCGCCGACAGCTTGAGCGTCTCCATAGCCGACGCGACGAGCGCCTTGGCCTGCGGATCGAATGCGCCGTGTGAGAGCAGCCAACGGCCGGACGCGTGCGCATTGCATCGAACCGCCGCAGGTAGCGCCGCGTAGCGACGCCGCTGCACCGCGCGGCTCGACTCCACGCGGGCGCGAATCGCGCGTGATGATTCGCCGTCGCTCGGATGCTGGAGTAACTGCGGAGGAACCGCACCCAGTGTGACGTGCATGTCGATGCGGTCGGCCAACGGCCCCGATAACCGAGCGCGATACCGCACGATCTCCGACTCGGCGCATGTGCAGACGCGTGTCGATTCGCCGGCGTTGCCACAGGGGCAAGGGTTCATCGCCGCGATCATCGAGAAGCGCGCCGGGAACGCGACGCTGAGCGCGGCACGCGCAATCGTGACGCGCCCGTCCTCGAGCGGCTGGCGAAGCGCCTCGAGCGCACTGCGCGGAAACTCCAGGAGCTCGTCGAGGAACAAGACACCGTGATGGGCCAAACTCACCTCGCCCGGCCGTGGCACGCCCCCACCACCGACCAGTCCCGCCGACGAGATGGAATGATGCGGCGCGCGAAATGGTCGCGCCGCCATGCACGCGCCCGACGACGACAGCAGCCCGGCCACGGAATGGATCGCGGTCACTTCGAGCGCCTCGTCCTCGGTGAGCGCGGGGAGGATGGAGGGAAGGCGGCGCGCGAGCATCGTCTTCCCGGCGCCCGGTGGTCCGATGAGCAAACACGCATGCCCGCCGGCGGCTGCAATCTCGAGCGCTCGTTTGGCGCTTTCTTGTCCCACGACGTCGGCGAAATCGTTGTCGTCTGACGTAGTGGTGACGCGCGCGCTCACCGTGGCGTTCACCAACGTACCGGACTGGAGCCCGTCGACCAGCTCGCGGAGCGTCGATGCTGCGACGAGTGGAACGGATCGAACGAGGCCGGCTTCGTCGACGTTCGCCGGTGGGAGCACGAGGGCGCGCGTCGCGTGATTCGAGAGATGTCGCGCGACGGAGAGCGCGCCGCGAACACCGCGAATGGCCCCGTCGAGTCCGAGCTCGCCAAGGAACACGAGCCCGTCCACCGCATCGACGGCGACCG
>DASYSU010000317.1:0-12528 GCA_036002925.1 Gemmatimonadaceae bacterium | reverse complement strand
TGATTGTACACGGCGACGGCCAACGCCTTCTTCGCCTTCTCCTGCCCAATCACATATTGATCGAGTGTGTCCTTGATCTCTTGGGGCGTCGGAACCTGAGTGATCGCCTCCGCAACCTCGCGCTCTTCATCCTCGGCGAGGATTTCATTGCAGAGCGCGATGCACTCGTTGCAGATGTAGACCGACGGACCGGAGATGAACTTCCGAACCGAGTCTTTGGACTTTCCGCAGAACGAGCAACGCAGGTGTTTGTCGTGCGACATGACCAATCACTCAACGGGTGGCGCGGATGCCCAAGAGGCCGATATCCAGCGGATATCTCCGACGGGTAGGGGTGACCGGAGCGGAGCGTACCCTTGAGAATTAAGGGCCCGGCAGCGGTCAAGCAAGAGACGACCAAGACTGGTGAAGGTTTTCACCCTTGCGGGTCCCTGAATCACTTCGTGACGGCCTGAAGGGCGCTTGGCTCAACCAGCTCGCCGCGATGCGTGATCACGCTGTCGACGAGCCCATATTCCTTGGCTTCTTCCGACGACAAATACCGGTCACGATCGGTGTCGCGCTCGATACGCTCCGTCGGCTGGCCCGTGTGCTTCGCGAGCAATTCGTTCATCTTCGCGCGGAGATAGAGAATCTCCCGCGCTTGGATCTCGATGTCCGACGCCGTGCCCCCGCCGCCCGACTGCGACGGTTGGTGAATCATGATTCTCGAATGCGGCAGCGCCGAGCGCTTGCCTTTGCGGCCGGCTGCGAGCAGGAACGCGCCCATGCTCGCCGCGAGACCCATGCAGATTGTATTCACCGGCGACTTCATGTACTGCATGGTGTCATAGATCGCGAGCCCCGCCGACACGCTGCCGCCGGGAGAGTTGATGTACAGAAAGATGTCGCGATCGGGATTGTCCGCCTCGAGAAACAACATCTGCGCGATGATGATGTTCGCGACGTCGTCGTTGACCGGCGTGCCGAGAAAGATGATGCGATCCATCAGCAGGCGGCTGAAGATGTCGTAGCTCCGCTCGCCGCGGGGCGAGCGCTCGATGACGTACGGAGGATAGATGGTCGGCATGGACGGTTGCTGGTTGCTGGTTGCTGGTACTGGTTGCTGGTTGCTGGTTGCTGGTTGCTGGTTGCCAGTAACTAGCACCAGCAACCAGCAACCATCTACGCTACTTCGTTTCGTTCCATCAGCCACGCAAACACTTTCTCTTCGGTGATGCTCTGTTCGATTTCGCGCAGACGTCCTGCTTTTTGTAGCGACGCATAGACCTGTCCCGGATCCGCGCCGCGCTTACTCGCGACCTCGGAGACGCGATCGTCGATGTCGGACTCGGAGGCCTTCAACGATTCGCGCTCGGCGATGGTGTCGATGATCAAGTCGCGTCGCACCTGGCGCTCGGCGACGGGCCGAAACTCGCCGCGGAAATTCGCTCGATCTTCTTCGGGGACCTTGTAGGCGTCGACGTAGCCATCGATCAGCTGGTTGACCCAGCTCGGCGGAATGTCGAATGGATTCGCCGACGCGATCTGGTCGAGCAGTTGTTGTCGGACGCCGGCGTCCGCCTCGCGAGACGCGTGTTCCTCGAGATCCTTGCGCACCGTGGTCATCAGCGCGTCGAGCGACTCGAAGTCGCCCGCCTCGCGTGCGAATGCGTCGTCGAGCGCTGGAAGCGTCTTGCGCTTGACTTCGAGCAAGTTGACGCGAACGAGCTTGGTCTTGCCGCGCTGCGATTCGTCGGGGAAGTCTTCGGGCCAGCGGACCGGGCGCTCGGCATTCTCGCCCGGCTTGAGCTCCATGATCAACTCTTCGACGCCCGCGATCGCCTGTCCGCTCCCGAGCACGAGTGGATACTCACGAGGCTCGCCGAAGTCGCCTGACTCGTCCGCTGTGCCGAGCGTGACGCGAACCATGTCGCCGGGCGCCGGCTTGTCTTCGACGGGCGTCCACGATGCGCGCTGTTCGCGGATTTGCTCCACCTGCTCGCGCACATTCTCGTCGCTGACCGCGGCCTGCGTTCGAGAAACTCGAAAGCCTTGCGTGCGCGCGAGCTCGATCTCTGGCCGAACCTCGACGTGCAACTCGAAGCTGAGCGGCTCACCGTCCTCGAACTTGAGATCGTGCACGTGCGGTTGCGACGCGACCTTGAACTGTTCGCGGCTCATGACTTCCTGAAACGCTTCCTGAATCAGCGATTCAATGACCTGCTGCCGAATTGCGTCCTTGAAGCGTTTCTTGACCATTGCGGCCGGGGCCTTGCCCGGACGGAACCCAGGCAGGCGCACGTTCGACGCGTAGCGTCGCGCCGCCTTCTCCTCGGCGTCGCGGACCGTTTCAATCGGAACACGAACCTCGATCAGTCGCTCGAGTCCGTCGGTCTTTTTCGGTGTGATCTCGATGTTCATCAACGTCGGCTTGGTGTCCAGCGAGCGAAGACCGTTCGCTCGTCGTAGTGCACCCAGGAAAAGGTAACTAGGCCTGAGGAGCAATGTAGCGACGGCGCAGGTGCCGATGCTTGGCGTGCACGGCTACCTTTTTCTCGTGCCAATCATACAATCGCGAGTCCGCCTAATTGCCGCCGCGTTCGGGCTGTTTGTTGCCGCAACGCCGGCACGATCGCAAGGCCCGGCTCGTATTCCAATTCCGTATCGCACGTACATCGCCGTGAATCCGCTCGGCATTCCGTTCGACGTCGGGTCGATCGAGGTCGAGAGTGGTGTTGCACAGGGTATCACCGTCGGCGGGCAGGGATCATACACCAGCCTCGGCGACGATCGATATTCGACGGTTGACGCGAAGGTCCGGTACTATCCGTCGGAGATCGTACTGCGCGGCTTCTCGCTGGGCGTCAGCGTCGGCCACACGCACTTCACCACGCGCAACAACGACGTGACGCGACGAAGTCTGGATTTCGGCACCGTTGGGCTCTTGCTCGACTACAACTGGATGCTCGGCATGCAGCACCGATTCATCGTCGGATCGGGGATCGGGGCGAAGCGCGTCCTAGCGAACGCGGACGCGAGAGATGCGGCCGGCCTCGATCACGCGTACTTGACCGCTCGGTTCGTCGTCGGCCTAGCGTTCTAGGCAGTGTCGCCCATCCCTCCGGCGCGATGGGTGTCCACCTTTGGCCAAGGGATCAACTACCAGCGTCACCTTCCGACACTTGGGCTGAGGAGCCGCAAGCGCCGGATGGCGCCGTGTCGCGGCGAACGTCAGGAGACGGCACCATGTTACCAATCCGAGCGATCATCGCGGCCGTCAGCACGGCGGCGTGCCTCGTAATCACGAGCGCCAAGGCCGACGCACAGACCTGTTCGATTGCGTCGACGACGCGCGGGCCGCTGTCATGTTCAGTAACCACCAACGTGCATATGAGCGTTCGCATCCCGGCACTCGTCGGGGTCACGGTGACGTCGTTGGACAGCCTAGCTCTAGCCTCAGGATCGGTCGTCCGAGCAGGCCTCGCGGTGAAGACAAATCGGAGCTACGCGCTGCAGATCGCCCGCGCCCCGATCGATCCAGTCATCCGCGCGAGCGCGTCTCCCGACGCGCCGCCCGTGAGTTGGGCGACTGACGAGCATCGTGCGTCGCTCAATGACACGCCCGCTCAGATCGACGCGGCGGGTGGTCCGTCGGACGACAGGGAGCCGGTCCAAGTGGCGTTCGCCCGTTCGCCTGCCGGCGACGTGCCCTCCGCCGATCCGATTCGTCTCATTCTGACGATCATCGCGCCCTAAGTCGGCGCCGGATGTCGCCCGCAGGCCTGCGGGCGCCCGCTCGCGCTCCGAAGTCGGGGCGTCCCCTACAACAGAACAAGTGCTTGTGACACGTCCGTGACCATTGATGGCCGGGACGCGTCTACAAGCGAGCTCGTGTACGACAGGCGGAGCTATCTGGAGTATCGGTAGCTGGGTTCGGGGACTTTAGCCCCAGTTTCGAGATCGACTCGATTCATAACCCACGGCCTGTCGGGGCGAGCTTGCCCGAAGTTGCGTCACGCTGTCGCTCGGGGGCGGCACGGAGACGTTGGGCCTCATAACGGCTGGCGATGAAGCTAACCCAAACCCTCGGAGTAACAACATGTTACGCAAGTTGGTCGTAGTCGCAGGTTTGATTGCAGTGTCGGCCCGCGTGAGCGCGGCGCAGACATGTACGATTGCGTCGACCGCGGCGTCGGTCTCGTGCTCGGTCACCTCGACCCACTCGTTGACCGTTCCGTCGTTGATGTCGTTGACGATGTCCGGGTTCACGTCGGGAACGTCGCAGACCCTTGCGGCGCCGACGGCAATGTCGGACTTCGCGTCGGCGAACACGATTCAGATCCCGACCACCGGCCCGACGTTCGTCGTCAAGGCGAATCGCGCGTACCGTGTGCAGATCAACGCGGTGACGGCCGCCTTCACCGGTTCGACGTACGCCAAACCCGCGAGCGATGTTGCCTGGTCGACCAGCTCGGGTGGTACGTTCGTTGGACTCAGCACGACACCCGCTGACATCGTGGGTGGCGCGGCGACGACCGGCAGCACCAGCGTCGGCGTCTTTTATAAGACCACCTACGACTTCATCTCTGACGTTCCTGGTTCGTACAACCTCGACGTCAAGTTCACGCTCGTCGCGCCGTAAACTTTCACGCGTCGAGAGTCGCAACGATGAATGGTCGTTTGAGCGACTGCGCGCGGCGGTGGGGGCGGACGACTGCCCTCATCGCCGTCGCGTTTGTCGCGATCCAGAGTAGCGCGTCCGCCCAGATTTCGGTGGACGAGCTCGAGCTTCACATTCCCCTCAAGCGCGGCGTCACCACTGTGAGCGACGTGTTTCACGCCGCGAATCCGGCCGCCGCGCCGGGTCAAGCCACGATCGTGGCGCAGGACTGGGACCGCAACGAACGCGGCGACAACCGCTACTATCCGCTCGGAACGCTGCCGACGTCGTGCGGTTCCCACGTCAAGGTATTTCCGTCGGTGCTGCAGCTCGGTCCACGATCGACGCAAACGGTGCGCGTCACGATCGATAGCGCCGCGTCGATTCAAACGAACTGCTACACGATCCTGTTCGTTGAGACGCCCCCTCCTCCACGCGGCTCCAACGGTGCCGCGCTCGTCTACAGCGTGCGCTATGGGGTCAAGATCTACGTCGAGCGCGACTTGCCGCTGGGTGCCGAGGTCGAGAACGTGGCGATCGCCGCGCGTGACGACAAGGCGGCCAAGGGCGACACGTCGCTCAAGCAAGTCGTCGTGACGTATCACAACACAGGTGCCAAGCAAACGATGACGCATGGCACCCTCGAGGTCCGACGTTCCGACAACTCGGTCGTGACGAAGGTCAACATCGCTGAATTTCCCACGCTCCCCGGCGCGACGCGGCGCCTCGGCGTACCGCTTCCGCGACTCCAGCGGGGCAAATACGTGCTATTGGCACTCCTCGATTACGACGGAGCCGAGATCGCCGCCGGGCAGGTGGACCTGGAGATTCCGTGATTGCGCGCGCCGCGCTGGCGGCGCTCTTCGTCGTCGGATTGTCTACTGCGTTCGCCGCTCCTGCGTCGGCGCAATCTGAAGTCTCGACGCTCACCGTTACCGGCGGCTCGACCGCGACGTTCTCGAACCCGACGCTCGCGGACTACGTTACCGGTTATATCGACGGCCCGACAATCAATTTCACCGCCTCCACAGTTGGCGGTGGCAGTCAGCCGCGCACTCTGACGGTCGAGATCTGCGCTGGAACGGCGACGCTGGGCAGCGGCAAGTCGCTGTCAAAGCTGATGTGGCAGCCGACGGACAATTCGCTGCCGTATCAATCGATCACCACCGGCTGCGCCAGCGTCGGAATCGTCTCGACACGCGTCGTCGGCGCGCAGTCCGTCGCCCGCGGCAGCTCGTGGTCCGGCGGCGTGCGTCTCCGCATGATGTTGGACTGGACAGACACCGCTGCGAGCTACGGCACGCCGATCATCATGGCGCTGACGGTGACACCATGAGTACCCGACTGGTCGCGCGCGCGATCCTCGCGCTGTCCGCGGCGCTCGCGTTGGCGTTACTCCTCCCGACGACCGGAAGCGCGCAACGCGCAATTGCGCCGGCGCGGACCGTCGCCGCGCGGTCGGCAGCCGTGCCGCCGGGCGACGGCCCGGAGGTTCCCGATCTCGAGGCAGAGCCGGTGCTCGTCGTCAATGGCGCGCCGCGAACCTTTCAGGTTGTTCGTGTTCCGGTTCCCGCGGAATTCGCGACTGATCGCGGCGTGAGCTATGACATCGTCGCGACGTCGAATGCTCCACTTCTCGGAAGGCGAAGCGGCGGAATGGCCGGCGGGCGCGGCCGCGACCGCGTCGTCGTGCTGACCGTTGGCATCCCCGCCGTTGCAATCGCCGGACGCACGACGATCGCGTACGTGCGATTCTTCGCCGACGGTGCCCGTGCTGTGCGGGTTCCGGTGGACTTGGCCGTGCCGGCGATTCCACGGGTGCGCATCACTCCGACGCAAACGCTCCGTGGCGCGCGTCCCGGCGAAGGATTCGAGCTCTGGTTCGAGATCACGAACGCGGGCAACCTGCGCGACACGCTCGATCTTCGCGTCGACGCGCCGCCGAACTGGAACGTGCGATTCACCACGACCGCGCACTTCGTGATGCAACCGGGCGAAACGATCAATCGGTCGTTGCGCATGGTCGTGCCGCTGGCGTCGGACATCGGGGACTTCCCGGTGACGCTGATCGCGTCCGCCGGTCTCACCGAACGTGCACGCGCGACCACGATCGTCGAAGTCACCGATCTCGCGCGATCGTCGCAGCGAAGCGGGCCGATCGTCGTTCTCGGCGCGGCGTCGGCGATGAGTCAAGGCGTTTCGACGCGACCAGTGGAAACGATCACCGTCGACGGACCCGTGAGTGACGGCGTGACCGTGAGCGGACGCTTTGCGTCGCCAATGCCGTCGGATCCGATCGTGAATCGCGCGCTGTCGACGCTGGGATATTCGTCGCAGTCGAACTTCATGTCAGTGTCGGCACTGCACTGGGGCGCGGCCGTCGGCACCACTGGACTCAGCTTGGGCGATCTCGCCGGGCAGAATGTGTTTGGCCGCGGTGCGTCGCTTCAGTTGCGCTCGGATCTCGTCAAGGTTCGGGTGCTTGGTGCCACGCCGCTCGCTGTCGGAGCGCCGGCGTGGACATCGCCCTCGCTCGTCGCTGCGGCGACGGATCTGCGCGTCGGCTCTGGGATCATTACGGGGTTCTTCGCGCATCTTCGCGATTCAACGTACGCGGTCCGATCGCTCGACGTCGCAGGGCTCGGCGGTGAGGCGAGTCCCTGGACTCACGGCTTCGTGTCGGCGCAAGTCGCGGAACGACAGTATCGAGATGGCAGTGGCGTCGGCGCCGCAGGTGACATTCGCGGTCCAATCGCCGGGGCCGACATCGATTTGCGCGTCGTACACGCTCCCGGCGGCACCGCCGCCTTCGCGTCCACTCGCGATGCGCTGTCCGCGTCCGCGGGCCGAGGCTTCGGCCGGCTTCGCGCGGACGTGAGCTACTGGGGGACACAGGATCGCACGGGGACCGCGACGGACATCACCTCCGACGGGTGGTCCGTTTCGCCGAGCTACTCGCTCTTTGCGCCGCTCACGATCGGCGCCGATGTTCGTCGCTCCGGCTTCACGTCGAGCGACGAACGCGGCGCGTTCGGCTCGAACCAACAGGAGTACGGCGGGCGCGCCCGATTCCTCTACCATGGATTCGATCTGAGCGCCGACAGCCGTTGGAGCATGCTGACCAGCGACGCCGCTGCCCCCGGCGCGACCCAATTCTCCGATCGCACGCAGCGCGTGACCAGTCGCGCACGACTCGATCACCTTGGAGCGTACGGTGACATCGGGATCGGCGGCTCGATCGAGACGGCGAGCCTTGGCGCCACATCGATTCCAGCTCCGACGTCGGCCGATGTTCACGTCGAGCGCCTCCAGTTCATTCCGTTCGTGCCATGGTTGACGTTGAGCGGGACGATGCAGCGCATGCAGTACGGTACGGCGGTGCTCACGACCGCGCGCGGCGAGCTCGCGCTCGAGATCCGCCGATCGATTCGCATCGCACTGGGTGGCGAACGCGGGACCGTCCGCGATGCCAACGGTGTCGTTCGTAGCGTGATGACCCTGCGCGTCGAGCGCACGAGCTTTCTGCCGGCCTTCGATCGCCACCTGATTTCGGGCGTCGTGTTCGAAGATAGAAATGCCAACGGCATTCGCGATCCTAGCGAGCCGGGAGTCGGCGGCATCGTCGTGCATCGTGGCGCCGAGTCGGCGGTCAGCGACGCGAAGGGCGTGTTTCGGATTTCACGTGACGCGTCGGGCCGTATGGAGATCGACTCTCGTTCGCTGCCGGAGGGTTGGCTTCAAAGCCCACGCCTACTCGACGGCGTTGCGAACGATCTCGAGCTCGGCGTCGTACCAACGACGTCGCTCGAGGTCCGGGTCACGCTGGCCCCGCTGGCGGACGGAAGTCTCCCCAACGTTCGTGTGGGTCCGGCCACGCTCGTCCTCCACGATTCGACGGGGCGCGAGTGGATCGCCCAGAGTGACGCGCTGTCTCGCGCGACGTTCGACGCGTTGCCGACCGGCCGCTACACGCTCGACGTAGATCTCGCCAATTCCAGCGAGCCACTCCTCATCGACTCGATTCCGTCGATCGTCATCGGAACTAAGCCTGGGCGCCAGCACGTCACGGTCCTCGCGCGCACTCGTCCGATTCGCATCTTCCGTCCGCGCACGCCCGCCGGCGACAACGGTCCCGCTTCGTCCGGTGGAACGACGACGCCATCTCCCATCGATCGCCCTCGGCCATGACACGGCACTCGATCTCCCTGGGAATGGCTGCGGCGGCCTTCGCGCTGCTGAACCTCACGGCCTGCAGCGCCGCGACCGATGCGACGATTGCCCAGCTCAATCTGCGAGGCGCGTGGAACTACGTCGGCAACGAAAGCGGCCACGCCACATCGAGCGTCGGAACACTGACGCTGTCGCAGGACAGCACGGTGCGATTCAGCGGCACGCTCGACGCCAACGAGACCGACGACCACGGGCTGGTTCGACGCGTACTGGCGGTCGTGAGCGGACGAACGATCGACGCCACGTTGGTCGATTTCGACGTGGTCGTCGATCCCACGATCACCCGACGTCACACGGGATCGGCGCGTGGCGATTCGCTGACGGGCAACTGGATCGAGGTCTCGAGCACGGGAATCGCGGCGTCGGGGACGTTCCGCGCTCATCGGGTGCACGCGCAATGAGGCGAGCGATTCTGACGTCTCTCATCGCATGGGCGCCGGTCGTCGCACGCGCCCAGACCACGTGCAGCGTCGCGGGTGCCTCGGGCAAATGCTCGCCGACGGTTTCGATGAGCAGTCCCGCGACGATCACGAATCCGGCGTTGCTGAGCTTCACCGTCTCGCCGTCGTCGACGCTGAGCGCGACCGCGACGGTGACCGACATGGACGTCGTCGATGGAATGACGACTGGGTCGCTTGCCACGGTGACCGTGCAGGGAAACCGAACGTGGACGATTGCAGTGCGGGGCAACAGCGCGCTGTGGAGCGCCACGGCGGGTGGATGGACCACCAAGCCGGTGAGCGACCTGCACTGGAGTCTCACGCCGTCCGGCGTCTCGACGGCACTGTCGACCACGGATGCGACGATGCTGAGTGGCTCACCGGGATCCGGCACGCCGTCGACTGACGTGTATTTCCGTCCGGTCGTCCATTGGCTGACCGACAAGCCCGGAACGTACACGATGGGCATCACGTTCACGATCACCGCCCCGTAGACGCAGCCTGAGGAACCGGCCGACGCTGACCCGCATTCCTCTAAGGTGCGCGGGATCGGCGTTATCTTTTTGGGGACGCCGAATTTCCGCGAGAGTGGCGAAACTGGCAGACGCACCAGACTTAGGATCTGGCGCCGAAAGGCTTGGGGGTTCGAGTCCCCCCTCTCGCACTCCCAGCGCTCGAGTATTCTTTCGTCCGAGGTGTCCAAATGCGGCGGTTCGTGCTGCTGTTGATGGTCTCGAGCCTCACGGCGTGCCAGGCGGCCGCGGACGACTTCGTGCTGGGCCCGACCGACGCCAACGTCAGCGGCACGTTTGCCCTGACCACGATCAATGGTGGCGTGCTGCCGGTGGTCGCGCGGGTGACGAACACCGACCGCTGGGATCTCGTCGCCGACACACTGCGGATTTCCGGCGACAGCACGTGGACCGAAACGAGCTTTTACACCGTGAACTCGCTCGCCGACGGAAGCATCACGACGTCGCAATCGATTGCGTCAGGCGTGTACGCCATTGCCGACAAGCAAATCAACTTCACGATGCGCGTGGGCGGAACGGCGACGTTCATCGGGGCAGTGCAGACCAACGTGCTGACGCTCGTGTTCAACGACGCCCACTTCGTCTATTTGCGCTGAGGCGCGCGGGCCCCTCAGCAAACAAAACAAATGGGGTCGGACTCCATTTCTTTTTAGGAAAGGGAGTCCGACCCTATTTGTTTTCTACGGCTTCGTTACTTCGCGATCGGAATGCTCACAGCGCGCGTTTGACAAACGCCGGTATTCGGGTTCGGGTTGCACACCTTGAGCTCGATCACGTCGCCGCTCTTGATGGGAGCAACAGCAGCCTGCAGATCGTCCAGTGTGTGGATGTCACGACGCGTCGGGTAGAGCTCGGACAAGATCACGTCGTTCTGGAGCAAGTTGCGATAAGACGGCCCGCTCGGCGTCACGCTCGTGACGACGATGGCGTTGCGCAAGGCGCTCGACAGCTTCGCCTGTTGGGCGAATTCAGGGGAGACCGGGGAAACGGAGATCCCAAGCTTGTCGTTCTGACTCCCAACCTTGATGCCGCGTGACGGCGCCGCGCCTTCATCGGCGCTCGCAACGGTCGTGGCTTCAGCAGCCGGCTCACCCAGCTTGACGTGCAGCGTCTTCTTCTGCCCGAAGCGCATGACGTCGAGATCGACTGTCTCGCCGGGTTTGAACCCGCGAATGATGCGCTGCAGCGTGTTCACCTGATCGACTGCATGGCCTCCAGCGGCGACGATGATGTCGCCAACGTCGGCGCCCGCTCGCTTGGCCGGGCTGTCATCCTCGGGCTCGAACGATTGAATCTTCGCCCCGCCGATCGTCGACAAGCCCGCCGCCTTCGCGTCGTTCGCGTCGACTTCGCCGATGGAAACGCCGAGCACTGCGCGGTGCACCTTGCCGTACTTGATCAGATCGTTCATGACCTGCTTTGCCAACGTGATCGGAATCGCGAAGCCATAGCCGGCGTAGTAGCCCGTGCCGCTGGCGATGGCGCTGTTGATGCCGATGACGTCGCCGTGGATGTTGAGCAACGGCCCACCGGAGTTACCCGGATTGATCGCGGCGTCGGTCTGGATGTAGTCGGTGATGGCGTAGCGATTGTTCAGCAGCGCCGACTGGTTGCGCCCTTTGGCGCTGACGATTCCGGCCGTGACCGTGAAATCGAGCTGTAGCGGATTGCCGATCGCCAGCACCCACTGACCAACGCGTGCCTGCGCATCATCGCCCAGGTTCAGCGTCGGCAGGTTCGTCGCGTCGATCTTGATTACCGCGACGTCAGTGGTCGGGTCACGACCAACGACCTTCGCGTTCGTGTAGATGTGCTTGTCGAACAGCGTCACGTTCACGCGATCGGCGTCGGCAACTACATGGTTGTTGGTCAGGATGTAGCCGTCGGACGAAACGATGAACCCGGACCCGCTCGCCTCTTCAGGCGTGTCGGACTGCGGGCCATCGAACTGACGGAAGAATTGCTCGATTCCGGGCGGAAGCTGCTCGCGACCGCCGCGTTGGCGAATCGTCGGACGGGTGCCTCGTTGGAATCGTTCGGTCTCGATCGAAACCACGGCCGGTCGCGCGTGGTCGGCGACGGCTTCGAATGCCGACTCCATGTCGGCGGCTGGTGCGATCTGCGCCGCGCTCGGTTTGGTCGGCGCGTTCACGCGCGCCTGCGCCCAACTGAATCGCGTGAGGTCGAATCCCGATGCGAAGATCAGTCCGCACAGGAATGCCACCGCGACCGCGGCGCCGAGACGCGCGCGCGAAAAGCGACTAGACATATTGGACATTGGTTCGCTCACCCTGCGAAAAGTTGTTGGTGTAAATGTGGTACACCGGGACGGCGAGGCAAGTTTCGAGCGCTTCGTGTCCCTTCCAGTCGAGCCCCGTACTCTGACACGCACGAGCCGGCCCACGGTTTCCACCGTGGGCCGGGTGCGGTCAAATCCTTACTTTTTGCTTTCGTCGACGATCTCGTAGTCCGCCTCGACGACGTCATCGCCATGCGGCGGTGTGCCGGCGGTCGAGCCACCCGAGGCCGTTTGGCTTCCGCCCGTCGCGTCGGCCGTTGCTCCAGGCTCCGCCCCAGCGGGTTGACTCTGGCTTTGCGCGTAGAACGACTGTCCGGCTTCGCTGAAGGCACGATTGAGCTCTTCCTGTGCCGCGCGAATCTCGTTCATGTCGTCGCCGCGAAG
>DASYSU010000316.1:0-22803 GCA_036002925.1 Gemmatimonadaceae bacterium | reverse complement strand
GACCGCGGCACCGGCATGATTGTTCGCGGATGGGACGAACGCCCTGAAGGCCGTTATGGAAAATTCGAAATCACGGTGGCCGGATCCGATCGCTATCGCATCACGCTGACGACGCCGGAGGCCACGACGAATCAGGGACTGGACGGCGATGTTGCGTGGGTCGCCGCGAACGACCGCGTTCAGCGACTCTCGTCGCCCGCGGACGTCGCGCGGATGCGGCGGATCGCGATGCGGTATCGCCCGGTCAAAGAACAGCCGGCCGACCTTCGAATCGTCGGGATCGAACGCGTCGACGAACACGACGCCTACGTCCTACAGGGAAGAATCGACTCCGTCACCACGCAGCGATCCTACTTCGACGTTGTCACGGGCCTTCTGCGCCGGGAGATCACCACAACCGAGACGCTCCTCGTCCCGCTCGAGGAGCAGGTCGACTACGACGACTTTCGCGACGTGGGCGGCGTCCGCATGCCGTTTCTGGTGCGAATCTCCGACGGCGCTCCGTACTCGACAACGACGCGGACGATCCTTGAAATCCGCCGCAATGTCCCGGTCGACGACGCGCTATTCCGGCCACCGGCAACGGCTCGATGAGGAACCGCTGACACATTCGCGATCGCTACGCCTTCTCCTTGGCGCGATCCGCTGCAGCCGCGGCCAACAAGCCCGCCATCCGCTCATCGTGTGATCCGTACCGCGCCCATCCCTCAGCGTTGGACCGATAGCGGTAGTCGGTCATCGTCAGATCGGCATCGTGATCGATGAGGAACTTCACAGCGTCCTCATTCCCCTGAATCGCCGCCTCGTGAAGGATGCTCGCCGGTTCGTGCGTCGCCCAATCGGTGTTGATGTCGGCGCCGCGCTCCAGGAGAAACGTCGCGATCTCGAAATGCCGATTCAAAACCGCCCACGCGAGCGCGATGTCCAGAACCTGCTGAGTCGTCGGCGGACCCCAATGCAGGTCGGCGCGGGGGAACTGTGGATCGCTGTGGGGATAATGCTGTGCCAGCGATCCGAGCACGGGCTGGCCAGTCGCGTCGAACCAGCGCGCCACTGAAACTGCGTCGCCCACACCGGCCGCGTGCGGCAAGTCGTTCGGCAGGGGCCAAATGCGCGTCAGCAGTGGGATAAGGTGAGCGTTTCCGTACGACAGCGCCTGGACGATATGCGACGACACAGGCGGACGCTCGGTGTGAAGGAGCGCGGGATCGCGGTCCAGCAGCGCCACGATGAACGCCTCGCGATCCTTCTCATAGCATGCGGGCAACATCAACCCGGACTGGACACGAATGAACGCAGGTTGGAGCACCCACGGTTCGTCGTCGAGCCAGCGGCGGAACGCGGGAAGATCGTTGCGGTCGCGCGCGCTCGCCAGTTGAAGAACCACGAACGTCTCCCAGGGCCCCATCTCGGGTTCCTTCCATAGGAGGCTCGGCTGATGGGCCAGGAACTCGACGAATGCCTTCCGACTCTGCCAGCGATCGATGCGGCGGCCAAGCTCCGGATCGAGGGCAATCGACCGCTCGAGCAGGCGCAGCGCGACATCCACGCGCTTGAACCGGCACGCGGTCATGAGCGCGCGGCTAATGACAATCTTCTCATTAGAAGAGTCTTCCGCGTCATCGCGCTCGCCCGATTCCTCGAGGCGCGCGCGCACTGCCGCGTCGTCGCCAAGCGCGGCGAGCACGGGCAGCGTTTGCGGCAAGGCGTTCTTTCGCGCGAACAAACCCAGCATTCCTGACGCGCCCGTTTTGATCACGTGCTCGAAAGTCTTGGGGTCGACGGTCGCGCCCGCGTCGATCAGCATCTCGGCAGCCACTGGACGCGTGTACGTGCGCTCGCGCTCCGGGTCCGAGCAGTCCATGGCGTAGGACGTGGTGGAGTCGAGCAGCGTCTGATCGCTCTCGTCGCGCCACGAGACCAACGCCGGGTATTCCGCCAACAACGTTCGCAGACGCTCGTGGTCCTCGTTGTGAATCGCAACCCGTGCTTGCGCGGCAGCCCACTCGAGTCCTCCGCCCACACGCTTTTGCACTTCGGCGGTGAGCGCCGGCCAGCCGACGAATCCGTATTCGCGCGCGACCACGAGCTGCGCGTCGCGGTTCGAGAGTGGGATTTTCGCGCGCGGCAACTGCGCGTGCACGCGGGCGATGGCTTCGCCGTTTCCGGCTTGGGCGTCGCGAGCGAGTCTCTTGGCTTGTTTGCGAAGAGAGTCGAGCGACGGACGCGCGGGCAAATCTCGAGCAGCGGACATAGCGCCTCCTTTCACGAAACGCCTGTACCCGCTGACAATCAGGCTGAAAGAAGGTGCACAGCACCGCGTTTCAGACGTGACAGGTGGGAATGCTTCCCTCGCCGCGGGTCGGAGGCGCCCTGTCAGGCGCGCTGGAAGGAGTATCGCGACGGCTGGCGCTGGTGTCAAACGCGAAAGGAGCCGCGATGAGCATTCGCTCTTTCAATCCCTAGGCTGCGGACTCGAGACCGCGCGACGTTCCTCGGCGCACTCAGCGCTGTCGCACGATTGCGAACCGCTCGCCGTCGGGCGACACGTCGTACATCGTATTGACGCCGACGTTATACGGCGCCCGGAACAACACGGTCTGTGCGCCAGGTGCCGGCGGTGCACCGCCCACCGCCGCATCCAACCGCACGGCCACGAGCGCCCCGTCGTGCCAGTAGTACAACTCGCGCCCGTCGCCGCGCCAGACGGGATGCACGCCGCCGTCCGACGAGATCGTTATGCGCCGCCCGGGTCGCGGGTACGAGTCGACATACACCTCCGACCGACCCGATTCGTCGGACGTATATGCGACCCAGCGCCCATCGGGCGAGAAGCGAGCGGCTGTCTCGTCCGCCGACGTCGCGGCATAGGATCGCGCCGGCGAACCGTCCGCCGGTTGGACGAGAATGTCATGATTATTAGCGCCAGCTTCTTCCGTGACGAGGAGCGCGCTCCCGTCACGCAACCAGTCACTCGGGAATTGCGTCCCGTCGCGTGCCGCGATCACGCGCGTCGCTCCACCAGACAACGATTGGACCACGACGTCCTTGCCACCTGGGGCGTTCGCGGAGTAGGCAACGGTCGCGCCGTCGGAACTCCACTGCGGGTCGTTGGCATCACCGACATCGTCGGTGAGTCGACGGGTCGTTCCCGCATCGATGTCCGTGATCCAGAGGTCGCTGGTCTGCCGTCCGGGGCCGAACGCGCCGTAGGCCACGCGACGCCCATCTGGTGAGAAGCGCGGCGTCCACGGACGATTCCCGGGAATTTCGCGAAGCGGACGGCCGGCACGGTCGAGCACAATGAGCGGCGGGTCGGATAGGTCGCCTGTCGTCATGAGGGGAGCCGGCTGGCCGCCGTTGCTCGACGGGCGGCCGATGGTGCGCGCGCGGTGAGCCCAGTCAGTCCAGCGCCAGTCGCCTGGAGAGGCGTTGATGATCCGGCCGCCAACCAGCCCGAGTAGCAGCGTAGCCACTGCGGCGTACAGCGCGCCGCGCGCAGACACCGAGCGGCCACGCGGTGCGGAGTCTCCACGGTCCCACGCAACTGCACCGGATTCGGTCACGTCGAGCGGTGCCGCGAGCACCGCCGCAAACGCCGCCGCGCTCGGAAAGCGGTGTTCGGGTCGCTTCGCGAGCGCCATCTGCACGGCGGCGTTGATGAACGGCGGCACCTCAGGCCGACGCGTCGCGAGTGCGGGCGGCAACTCGTGCATCATGCGTCGCACGACGCCTTGTCGCGTCGGCGCCGCGAAGGGAGGCTCGCCCGCAAGCATCTCGTGCAGCATCGCCCCAAGTGCGTAGACGTCGACCCGCGCGTCGACGACGCGCTCGCCCGCGGCCTGCTCGGGCGCCATGTACTGCGGCGTGCCGAGCGCGAGGCCGGTGCGCGTGATGCGCTCGTCGCCCGCCTGGTCGAGCGCCAGCGCGATGCCGAAGTCCGCGACCAGCGCGTGCCCGTCCTGCAGCAACACGTTCTCCGGTTTGACGTCGCGGTGGACGATGCCGCGCAGATGTGCATGGTCGAGTGCGTCCGCAACCTCGCGCGCGAGACGCACCGCTTCGGCGATTGGCAGTGGACCTTCGCGCGTGAGACATGAGCGCAGCGTTTCGCCCTCGACGAACGGCATCGCGTACCAAAGGAGGCCGCCGGCACTCCCGGAGTCGAACAGCGGCAGGATATGCGGATGAACAAGCGATGCGGTGACGCGAATTTCCGCGAGGAACCGTTCGGCGCCGACGGCGGCCGCGAGCTCTTCGCGCAACACCTTGATCGCGACGCGGCGATCGTGCCGGAGGTCGCGGGCGACGTACACCGTTGCCATTCCTCCGCGCCCGATTTCGCGGTCGATTGCGTAGCGCTCCGCGAGCGCGTTCGTGAGGCGGCCGGCGAGCGACGACGCGCCGATCGCCTCGACCGCGGGCAGCTCGAGGAAGTCGTCGCCGGCGTCCACATGGGCCGCGAGGAGCGACGTGACCTCGATTCGCAGCTCCGCGTCGGCGCCACACGCGGCGGCGACGATGGCCGGGCGCCGCTCCGGCTCGCAGGCGAGCGCGGCCTGGAGGATTGCATCCACCGCGCGCCAACGCTCGGGCGTCATTGACGGTGAGCGGCCGGCCATTGCGGGGCCGTGACCGGGCGTCGTCATGCTTCGAGCTCGCGGCGGAGCCACATGCGCGCGACGGCCCACTCGCGACCGACCGTAGCGAGCGAAACGCCGAGCGCCGCGGCAGCTTCGGGCATGCTCAGCCCCGCGAAGTAGCGCAGCTCGACGAGGCGCGCCTTTCGGGGATCCATGGTCGCGAGTCGATCGAGGGCGTCATCCAGCGCAAGCACGTCGACATCGTCAGTCGTTGCGGCCGCGTGGTCGGCTTCCCCGAGCGTAACCTGTGTTCCGCCACCTCCACGCTTGAGTGCGCGGCGCGCCCGGGCGTGGTCTACGAGCACACGACGCATCGTCTGCGCGGCGACGGCGAGGAACTGAGTGCGGCTCTCCCAACGCGCGTCGTGCTGGCCGTCGAGGCGCAGCCACGCTTCGTGCACGAGCGCCGTTGCTTGAAGCGTGTGGCCCTCGCCTTCCCGACGCAACACACGCCGCGCCTGACGGCGGAGTTCCGCGTACACGAGCGGGACAAGCTCCTCGCTCGCGCCCGCCTCGCCTGCGCCCCACGCGCGCAGCAGGTCCGTGACCGCGTGAGCCTCCGGGTCATTCGTGACGACACGGCTCGAGGCGGACGGGGACTCGTCGGGCAGCGGAGTGATGTGCATGGCTACTCGGAGATGGGGACGAAAATCGGTCTGCGCAGTTGGACACCTCCAGCCGTGAGTGGGTTGAACGCCGTTTTGCGCGCTAAGGGATAAGGCGCCGGTCGCGCCGCTCCCGCTCTCGGAGGACACAATGATTACGCCACGGACTCGGTCCCTTGTTTCATTCACCGCCGCGCTGACCATCGCCGTTGGACTCGTCGGCTGCGCCAGCAGTCCCTCGCGCCGCGCCCCAAGCGAACTCGCGCCCAGCGATGAGCTTCCTGTCGCCATTCGCTTCGACAATGCGGCGCACGACTTCGTGCACGTCTACCTCGTGGGCGAGAAGCGCGAATGGTGGCTTGGCCGCGTCGAGATCGGTGCGCGCGCAACGCTGCGGATTCCGGAAGACGCACTGGCCGACGCGGGGCCCGTGCGGCTCGTCGTGCTCGAGGGGCAGCGGAGGACGCCGCAAGTAGCAGGTGACGCTCGCGCGGCGACCACGCTCAGCCAGCCGATCGCGGCGATCCTTTCGCAGCGGTGGACGTTCTCGCAGACGGCCGCGACTGAGCTACTCACGTCGCTCCCGCGGGATCCTCTACCGCGATGACTTCAGAAAGCCTGTTCCGAAACCCCGTGAACAAACCCCGAGTTCAGAGCCGGCTTCCCGATGCTCAACGATGTTAGAAATCCAATGAGCATTCGCTCTTTAGTCCGCATGTCGCGGGTTCGCGACCCGCCCAGCTCATTGTTGGTGATGCGTTGGAGGCGCGCTTCCCCGCCCACCGCGTCCACCACGTCCGGCTGCCTTCCTGGCGATCAGCACGACGTCGCCGGCCAAACCGAAATACAGTCCGCCGACTGTGTTGTCAGGCGCGACATCGAACCGAATGAACAGAGGCCCCGTCACCGAGCTGATTGGCGTCTCCCAACGGAAGTTGTTCGCATTCCAGTATTCCAGCGGTCCGCTCATCGCGCCGCGCTGCAGCTCGAGGTGATCGCCGTTGACCGTCACAGTGAATTCACCATACAGACTGTCGGCGAACGAGCCGGCGTACGCGGAGAGCGGGATCGGAGGCCGCCCGCTCGCGACCCGCGCGTTGGCTTGCACCCGCTCCAGCGAATCAGCGCGCCGTCGCTGCACCAGCGATCGCGTGTAAGCCTCGGCACTCAGATCGCGCACCGGCACGCCCAGCGCCCGGTCGAATATGTAGTGCTCGAGGAGCCCCGGTAGTGCGGCACTCTGCATGTTGCTCAGCACCACGACTCCGAACCGCTTCTCCGGCAGCATGCCGACGGCCGCGGTCATTCCCGGCGTATTCCCTCCGTGTTGCACGCTCAGGGCGCCATGATAGTCCTCGACCATCCAGCCCATGCCATAGGTTCTGAAGTGAGTGGCCGGAATGGAATCGCCGGCCCCGCCGCGCCCGCCCTCGCCGCCGGTGATGAGAATCTGCGGCGTGTGGGTCTCGCGCAACGCGGCGGCATTGACCAACCGCTTTCCATCGACCACGCCGTCGTTCAGCTGGAAGCGCAGCCACTGCGCCATGTCGACGGCGTTGGAGAGGATCGATCCGGCGGGAGCGATATTCTCCGCATCGAACGGTGGCTTCGTATACGCCGTGTCGTGGCTCATCCCGTGCGGCGTCGCGACGTCCGTGGTGGTGAGCCCGCGAGACGTCGTCACGGTCGAGGACATGTGGAGGGGCGTGAAGATCCGATCACGGACGAGCTCGTCCCACGTCGTGCCCGCGGCCTTTCCCGCCGCCTGACCAGCGGCGAGGAACATCATGTTCTGATACGAGTACCGCGAACGAAACGGCGACTCGGGCTTCAGAAAGCGAATTCGATACAAGACGTCGTCGCGCGAAATGCCCGACCCGAGCCACACGAGTTCCCCGCGCGCGATTCCCGACCGGTGCGTCAACGCATCGCGAAGCGTCACGCCCTCGTTCGCTACCGGATCGTACAATCTGAACGTCGGCAGATATTGGATCAGCCGATCGTCCCAGCGCATCTTGCCATCGCCCACGAGCATCGCAACGAGCGTCGCCGTGAACGCCTTGGAGCTCGACCCGATCTCAAAGAGCGTTCGCTCGTCGACGGGCGTCCGGCTCTTCGCCCCCAGCACGCCAAACCCCTTGGCGTAGATGACCGAGTCGTTCCGGACGATCGCGACGCTCAAGCCCGGGACTTTCCACGTTTGCACCGCCGTGGCGATGTACGCATCGAGCCCGGGATAGGGCTCTTTGGCCTGTGCGCCGGCTACGCCACTCGTTGCAAGTATTCCGACCGTTGCGATGGCGGCGACGCCGCGGACGGTGGCGAGTCGTGCATGCATTCTGGTCATAAGGTGATCGACGTGTTCGAGTTTGGGGCGACCGGTGTGAAGGGACGCAAAATACTGTCGGCCGGCGGTCAGTGATAGACCGTGGTATACCACTCCCGTATGCCATTTGCATGAGACGCTCTTCATGGCACAGGCACACCAGAAATGAACGCCGAACTACCGCCCACTCACTCCGCACGCAGGAGCGGTCGGGGCTTTCCACACCGACAGCGCGCCAAGTCCCGCCGATTCGAACTGCGCGTTCAACGTCGCGATGCTCGTCGTTTGCAGCTTGGCCAAACTCGCGATCGTCTCGTCGAGCCGCTTACACGGGTCGTCGACACCCGCGACCACACTCGGCGTTGGCATCGCGTCGGCAATGAACTGATCCGAGTACCGGCGTCCCAAGTCGCGATGCACGATGCCGAACCCGTTCGTTACGAGCGCCGCAAGCTCGGCATCGAGCGACCGCGCAGCGCTCACTATCGACGTTGCTGCCCCTTTTCCGGCCACCTGTTCCGTGCGGGCGGTAAGTGCGGCGCGAAGGGCGACAATGTGGTTGACCGCTTCATAGCTGGCGGTCAGCCCGGCCACCATCCGCTGTTGCAGTCGGAACTGCGCCGCAAGCGCAGCCGGTGACGCGGTCACTCGCGGATCACGAACGACGGTGAATTTCCGGGTGTACGTGCGACCGTTCGCGGAGAGCGTCGCGCTGTACGTCCCCGGCAGGACCATCATGCCGACGATGGTCGACCGATAGGTGTGGCCGGGCACCGCGTGCCAGTTTAGAGTATACTCACGATAGTCCAGCAGCGTGCCGTAGTAGCCGTAGTTGAGCGTGGGCGGATCGGGATAGCGCAGGTCCCAGTTGACCCGGTGCATGCCGGCCGCAGTCGACAGCACCGTTGGCGGCTGCAGCCAGTACTCCGGTACGTTTGGCATGATCGTATCCGCCGGCGGCGCGACGCTCGACAGCTCGCGCACGACGTGCCCCGCGCTGTCCGCGATTTTCAACGACACTGGGCCAGCGGCGGGAGACGCCAGATAGTAATCGAAGATCGCGCCCTCGGGTGGATTCTCGCCGACCACCATCTCGGGCGGCACAGGCGTGTCCTGAGTGTTGTCCCATCGTGCGCGGACAACGGTGTCGGGCTGGAAGAAGTACACCGGCGTGGTGCTCGCCAGCGCCGCGCGGATCTGCCGAAGCGGCGACACGTCGTCCAGAATCCAAAAACCGCGCCCATACGTCGAGATGACGAGATCGCTGCCGTGGACGGTCATGTCGCTGACGACCGTGTTCGGCAGATTGAGCTGCAGTGACTGCCAATGATCACCGCGGTCGAACGAGACGTACGCGCTCGTCACAGTACCGGCGTACAGCAGGTTGGGATCGACAGGGTCCTCGCGCACGACCCGCGCCGTACCGTCGTCGGCGATCCCGACGGTGATCTCCTGCCACGCCCCGCCGAAGTTGAGCGTTCTATAAATGTGCGGACGCCGGTCGTTGGATAACACCGCCACGAATGCCACCCTGGCGTCGTGGTGCGATGCGTCGATGACGTTGATGCTGCCGGGAGCCTTCGTCGGCGGGGTGACGTTCGTCCAGGTCTTGCCGGCGTCACGCGTGACGTGCACGAATCCCGTGCTTGT
This sequence comes from Gemmatimonadaceae bacterium, assembly GCA_036002925.1. Lineage (GTDB taxonomy): Bacteria > Gemmatimonadota > Gemmatimonadetes > Gemmatimonadales > Gemmatimonadaceae > JAQBQB01. The sequence continues at coordinate 13,579 of DASYSU010000316.1, read as the reverse complement.
GCCGACCCAGATCACGCCGCGGCCGGCGCCCGACACGGGCGATGGCGCGAGCGCGGTGATCGAGCCGCCCGGCGCGGGCGCGCTCACACCTGTCGCGGCGCCCGCGGCGTCCGCCGTCGGAGTGGCGTTCGGCCTCGTCAAATCGGGACTGATCGGGCGCCACGTTCGCGCACTGTCACTCGACGTAAGGACGTACTGCGCACCCATGTAGAGCGTTCGCTTGTCCTGCGCGAACGCGAGCGGCGGCGCGCCGCCGAACCGGTCCTGTGCCGTGGGTTGATACAACACGACGACCTGGCCCGTGGTTCGATCGAAGCGTCGTAGCACGTGATACCAGCCCTGCGTGTACATGAAGCGCGAATCGAGCGGGTCTGCGATCAGAAAGCCATTCTCGAAGCCGCCCGCCGGATACCAATCCTGCGGTCGGATGATCCCGAAGTCGGTGCGGCTGGCGACACATGCCGTCCCCGAGTCCTGTTGCGGTCCGCACACGTGATAAGGAAAGTCATAATCCGTGGCAACGCGGTAGAACTGCCCGTTCACCAATCCGTAGTAGGGCGTCCATGACGCGCCGGCGTCTACGGAAATCGCCACGCCCTGATCGACGCCGGCGATCATGCGCTTCGCGTTCGTCGGATCGATCCACAGAAAACGCGGATCCGCCCCGCTCGGCGCGCCCCAGTATGACGCGACGTGGCGGCCACCGTCGGTCGAGCGGTAGATCGACGTACCCATGAGGTACATCACGTCGGGGTTCTGTGGGTCGGCGTAGATCTTTCCGCCGGCGCTCGCGAGTTGCTGGGCGCCGAGCGTCCAGGTCTCACCGCCGTCGTCGGAACGAAAGACTCCGCGGACGCCGCCGCTTGCTCCGCCTCGGCCGCCGCCGGCGAGCGCGTACAGCCGTTTGCCATGCGTACCAGACGAGACCGCGAGCGCCGCGATGCGTGCGCCGTCGGACAGTCCTCGACCGCCAACCGCCTGCCAGGTTGCGCCGCCGTCTATGGACTTGAAGACGCCTGTGCCCGATGCCGCCGCGCCGGCGGTCAGCGACGCATACACGATTTGAGGATCAGTAAAGTCGTAATAGAGGTCGGTCGCGCCCGCCGACCCATCGGCGGGTAGCACGCGCGCCCATGTTCGGCCGCCATCCGTCGTGCGATAGACGCCGCGCTCACCGCTGTTGTCGGGTGCGCTCGCGCGATCGCCGCGACCACCCCCTCGACCGCCCTGGGCCGCGACCAGCACTCGGTTCGGGTCGTGCGGATCGACGACGATCGCGCCGATGTACTGCGATTCCCGCAAGCCGACGTTCGACCACGTGCGACCGGCGTCGGTCGATTTGTAGATGCCGTCACCCGGCGTGAACGACCAGCCGGATTGATTTCCCGTGCCGACGTACACCGTCTTCGGTTCCGACGGCGCGACAGCGACGGCGCCGATCGACGGCACGCGGACGCTGTCGAAGATCGGCGTCCACGTCGTCCCGGCGTTCGTCGTCTTCCACACGCCGCCTTCGGGCGTGCCGACGTAGTACGTCGTCGGGTCGCCCGGCACGCCAGCCGGCGCGGAGATGTAGCCCGAGCGGGGTGGGCCGATCGACCGCCAACGCATGTCGCTGAAGAGGCCCGCGTTTGCCGGAAACGCCTGTGATTTCAGAGCGCTCACCGGGACCAGCGCAATGACAGACAGGAGGGCGATGGAGAATCGCGAGGCGCACAATGCGCTCGGGACGACGTGTGACGGTTCGGCGCGCATGAGTGATCCGAGATGGCTCGTGTTCCAGCAACTTGCGGCCACCGCGGGTCGTCGCGGAAGAGGCGACGCCAATGAAGTCAGGTCACTCGGACCGCATGGTCGTTGCCGGGCTGACGCGCGTCGCGCGCATTGTCGGTACGAGCGCCGCGATCATAGCAACGAGAAGCAGCGCGAGTGCCGCGCCGGCGTACGTCGCGACGTCCATCGGTTGAGTGTCGTATAACAACTTCGTCATCACACCGCTCGCGATCGACGCCGTCCCGAGGCCGACGATCACACCCGCGCCGCTGATCACGAGCACACGCCGCGTCACGAGGCCGACGATGCTCGCGCGCTGCGCTCCGAGCGCCATGCGAATTCCGAATTCGTGCGAGCGCTGCGCGACCAAGTATCCGATGACGCCATACACGCCTACCGCCGCGAGCATGAGCGCCACCACGGCAAAGATACCGAGCACGAACATCGTGAACCGTTCCTGGCCGACGGAGCGATCGACGATCTCCGCGAGCGACTCCTGATTCGACAACGGCAGCTGCTTGTCGAACGGCGCGATTTCGCGCCGCAGGGCCGGCATCGTCTCCTCCAGCGGCAGCGCTGACTTCACGACGAGCGACATCCAGCTCTGCGGGTTGTGATCGAACGGGATATAAATGATGCCGGTCGCGCGCGACTCGAGTCCACTGTCGTGCACCTGATTGACGACACCGACGATGAGCTGTTTCGGCTCCTTCGAGTCGACGCCGCCGTGCACGAGCCATTTACCGATCGGGTTCTCGCCCGGGAGGTACCTCTTCGCGAGCGCCTCGTCGATCCAAACCACGCGTGCGCCACCCTGCCCGTCCGTTGGTCCGAACTGGCGGCCCATCAACAATCGGATCCCCATCGTGCGGAAATAGTCGGGCGTGATCATCTGAACCTGGATCAGCGGCTCCTGGCCTTTGGGGTTCGGATGACCCTCGAAGGTGATCTTGTTCTGCATGGTACCGCTGAGCGGCAGCGCGCTCGTCAACGCGGCGTGCGTCACGCCCGGCACCGACTGGGCACGGCGCAGAATCTCATTGAACGCGACACGCTGGCTGTTTTCGTCGGGATATTTTTTGCTTGGCAGGCCGAGCCAGCCCACGGCGACGCCCGCGGTGTTGACACCCGGATCGACGTGAAGGAGCCGCGTAAAGCTGCGAGTGAGTAGGCCGGCTCCTACGAGCAGCACCAGGGCCATCGCGACCTCGACGGCCATGAGCACTCCGCGCAATCGCGACGCGGACCCACTCGTCGACAGACCCCGCCCGCTCTCTTTCAGACACTCTTGCGGGTCCTGATTCGCCGCCCTTCGGGCCGGGAGGAGGCCGAACACCAGACCGGTCGCGATCGAGAGTGTGGCCGCGAACGCCAGCACGCCCAGGTTGATGTGAATGTTGTTCAGTCGCGGGACGGCCGTCGGATCCATCGCCACGAGAAACCGAACGCCTCCGTACGCGAGACCGACGCCGAGCACGCCGCCGATGATCGCGAGCGCGAGATTCTCAACGAGCAAGAGGCGTAGCATGCGCGATTCGCTCGCGCCGAGCGCGCGCCGCAGCGCGATCTCTTTGCTTCGGCCACTGGAGCGTCCAAGGATGAGATTCGCCACGTTCACGCACGCGATGAGTAACACGCAAAGCACCGCCCAGCTCAGTACCGTGAGCGCGGGGCGGATGCCGCGGACCATGACTTCGCCGAAGAAGTCGCCGCCGGCGCCGATGCCGCCGGACTCCGTCGGATGCTCGGCGACGATCTCTCGCGACATACGCGTCATGTCGGCCCGCATTTGCTCGATCGTCACACCCGTCTTGATACGGCCGACGCCATGCAGCCCCGGATGATTGCCGCGATTGAACGACGCGCTGTCGCGCCAGATACTCATCGGCGTCCAGACCGCGAGCGTCTTGAAGCCCGGCAGCGGCGGCGCGACGCCGATGATCTTGTATGGATCGCCGTCGAGCGAAATCGTCTTTCCGAGCACGCCCGGATCGGCAGCGTAATGCGCGCGCCAATAGCCGGCGCCGAGAATCGCGACGTTGGCCGCGCCCGGCTGCTCGTCGCTCGGCATGAAGCCACGGCCGAGCAGCGGCTGCACGCCGAGGAGGCCGAAGAAGTTGGAGGTCGCCTGACCCCCGTCGAGCTGCTCCGGCACGTCGCCGCTCGTATTCGCGTGACCGTCATACGGTTTATAGAGCGCGATGTCCTCGAACACGCGATTGCGCGCCTGCCAATCCTTGAAATCCGGATATGCGATCATGATCCGATCGGCGTTCGGCAACGTCTCCCACAGGGCGACGAGACGTTCCGGCTCGCGATAGGGCAGCCGCGAGAGCAGCACGCCGCTCACCACGCTGAACACCGCGGTGTTCGCGCCGATGCCCAGCGCGAGCGTGAGAATGGCCATCCCGCTGAACATTGGACTTTTGCGAAGCGTGCGTAGCGCGTACCGCACGTCCTGCAACAGAAGTTCGAGCCACACCATCCGCCTGGCGTCGAAGTAGCGCTCCTGCGCCCTCGTGACATTGCCGAAGCGTTTCCGCGCCGCGGTTCGCGCGTCGCGCGGGTTCATGCCCTCCTCGATCAGACGATCGGCCTCGAGATCGATGTGCGACTGAATCTCGTTCTCGAAGTCGCGTTGGCTGCGGCGCATCATGCGTCAGCCCTCCACGGGATCCGGTGCGAGTACTCGGGCGATGGATTCAACGAGGCGATTCCATCGGCCGGTCTCGTTCGCGAACTGTTTGCGCCCCGCGGCACTGAGTGAATAAAAGCGCGCGCGGCGATTGTTGTCCGACGTTCCCCACGCGCCCTTGATCCAGCCGCGATTCTCCAGGCGTTGCAGTGCCGGATAAAGCGAACCGTGATCGATGAGCAGCGTGTCGCCGGAGCGCTGTTGGATCACTCGTGCGATACCCTGGCCGTGATGTGGCCCGAGCGCGAGGATGCGAAGAACGAGAAGATCGAGCGTGCCCTGGAGGAGCGTGTCTCGCTCGGCGGAGTTATCTTGGGTTGACATTCTACCTCAACATGTCGACGCTTGGGTAGAATGTCAACCCAAGGCCGCGCGGCTTGCCCGTGCCTCGACCGGCACTAGGTTCTCCCAGACACGCGACAGGGAGCACCGTCGATATGAGACCCGCGCGAATGGCGCCGGCGTGGAGTGAGCGGGCCGCGGCCGTGTGGCAGAATTTGTGTCACGCCGCACGGACGCTGCGTCGGGCTCCGGGCTGGACGCTCAGCGTGGCGCTCACGCTCGCCATCGGAATCGGTCTCGCGACCGCCGTCTACACGATCGCTGACGCACTGCTCATACGACCATTGCCCGTCCGCGGCCCCGATCGTGTCGTCGTGCTCTGGGGCGTGACGCCAAACGGACAGACCGATCATTTCCCGCTCCTGTACGGGGACGCGATGGAGTATGCGCGCCAAACCCGGGCGCTCGAGCGAGTCGCATTCTTCTCATATGGTGGCGCGTTGCCGGTTCCTATCGACCTCGACGCCGGTGTCGTTCGCCTCAGTCGGTCGCTCGTCTCGGGCGAGTACTTCGATCTCCTCGGCACAACGCCGGCACTAGGCCGACCACTTCGCGCTCAGGACGATGTTCGCGGTGCCATTCCAGTGGCGGTTCTCAGCTACAGCGCGTGGCAGCGAGTTTTTGGCGGCGATCCAGCTGTGATCGGGCGTCGAATGGTGCTGCACTTCGACGGCACGTCGTACACGATCGTCGGCGTCATGCCGCAAGCGCTCGACTACCCGCAGGGCGTGGACTTCTGGGCGCCTGTGGTTCCCAACTCGGGTCCGTTGGGCGATCAACCGATCTACGCGGAATTGAACGCGATCGGCCGGCTCCGACCGGGCGTGTCGGTGAGCGACGCGCGTCTCGAGCTCACGCGGTTCTTCGCGACGACGAAGTCCGCGTCGTGGAAGGTGCGGGCCGTCGCGCGCTCGCTCGCGGAAGACGTCGTCGGCAATGTCGGCCCGGCCGTTTTGGCATTCGGTGCAGCAGCCGCACTGCTGCTCGTCATCACTTGCATCAACGTCGCGAACCTGCTTCTCGTTCGCGGATTTGGCCGCGTCCGCGAGCTCGCCGTGCGCTCGGCGCTAGGTGCCGGGCGCAGGCGTCTAGTCAATCAGCTTCTGACTGAGAGCGCGCTGCTCGCCCTCGCCGGCGGTATCGCGGGCACCCTCCTCGCCATTGCGGCCGTGAAGGGATTCGTCGCGATCGCCCCGGAGAGTACACCGCGGCTCGCCGAAATCCGCGTCGGAGCCTCGACCGCCGCCGCCGCGATTGCCGTGACCACGCTCGCGATGCTCCTGTTCGCGGTTGCGCCAAGCCTCACGACATCGCGCGTCGATTTGCAGGAGGCGCTTCGTTCAGGATCGCCGCAGAGCAGCGGCAGCCCGCGCTTTCGCCGTGGAGCGCACGGCCTCGTTGTCGGACAGATGGGAATCGCTTTGCTCGTGCTGTGCGTCGCGGGACTGGTTGGACGCAGCCTCGCTTCGCTTCAGGCAATCCCCGTTGCGTTCGACCCGGAACGGCTCCTCGTGCTCGAGCTGGCGTTGCCGAAGAGCTACATGGGCGACGCGTTGGCGCAGCGCCGCTTGGTGGAACAACTGGCCGGACGCGTATCCCTCATCGAAGGCGTTCGGGGCGTCGCGCCGGTGTTCACGCCGCCCCTCGCTCGAGTTGGCGGCATCTTCGGACGAATTGCCGCCGAAGGTCAAACGCCCGATGAGGAAGCTCATAACCCGGCCGTCGATTACGAGCTCGCGACGCCAGGCTATTTCCCCACATTTGGAATTCCGCTCGTGCGCGGGCGCGCATTCACCGAAGACGATCGTGATGGCTCGCTTCCCGTGGCAATCGTGAGCGAATCGTTCGCGCAGAGTTACTGGCCTGGAGCGAACCCGATCGGGAAGCGCCTCGTGTTTGGGACATTGAATCGGTTCACAGTGGTCGGCGTCGTCGGCGACACGCATTATCGCGACCTGCGCAATCCGCGGCCGAGGGTGTATTTGCCTCTCCGACAATCTCCATTCCCGTTCGCCCCGACGACGCTCGTCGTCGCGACGAGTGCGCGACACTCACCCATCGTTTCAGTGCTCAGACGCACCATCAGTGACGTTGCGCCGGGCGTCGCGGTAGCAGGAGCCACGCCGTTCGAGACGTATGTTGGTGCCGCGCTCGCACAGCCGAGGATGAACGCGCTGCTGCTCGGACTCTTCGCCGGCGCGGCCGTAATCTTGGCCGCCGTCGGCCTGTTCGGTGTCATGGCGACGAGTGTGCGACTTCGGGCTCGTGAGCTGAGCGTTCGGTTGGCGCTCGGTGCGACACCGAGCGATCTCCGAGCCACTGTGCTGCGACCCGCAATTGCAATCGCGAGTATTGGAATCGCGCTCGGGCTCGGAGCGTCGTTGGCGACGACGCGCGCACTTCGCGCCCTGCTCTTTGGTGTCAGCCCCGCGGACGCGCTCACGCTCGGAGCGGCGAGCCTGCTGCTGTTCGCGGTCGCGCTTCTCGCGGCGTACATCCCGGCGGCGCGCGCGCAACGCACGGATCCGGTGATTGCGCTACGTGCCGACTAGCTGGAACAATTGTCTCGCGCACTGCCCTCCCGTGCGCGAAGATCTAGTTTCGAATCCGTTTCGCGAGTCGGCTCTTCAGTATCGCGAGGTATGCCTGCACCGCGTCGAAGGTGGTCGCGGGATCATTGTTGTAGTCGACGAGTCGCGCGTTGTACTTCGCGTGTGGCAGTGAATCAACGAGTGAGCGGGCTTCACGCATCAGCGGCCCTCCGCCGTCATAGTCTCCCGTGACGTCCTGCGACGCTTTCTTGAGCGCGCAGCGGATGGTAAAGCTGGTCGCATGATCAGGACAATCACCTGTCGTGTCGACGTCGCGACGATTCCACGCGTTCGACGACGACAGCAACGACTGCGCGCGCGAAACGATCATCGTGTCGGCAGCCGTCACGGCTGCCCCCGCCGGCGGTGGACAGGCAGCCGGTTTCCCGAGCGGCTGGTCGTCGGAGCCGTGCAGCCGCGCCAACGCGGTGTGAAAGAGCGAGTGAACGTCGGCGAGCGTCGTCGTGGAATCATTATTGTAGTCCATGAGACGATGCTCGTACCCGCGCGACGCTGTTCGTTCGTCGATGATCACGCGAACCGCCTCCATCGCCGGCCGACGATGATGCGTTCCGCACGTCGCGTCGAACGCCGCGCGGTCCAGCGCACAATAGATGCTCCACGCGGTGGCGCGTCCCGGACACCGTCGATTGTCGGCGCGATTCCAAACCGCGGGCGATGACAACAGCGCATCGGCGCGGCGAATGATCTCGACGTCGAGCGGTGACGGCGCGATCTCGCGGGACGTGTCGAGCTCGAAACGCATCGCCGAGCGGTCGACGCTGAACGAACGCACCGCATACCAGCCGTAAGCGGTGCGCAAGATCCCGTGTGTGCCATAGAGCTCGAGCTCGAGATCCGCGCCGTCGAATCCCTGGTCGGTCATGCTCCCGGCCCACGCGGATGTCGGCACGCTGTCACTCCGCCATCGGCCGCTCTCGATCTCCTTGGCGGGTCTGAGCTTCATCTTGGGTTCCTGCCCGAAGAGATGCCCGCAACCGCCTTCCCATCGGTGCACGAGTTTGTTCGCCTCGTGGAAGGCGCATTGCGATAACGGAGCCGGCGAAAGCCCGGCCGCCACCGACAGAGCAAGGGTCAACGTGAGCACGGTTCAACTCGTCGTGTTGGTGCCTAGATAGACACTGGGCGCTCGGTTCCCGTTCGACTGCTCAGCGGCGAGTGATCGCCAGACCGCCTTCCACAATCTGAATGCTTCGCGTCGGCGAATAAACCCCTCTCAACTATCGTAGAGCCTTGTCTATCGCGGAACGCACCTCAGGCAGCATGCCTGTCACGTTGCCGGTGTGGCGCCATACCAACTTGCCGTCTCGGCCGACAACGAACGTCGTCGGTACTCCGACGATTTGATACGACTGCTCGATCGTCGCGCTTGGGTCGTGGGCCACGGTCATGGCAAGGTGATTCGATTCCGCGAAGCGGCGCACGCGCTCCGTGCTGCCGTCGTCGACGCTCACGGCAATGACACGCACGCCGTGCGGCGCATACAACGCCTTGAGCGAATCCAGGGCCGCCATCTCCTCCCGACACGCCGTGCACCACGTGGCCCAGATGTTCAGTATGGTCGGCTCTCCCGCGCCGCCGATGTGCACACTATCGCCGGCAAGGGTCCGCGCCGTATACGACGGAACCGGTGATCCAATGGCGAGCGGACGAAATGCCACGCCATCATTTCGGGCACCGGTGCACGCCGCCGCCACGACGAGCAGCGCGTACCGGACGGCGCGATTCATTGTAAGACTCCTCGGCGAACGAAGACTCGGGCGTCGCCCACCGCCTCCAATCCCTTGGGTGCTTTGCGGTCGGTTTTCGCCGCCGCGTTCGCAGCGGCGGTTGCGGCTTCGGCGCTCACCTCCGACCACGCAATCGCCAACGAGTCGCGCGATACGCCAAGCACAGGGAACGACGCTGCACGTCCGACCGCACTCACGGTCGTAGCATCGGCGAAATGGTGTCCGCCATCGGAAGAAACTCGTACGACGACTCGCGGCACTTCCTTCGTGCCGTCATCCCATGCAACGATGATCCGGTCATTCGGCGCCAGCGCGAGCTGCACGTGGGCGGGACGCGAGTATTGCGCGACGCCAAGCGCCGAGGCGGGCGCGAACGTCTTTCCGCCATCCGTCGATTGCGTGTAGTAGACGCCGGCGGCGCCTTCTTTTCCCGTCCACCACGTCACGTGCAGCGTGCCGTTCGAGTCGCTCGCAATCGCGGGACCGGCATGCGGACACGCGTCGAATTTCCAATCGTCTGCCTGAACACGAACCGGTTCGCTCCACGTCGCACCCTGATCGTTCGATCGCGCGACGACGATGTCGCGCACGCTTCCCGGATAGACGTGGCGCCACGCCATATAGAGCGTGCCATCCTTCGACGTCGCCAGCGCTGTGCGGCAGCAGGGACACGCCTCACCCATGTCGACTCGAACGCGTGGCGCCCACGTCTTCCCGCCGTCGGTAGAACGCGTGATCCACGCGGCCGATGCTTCATGGTCGTGTGCCATATGGCTCATGCCGGACATCTCGCCCATCGCCGCCATACTCTTCGCCGTCGTATCGCTGTCGGATTTTCCGAGCCACGACACGTAGATGGTACCATTCGCCGCCACGTGCAGCGCGTGAAAACTGTGCGAGCCGAACGGCTCGCCGTCGGTCACCGTAATCGGCGCGCTCCATGTCGCGCCGTCGTTGTGGGAGCTGACGAGTCGCAGCGCAGTGCGCGGGAACCGCTCGCCCGGGATGACTTTGCCGACGGTGAAGACGGCGAAGAGTCCGCCGTCCGGCGCGTATGCGAGTTTCGGCGGTGCCTCGCCGTGCACCTCGATTGGGCCGAGGCTGTCGCGAATCTCTGACGGTGCGGAGCCCGCGACCGACACGTAGAGCCGCCCGTCAGTTCCTCCATTCGGAGCCGACACCCAGGCGACCGCTTGCTTGCCGCCCGCTGATACCGCGAACATCGGCGCGGTGCCGACGCTCGTGGGCGTAGTGAGCGCGACGGGATCGGCGAGGTGTACCGGTGAACTGGTTGTCGCGCCGCACGCCACGACGGACGCGATGACGGCGGCGGCGCCGACGATCGCGACTAAGGAGAAGTCGAATCTGATTTCTTTCATGGTTAGAACCGGTAGCGGACGCCGCTCGTGAATGCGCGTCCCAGGCCGAGCGTCTGACCCGCTGCGCTCGTCGTGGCATTATCGGCGTACTTGGAATCGGTCAGGTTCGTCACCGAACCATAGACCTCAAATCGTTGATTGAAGCGGTACGACGTGCTCGCGTTCAGCAGCGTGAATGCGGCCTGATGGATGGTCTGGTTCACGTCGAGAAACATGGCGTCGTTGTACCGCGCGCCGACGAAGCCGTCCCACTGCGGCGTCGGGCGCCAACTGACGCCGAGCGTGCCGACGTTCTTCGGGATCGCGCCGAGCTGCACGCCGATCGGATCGCCCGTCGTCGTGCTCGTGTAATGGCTGTCGGTGTAGGTATAACCCGCGTCGACCGTGACCGTCGGCGACGTGCGCCACGTTCCGACGATTTCCGCTCCTCGCGAAATGGCGTCCTGTCCGTTGGTATTGAAGTTCACCGTCGCGGGGCAGTTGGCGAGCGTCGGTCCGCAAATCGCGATCACCGCGGATGGCGCCGCGGCGGCATTCGGGATCTTGTATGCGGCAATCAGCGAGTTGGTGTTGTACTGAAAGACCGTCGCGCCGAGAGTGATCCCGCCCGTTCGGACATCGGCCCCCACCTCGGCGCCGGTGAGCGTCTCCGGCGAGAGGTTCGGATTCGCGATCGTGATCGAGGTGGTCGATGAGAACGAGCGATAGAGATTGTTGAGGCCAGGCGCTCGGAACGCACGATACGCCGCGCCGCGAAACGACAGGCGATCCGTCGCGTCGACACGCACCGACGCGCTCGGGTTGAGCGAACTCTGATGCGAGTCAGCGAGCGCACCACCAGCCGACTGGCCGGCCGCCGCGTTCGTGTACTTGGTCATCTCCGAGACGCCATTCGTGTTCGTCCAGTAGTCGTAGCGAAGGCTCAGCGTTGCCTCGACGCGCGCGATCGGCGTCGCTCGAAGCTGCCCGAACCCGGCGACGAAGCGCTGTGTGCCGCGTCCGAAGTTCGTGCGGTTGATCGTCGCGCTTGCGACATCCGTCGTTGTCGGCCGGTTATAGGTAATCGCGCGATCCTCCCCGCCGACGGTGCGGAAGTCGGCACCGACCTGCACGCTGGGTACGATGTCAGTCACATCGCTCGACGACAGGATGGCCGACGCGCCAAACTCGCGATACGGGTTGTCGTCATGAGAGTTCGCGTATTGGACGAGCGACGCAGTAGTCGAGGTCGTGTTGCAGTTCGTCGCCGACGCGAGGTAACAACCCGCGCCATTCGACTTGTCGAAGCTCACGTATTGGCCCCACGCCCGGACGTCGGCGCGCGTTTTGTCGCTGAAGAACTCGGTAAAGCCAGCCGCCGCGTCGGGGCTTTTCTGAAGATTCGTCCCGAAGCGATATCCGCCAACGTCCTCGTTCTGCTGGTGGTAGCCTGCGCGAGCAAAGGCGTTGAACGATCCGCCCGGAGCGTAATACGCAGCCAGTTGCGCGTTTGCGTTCTTCGCTGACGATGCCCCCTTGCCCGGCACCGTGGACAATAGGGTCTCCGGCGTGGTCTGATAGCCGTCCGTCTTGAGTAAGTCTCCCGATGCACGAATGGCGAGACCGTTGCTGAACACGAAATTCTTCGACCCGGCCGCGTTCGTCGTGCTCAGCGACTGATAATTGACGTCGACCTGGCCGCCATTGTCGATTGGCTTTCGCGTGATGATGTTGACGACCCCGGCCACCGCGAGATTGCCCCAGAGGCTCGAGCTCCCGCCACGAATGACTTCGACTCGCTCGATCGACGAGAGCGGCACCTTGAACCACTGCGTCGTGCTGTAAAACGGATCGTGGACCGGAACGCCGTCGACGAGCACGAGCACCTTGCTGTTCGTCACGCCGCGGAGCTTGGTCTGCTGTCCAGTCGGATCCGTGGTATAGAACGGTGCGCCCGGCAGGTTCATTCCCGGAATGTCGCGCAACAGCTGATCGAGCGTCTGCGCGGGCGACTTCTTGATGTCGGCTTGCGTGATGACCGTGGCGTGGAGCGGCACGCGCTCGAGCGTCGTTGTCGTGCGGGTCGCCGAAATCACCACTTTGCCGAGCGACGTTGTCGTGCTGTCGCTCGGGCGTGTCGGCGTTTGTGCGCCGGCCACGCTGCCGGCCGCGGCAAGCGCGGCAGCCGAAGCGAGTCGCCAGCGGAATCCAGCTGTGGATCTCTTATGGTATGAGAGCATGTGTGGGATGGATGCGTGTCACCGAAGGCCATGATGATCTTCGGACGGTCGTCGTCGTTCGACGCGACATCACGCAATCCCACGCGTACGTCCGGCCTCAGCCGGAACGTGCGCAACTCGAGACGTGCGAGCGACGCGCCGCGCTAGGCGCGCGGCGGTCCCGTGGTGTATGGGCGGGAGAATTCGGGCGCCGGCCGCGCCAGCGATTCGACGCTCGGAACAGATCGGAGGACTTGGAACTCGACGACAGCGAGCTCGATCGAAGCCACTTCAGGCGCGCGAAGGCCACCATTGGCCGTGCAGCAACAGCCGATGCAGCTGCAATCATGGTGGTTGTGGCCGGGCGGCGACTGCTGCCCATCGTCGCTAGCTTGACTGGCGACGTGATGCATGTGCGAGGTCGCGTGCGCGTTGGACGCCGTCGCATGCATGACACTCGGGCTCGTGCCGTTGGCGGCACCATGCGTAGGACAAATACGCACGACGCCCGGCTCCCCCGCGACGAGCGGGAACCAGAACGCCAGCAAAGTGGCGAGCGAGCGGAACCAGACACTGCGTCGCATCACCTCAATAATGCCTTGTCGGTCATAAATGTTCCAGGGACGGCGACAACGTTCGTTGGTTTGCCGCTCAGGAAGCTCGCGACGTTCTCGACCGCTCGGCGCAAGCCGACATCGATCACCTCGGCCGTCATGCCGGCGTTGTGCGGCGTGAGCACGACGTTTGGCAGCGCGAGCAGCGGGTCGTCGGCGCGGATGGGCTCTTCGTGAAAGACGTCGAGTCCGGCACCGGCGAGACGCCCTTCGCGCAACGCGTCGACGAGCGCCTC
>DASYSU010000315.1:0-2270 GCA_036002925.1 Gemmatimonadaceae bacterium | reverse complement strand
GTCGTGACCGCGGTGACGATTGGCAATGCGCAGATTTCCGTGATGAGCGAATCGCACTCCGCCACCGCGACAATCAACGTCACGCCGGGCGCGTAACTCCACTGCAACTTCTCCAAGACCAGCCGGTGAAGAGCCCGTGATAGATTCCTCGAACACTCTCTGAATCGAGGACCCGCATGATCACGCTCGCTCCAATCACGCTCGAGGGACACGGAGTTCGTTTGGAGCCGCTCAGCCCGCAACATCGCGACGGTCTCGTGGCCGCCGCGACCGACGGCCGCCTTTGGGAGCTGTGGTTCACGAGTGTCCCCGAACCCGATCAGGCCGCGACGTACATCGCGAACGCACTCGACGGACAGAAGGCCGGTCACATGCTGCCGTGGGCCGTTCGAGAGTTGGCGAGCGACACCATCGTCGGCACGACGCGGTATCACGATGTCGTTCCGCAAATCGATCGCGTCGAGATCGGCTGGACCTGGTACGCCGGACGGTGGCAACGCAGCCACGTCAACACCGCGTGCAAGCTGCTGCTCCTCGAGCACGCGTTCGATACGCTCGGCTGCAAGGTGGTCGGACTCCGTACCGACAATTTCAATTTCGCTTCCCAGCGCGCGATCGAAGCCCTTGGTGCCAAGAAGGACGGTGTGATCCGCCATCACTTCGCGCGACGCGATGGGACGGTGCGCGACAGCGTGATGTACAGCATTCTCGCAGGCGAGTGGCGGGACGTGAAGCGACATCTCACGACGCGGCTCGCCCGTCGCGGCCGCCACTCGCTCGAGACCCAGGGCTAACGGCGACGCTACGGGACGATTACTCCGCTCTGAATGATCTTCATGAGCGCGGCGATCGCCGCTTCGAGCTGCTGATCCTTCCCCTTGGCCACGACGCCGTACTGATTCATCACCTTGATGTCCGGCTCGGTTTGCTGATTCTCTAAGTACTTGCCGGTCGTCGCGTCTTTCACGCCGACTCCCGGCACGCCCCACCGCACGCCGTCTTGCAGCGACTCCCATCCGGCGAACGTGCATGTTCCGGGCGTCGGCATTCCGATGAGCGGGCCGATCTTCTGATTCTTGTACGCGTAGGCGAAACAGTGACCGTCGCTGTAGTTCGCCTCGTTCGCCATCGCCACCGTCGGCTTGGTCCAGCGGAAGTTCGGCTCGTAGCCCGTGCTCCGCGTGTCGGTCGTGTAGTCGAAGAACCTCTTGCCGCTCAAGAACATCGCCAGATCGGCCACGAGATCGCCGCCGCCGTTGAACCGCGTGTCGACGACCACGCCCTTTCGCGTGGCGTACTTGCCCATGATCTCCTCGAACGTCGTGCGATAGGCGCCGTCGTTCATTCCCGGGATGTGCACGTAGCCGAGTTGCCCACCGCTTGCTTTGTCGACCTCGTCGGCGTTGCGCTTGACCCACCGCGCGTACAGCAAGCGATTCTCGTCGGCGACCGGAATCGGCTTCACGACGTACTCCGTCGTCGTCGGGCCATCGGCTACGGTCAGCAGCACATTCTTGCCCGCTTTGCGATTCAAGAACTCGGCGATGTCCTTGTTCGAGGCGATTGGGTTTCCATCGACCGCCTCGATGATCGCGCCCGGCTTGATGGCTACGTCGTGGCGATCGAGCGGACCGTCCTTGATCACTTCGACGACCTTGGCACCGGGACCGGTGTACGTCTGATCGTAGAACACACCGAGCGACGCTGTCGCGTCGTCGTTGGGATTCGACTGGTTGAACGTCGCACCACTATGGCTGATGTTCAGCTCACCCAACATCTCCGCCATCATCTCGGCGAATTCAAAATTGTTTCCGATGTACGGGAGATACTTGGCGTACACCGGGCGGAGCCCGATCCAGTCGACGCCGTGATAGCCCTTGGAGTAGAACGTGTCGCGTGTGCGCCGCCACACATGATCGAACATCGCCGCACGCTCGGCGTCGACGTCGAGAGCCTCCTCGCCGCTCATCGCCACCATGTCGCGCTTGGGCGTCGCCGACGTCGGATCGATGCGAGAGATGGTCCCGTCGGCGAGGAGGAAGATGAACTTCTGCTCCTTGTCCCACGCCATGTTGCCGCCATTGGCGTTAAGGGTGAGGAGCATCTTCGTCTCTTTGGTCCGCAGACTGGTCGACCAGAGGTTCAATCCCTTCTCGAACCGCGCGAGATAGTACAGCGTCTCGCCATCCTTGCTCATGAGCGCATCGCCGAGCGACGACGACGCGACCGTGAGCCGCGCCTTGCGTGCGTCGAGTCCCTCGAGATCGAGA
>DASYSU010000314.1:0-2316 GCA_036002925.1 Gemmatimonadaceae bacterium | reverse complement strand
GCCCGACGTGATCGCGGACTTCACGTCGATTCATCTCGAGCCGGCGGGAGAGAACCGCGTCCGCGTTTTCGGGATCAAGGGCCGTCCGCCGACCGACAGCTTGAAAGTCTCGATCGCGTACCGTGCGGGATTCAAGGCAGTCGGCACCCTCGTCTACTCGTGGCCCGACGCGTTGCCCAAGGCCGAACTCGCCGATCGCGTGCTGCGTGAACGACTCGATCGCCTCGGACTTCGATTCGATTCCATTCTCACGGAGTTCGTTGGCGTGTCGGCCACACACGGCCCGCTCGCCGGCGAACCACACGATCCGCCGGAAGTGCAGCTGCGCATCGGCGTCCGGGGCCCCGACAAAGCGGCCGTCGAGCGCTTCACGCGCGAGCTCGCGCCGCTCGTGCTGAATGGCCCGCCGAGTGTGACGGGGTTTGCGGGCGGCCGGCCAAAGGTCGAAGAGATCGTCGCCTATTGGCCGGCGCTCATCGACAAACGCGTTGTCGAGACCAAGGTCGAGGTGCTCACATGAAGGTCCGACTGCTCGACATCGCGCACGCCCGTTCGGGCGACAAGGGCGACACGGCGAACGTTGGCGTGATCGCGCTCCAGCCCGAGTGGTATTCAGTGATCGAACGCTACCTCACGCTCGAGCGCGTCACGCAGCATTTCCGCGGCGTCATCACAGGCCCGATCGAGCGATATGAGCTTCCCAATTTACGAGCGCTCAACTTCTTGCTGCACGGCGCGCTCGACGGCGGCGGAACGCTATCGCTCAAGACCGACGCGCAGGGAAAGGTGTTCTCGACCGCGATGCTGCGCATGGTGCTCGACATCCCAGACGACGAGGCCAAGGCGGCGCAGCTGCCTGGCGTGAAGGCGTGGCCCTCGTACACTCGCTCACCCAAAGAGTAGTCTTGAAGCGGCGGACGGAGATCCAGCTGGCCTTGCTCCTCGTCGGCCTGGCCGTGTGGGGTTACGGCCAGCGTATCGACGACGGGCGTCTTCGCGCCATCGGCATCGTGTTCTTCGCCCTCGCCACGGTGCTTCGGTTTATTCGCAAACGCGACCAAGCCTAATCAGAGAGTAGGTGCAATCAGGGGGCCTAAGCTGTTATATTTCAACGCTTATGGCACACCGTAGCATCCCCGAGCTCCTCGCCCCTGCGGGCTCGCTCGACGCCGTGCGCGCGGCCGTGGCCAATGGCGCGGACGCGGTCTACTTGGGCACGACGGGGTTCAACGCCCGCGACGAAGGCGCCCATCTGTCCCTCGACGAACTCGATGAGGCATGTCGCATCGCGCATTCGCGCGGTCGACGCCTGTATCTCACGCTCAACGTCCTGATCAAACCCGGCGAGCTCGTCGACGCACTCATGCTGCTCGGCGAAGCGGTGGACCGCGGCATCGACGCGGTAATCGTGCAAGACCTGGGGCTGATCCGCCTCATCGAGAAGCTGTACCCCGATCTCGAGATTCACGGCTCGACGCAACTCACCGTCCACGACGAGAGTGGCGCCGCAGTGGTTCGAGACCTCGGTGTGGACCGCATCGTGTTGGCGCGGGAAAACACGCTCGACGACATTCGCGCCATTCGCGCCGTGGTGCCCGATCTCGGTCTCGAGAGCTTCGTGCACGGCGCGCTGTGCATCTCGTACTCGGGCCAGTGTTACATGTCGGGCATGATCTCCGAGCGAAGCGCGAATCGCGGGTCGTGCGCGCAGTCGTGTCGCAAAGATTACGTACTCACGGATATCGCGACGCACCAAGAGCTCGACCGCGGCTATCTCATTTCCGCGAAGGATCTCGGCGCGTACGATCATCTCGCCGAGATCGCCGACGCCGGCATCGTCTGTCTCAAGGTGGAAGGACGAAAAAAGCGCGCCGAGTATGTCGCGACGGTTACCAAGTCGTATCGCGACTTCCTCGATCGCGTCGAGAAGGGCGAGGTTGCGGCGCCCACGGCCGAAGAAACGCAGCCGCTCGTGCAGATCTACAGCCGCGGCTTCACGGGCGGCATGTACGGAGGTCGCGCGGGACGCGAGTACGTCACACGGACTCAGCCCGACAATCGCGGACTGGCGATCGGTACGGTCATCGGCCACGAGAACGGTGAGTTGCTCGTCGACGTCTCGCCGCCGCTCCAGGTGGGAGATGGCCTCGGATTCGAGGCGCCCGAGAATGTCGGTGGTCCGACCATCGGCTTCACCGTCGACGCCGTGCGCACGCTCAGCGTATCTCGTGGTGGCGCGCGTCAGGCGATCGCTACACGCACGCGCGTGACGAGCGGATGGCGCGTCGTTCGTACATCCGATGCGCAGCTGCTCGA
>DASYSU010000313.1:0-9384 GCA_036002925.1 Gemmatimonadaceae bacterium | reverse complement strand
TCGGTAGGTCTCCTCGCGCGGATTCGCCGCGATCAGCGTATCGAGCGGCGCGACAAGCGAGTCCGACCAACCGAGCTCCGCGTACACGCGCTCGAGTCCGAGCAGCGCATTCACGACGGCAGACGTGCGAAGCGCGGCGCGAAACAGCGGCGCGGCCTCGCGATATTTGCCCGCCGCCTCGAGGTCGAGCGCCTTGTAGAACATCATCGTGTCCGCCGGCGCCTGCGCGTGAAGCGCGCCGGCCGACGCGACTCGAAGGGCGGCGACGACCAGAAACGCACACCACGTCCGGATCACTCGTTCTACACGCCGTCCCTCACTCGCCGCATTGCCACCATTACGGATTCTGCGCATTGATACGCTTGAAGTACTCCAGGATTGCACGCCGCTCGTCGGCGCTCAATCCGCGTAGCTCTTCCCAAGTTGGCTCACGGAACTTCGTTCCGGCGCGACCGGTCGCGTTCGTGTTGTCCGGCTTGAATTCGTTGCCGCCCTTGGCCGACGTCGCCTCGCGCTTGTTCGTGTCCTCGCGCTCGTCCTTCTGTAGTGAGCGGCCGGCGTCGAGCAATCGGCGGAAGAGTTGCTGCTGTCGCGCGACCGTCGTCGCGTCGAGACGGCCGCCCTCGAGCGCGTCGGCGAGCTGCTTGGCTTCCTTCGCCAATTGTGCGGCGCGATCACCACCCGCGGCCTCGCCGAGCTCGTCGAGCTGCTGCGAAAGTTGTCGCTGTTCACGAGCCAATGCGCGCGCGGTCGCTTGCATCTGCGACGACATCGGCTGCCCCATGCCCGGCATCAGCCCCTGCGCCTGCGCGTTGATGGAGCCCTGCTTCCTCGCCATCTCCTGCATCTGCTGCAACATCTCGGCGAAGCCCGTTGCCGATGACGACGTGTTCGCCTTTTCGCGATCGCGCGCCAGCGAGGCCGCGGCGCGATTGAGCGCGTCCGCTGCATCGCCCATCGCGCTCGCCGCTTGCTGTGCGCCGCGCGAGTCACTCGTCGATTGCATTGCTTCGGCGACCTTCTGCTGCGCCTCCGAAACCGAGCGCTGCGAGCGCCCGGAGAGCAGCGACGTTTTCTGCCCTTCTTGTTGCAGCTTTTGCGCGGTGTTGTCGACGCCCTGCTTCACCGCGCTTTGCTCGCTCCGCAGTTGGTCCGGCTTCGATTGTCCCGACCGCGCGTCCTGCTCGAGCTTCTGCTCCTGACGCGCCATTTGCAACATTTCTTGCACGGCCTGATCGAGCGCGTTGGTGAGCTCCGATTTCCACTGGTTCACCTGCGACTGCCGCGCATCCTTCATCGCGTCCGAGGCGCGATCCATCTGCGCCGATGCGTCGCGCGCGTTCTGCTCCATGCTGCCCGGCTGCTGTCCATTCTGCTGACCGGATTGCGACTTTTGCTGCGCGCCTTGCGCTCCGCTCTGGCCATTCTGATTCTGTGATTGACCGCTCTGGCTCTGTTGCGGTTTACTTTGCGACGCACCGGAGCTGTCACGCTTCGTCGCGCCACTTTGCGCGGAGTCGCGCTGCGCGCTCTTTTGCTGTTCGCCGCTTTGCGATTGCTTCTGCCCCGCAGCCTGACGCATCGATTCCTCGGCCGCGTTCGCGTGCTTGCGCGCCTCTTCGGTTCCCGACGCGCCCGCATCCGCCTTCTCCTTCTCGAGTCGATCCTGCAGCTTCTTGAGCTCATCGTCGAACCGCTGCGAACGATCGGCGAGCTGCTTCGCTTGGTTCTTGTGCGCGTCGCTCGATTGTTTGGCGGCCGAGTCGGCGAGCGCGCGGTCTCGATCGGCGATGTCCTTCGCTTCGTCCTTGAGCGTCTGCATCGCGCCCTCGAGCGCCGCACGCTTGAGCATCTCCGCACTCTTCTCGAGCTGTTCGCGCAGTTTTTCCTGCATCGCCTGCAGATCTTTGAGCGTCTGCTGCGACTGCTCATGCGAGAGCTGCTGCGTCGCATTGTCCAGCTTCTTCATTTGCGCGAGCAGTTCCGGCGTAAGCGCGTCACGCAGCATCGCCTGCGCTTCCTGAAGCTGCCGCGCGAGCGCGCTGTCGAGCGCACCGGCCTGCTTGAGTCGTTGCTCGAGCGCGGCCGCGGTTTGCTGAAGACTCTTGATCTGGTCGGCGAGCTCCCGCTGATCCTTCGCGACGGCCTTCGCTTTCTCCGCCGCTTCGTATGTCATCGAGCCCTGCTTGCCGCTCCCGTTGGCTGATCCATCGGGATTCGTGTTCCGCGCGGCGCGATCTCTCGCCGCGTCGCTCGTTCGCTGTTGTAGCGATTTTTCGGCTTGTGCGGCGGAGCGAACCTGACTGACCGCCGAGTCCATCGATGCACGCGCGATCGAGCGACGCTCTTCCATCGTAGGAATCTTGAGCAGCAGCTCTCGGCTCTCTCCGCGCTGTGCCCATGGTGAGTTGTCGGTCGCGACGATCTTGACGTGCAGCGCGTCGCCCGGCAGCAAACCGCGCGGCGCGAGATCGAGCACGGCGCTGCCGTCCCAAACGGTCGAGGCTGAATCGGCCATGAGCGATGCGACCGGCGCTTGCGACGCTCCGGTGGATCCTTGCTTCCACGTCACGAGCTCCATGCGCGCGATTCCGTGATCGTCGCTCGCTGTAGCGCGGAGAGTGATTCGATCATCGCCGGTCACGATCGTATCGGTCACCGGACTCACGAGCTCGACGTGCGGCGCTGAGTCCGCAACGACCTCGAGCTCCAGCGGCAGAGGAAGATCGGGAATCGGGCCGGCCGCGCCGGCGGCGAGCCAAACGTACTTGCCGCTCCGCTTCGGCTCGAATCGTCCGGTGAACGAGCGGTCATTCACGCGAAGCGCGATCGTGTCGGTCGCGCTTCCGAGCCGCACGTCGCGCAACGCGGTCGAGGCCCGACCGGAAACCTCGATAATCGTTCCCTGCGGCACCCGCGCCGGATCGCCCACCGGCAACCCCTCAGCCGGCCGGCCGAGATACGCCGGGTACGTCGCTCGCATCGACACCGCGCCGACGAACGGGCGATCTGTGACATGAACGACTCCCGTGTCGCTCGCCGAACGCCCGTCGGTGGCAACGACCGTCAGATCGCCGCGAAGTGGTCCGACGTCGAGCGTCGCGATGCCCGAGCGATGATCGACCGCGACCGTCTGCGTTGCCCAGGCTTCGCCGGGAACGCGCTGAGCCAACGTCACGGTTCCGCGTTGCGGCGCGGCGATGCGCAGGCGTACGGTCTCACCTCGCAACACTGCCGGCGGCAAATTCTCAAAGCTCAATTTCGGTAACAGCGTCCCCTGCCACGCACGCACCGGCTTGAGGATCGCAAGCAATCCGTCGTTGAAATTCGGAACGGCGAATGCGAGCGCCGCGAGCGCGACCGTCGCAACTCCCGTTGCTTGGCCCGCATGGCGCCGCACCGAGCGCTGGGCGCCGGGAACGAGACGCTCACCACCGGGAGCGAGCTGCGCACTCATCGCCGCCGCCGCGCGTCGCCCGAGCGCGCCGGAATCCGCGACCTCGAGCGCGCCACGCAGTGAGCCGGAACGAAGCGTCTGCTCTCGCTCGATCGCAGCCGCGACGCTGCTCCGCGTCGTCCGACGCTCGAGCTGTCTCATCGTCCAATAAATCACAGCGACGTCGGCCGCGAGCACGAGCAGCCAGACGAGGAACGGCACGCCGCGCGGCAGCGCCATCCATCGTGCCCGGCCGAGCGCCGAGGCACCACCGGCGAGCAGGAGAGCCGTCGCACCGATAGCGAGCGCGATGCCCGCCGCGAGGTGCATGCGCCGCAAGCGAGCGCGCTCGCGATCGACCAATTCGAGAACGGTCATGGCGTCGGCCGACTGGTGACAGCGTAGACGAACAGATTCACGCCCATCCGCAGCGCCGCTTCGTGCAGCTCCGGCGGGTCGTGATAGACCTCGGCATCTTCCCAACCGTTCCCGAGATCGCTGGAGAAACTGTAGTACACGGCGAGCCGATCGCCTAGGAAAATCCCGAAGCCGCGCGCCGGAAGCCCGTCATGCTCGTGAATCTTGGGCAGACCCTTTGGCATCTCGTAGACGATGTGGTAGATCGGATGCGACAGCGGCACGTCGACAAGCGGCCTATCGGGGAAGACTCGCTTGATCTCACGACGGAAACTTTCGTCGAGGCCGTAGTTGTCGTCCACGTGAAGAAATCCACCGCGTGTCAGGTACTCCCGCAACCGTGCGACCTCGGCGTCGCTGAAGTGAATGTTGCCGTGGCCCGTGACGTGAATGAACGGATAGTCCCAGATCTTGTCGTCCATCAGGGTGACGCGCGCCTCGGTCTTGTCGACCTGTAGCGACGTGCGCTGGCGAATCGCCGCGAGCAGATTCGGAAGGCTGGACGGATTGGCGTACCAGTCGCCACCGCCGTCGTACTGGAGTCGCGCGACCGTGAGAATGGGCGGCGCGGGACGCGCGCCGACGAGCGGCATGAGTGCAGCCGCGGCGAGGACCCGCGCACGACGCCAACTGAATCCGATCATTCGCTCTCTCCGGTCTTCGTCGACTGCTGCGCAAGACGGTAGGCAACGCGCTTCGAGACACCGAGCTCCGCGGCGACCGTCGTTGCCGTGTCACGCGCGCTCATCCCTGACGCGCGTAATGCGTCGACACGCGTCTGAACGACGTCGCTGGCCGGCGCTTGCTCGACCGCCGCGGCGATCACGAGTACGACTTCTCCCCGCGGAGGCTTGTTCTCATAGTACGCTCGGAGCTCGCCGACCGTTCCCCTTTTGACCTCCTCGAACTGTTTGGTCATTTCGCGGGCCACGACCGCCGGCCGCGCCCCGTTTCCGAGCCGCTCGAGCTCGCCCAAAGTGGCCGCGAGGCGATTCGGCGCCTCGTAGAGCACCGCCGTGTGACGCATTCTTGTAATGTCGTCGAGTTCCGCGCGACGTTCACGCCCGGTTCGTGTAAGGAAACCGAAAAAGGTGAATCGGCCCGCGTCGAGACCGGAGACCACGAGCGCGGACAACAACGCCGAGGGTCCGGGGATCGCGACGACGTTGATTCCGGCCTCGATGGCCGCCCGCACCAGCCGAGCGCCGGGGTCGGAAATCAGAGGGGTCCCGGCGTCGGATACGATCGCGAGCGACTCACCGCGTGCGAGTCGCGCGACGAACGGCGGCGTCGATCTCGCCTCGTTGTGTTCGTGATACGGCGTCGCGGTCGTGGTGATGCCGTACCGATCCAGGAGGTTCCGCGTGTGTCGCGTATCCTCGGCGAGAATGAGATCGACCGACTTCAGGACTTCGACCGCGCGAAAAGAAAAATCCCCCATGTTGCCGATGGGGGTGCTGACGACGTAGAGCGTTCCCGTCCCGCCGGCCTCCGTCACATCACCTTCCAAGGAATCTGATCGAACAGGCCCGCCGATTGAAACATGTGACGACGGTCCCAGGTGAGCTCGCGCAAGAATTGATCAGGCGCGAGGGCGTCGGGATCGACGGCGGCGAACATCACGTCTCGAATCCACGCGGCGACCGCCGACGTGAGTCCGGCCGTGTCGGCGAGCGGTTCGATCGTCGGGCGTCCCGCGTAGGAAAAGCCATTCAGCACCGGGTGAGTCGGGACGAGATTTTGTCGCGCATGTTCGGCAATCGCGGGGGCGGTCTCTCGTCCTCGTTCGACAAGGCGCTGAACGAGCGTGGTGGTGAGATCGCGATACGCCTCCACGAGCGCCGGCGGCGCCTGCACCGGCAGCGGTCGGGCCACGCCCCACCGTGATACGCTCAAATCACCAATGCGACCTTCGCGCGCAAACAATTTGGCGACGCGATCCACGACGGTCCCGTGGTGCGAGCTCGAGAGGAAGGCCCGCGCCACGCCGCCGTTCTTGAATACCAAATAATTCACGAACTCGTTTGCGACGATCTCGACAACGCCATCGAACATGGTCGATAGCAGGTACGGAAACAGCGCTGAGGCGTCGTGCGCCGCCATGCCTTCGGGCCAGGGCTCGGGTGGCGTGGATTCCGCGGCGAACATGCACGCCAACTGCTCGACGTCGGCCTCGTGGAAGTAGATCTCGCCGTATTCCGGCTCGGTCGGGACCTTGTCGATCGCCGTGGCGATCGCGACGCACTGAGAGCCCTGCGCGTCGCGAACCGTCGCGTTCGCGACTTCGCCCCGCAACAAGTAGAGAATGACCAGCTCGTCCACCAAAGAGATCGCGACGTATCCTGAGATACGCGCGGCGCGATCGCGCTTGGCGTCGGTCAACAGATTGCGGAGGTGGATGTACGCCAGCCGCGTGCGTGGAAGGAGGACGCGGCTAAATGGAAAACGCAGTGCGGTGGCCTGGGGCATGAAGCCCTAAAATGCAACGATGCTACGCCATGCGCGAGCCGTAATGTGGCCTTGGGGCCGCACCGTTCACGCGCATGGCCGTGCACTACGCACTATGCGCGCTGTGCCCACTGTGCTGCTGCAGCTTCGCTTCGATGTTCGTTCGTGGAACCGCGCCGATGATCTGATCGACGACTTTGCCGTCCTTGAAGAACAGCAGCGTCGGAATCGAGCGCACGTTGAAGCGCGAGCCCGTCTTGATGTTGGCGTCCACGTCGAGCTTGGTGACCTTCACCTTGCCCTCGTACTCGGTTGCCAGCTGATCCAGAATTGGCGCCACCATCCGACATGGGCCGCACCACGTGGCCCAAAAATCCACGATGGCGAGCCCATCGTGCTTCTCGACCTCGGCCTCGAAGTTGGCGTCGGTCACCGCAATGATATTCGACATGAATTGCTCCTATCGCCGTTTAGCCTTTGACCGCCGCCGGCAGTAGCGAACCGCCCGGAGCCAATGGACAACTAAACTTATCACATGCAAAAACCCTCCCAACCCCCGCCCAACCGCCAGGGCGGTACCCGCATCGCCCACATCGGCATTGCGGTGCAAGGTCTCGAGAACGGCGTCTCGTTCTACCGCGACATTTTGGGTCTGCCCGAAGCCCCGCTTGAGGACGCCGATGGCGCGCGAATCGTGGGGCTGGCGGCGGGAGCATCGCTCGTCGAGCTACTCGAGCCCGATCGACCCGACTCGCCGATCGCGAAGTTCCTGGCCAAGCGAGGGCCCGGAATTCATCACGTGTGCTTCGCCGTCGACGACCTCGACGCGACGCTCGAGCGGTGCCGCGCCGCGGGGATCAGACTGATCGACCAATCCCCGCGCATCGGCGCGGAGGGAAAACGCATCGCGTTCCTACATCCATCGTCGACGTCCGGGGCGCTGATCGAGCTCACCGAACACTGAACGCGTCAGCTCTTGCGCGCGCAGAACTCCTGGAGCGACTTGAGATCGATGTCCTGCACGTACCAGCGAGCGTCCGGACCGCGAACCACCTGGAAATTCGTCGAGCGCGTCAAGTCGCCCAGCGTGAGACTCACGATGACTGACCGCGTTCCACCAGGGTTGGGAGCGTCGCCGACGATGTCGTATCGATCGTGCTTGAGGTGGCACATCATCACGAGTTCGCGCTTCTCGAGCTCCTCGCGAGGCAGCTGATCTCGGGCCGGTCCCTGCGCACTCCCCCACAGGGCGCCCATTGCCTGGAGATCCGTTTGCTTGGCAGCCGTCAGGAATCCGCGGATGGCGGTATTCGCGTCGGGTGCGCCGGTTTGATTTCCCCGCAGCACGGGCTGCGGTGTAGGCGTGGGCGTCGAGGTCGTGACCGTCGACGTGGAGTGACAGGCCGCCAGAAGCACGACGCTCGTGATTAGTTTCTTCACTCGATCCTCTGCATCATCGTGAGTCCAACGTAGTCGTCTCGCTTCCACCGTCGCAACGGTGAACCGGTCCGCCCGTGAAACGACAGCGTCTCTACATCAACATTGATCACATCGCAACGCTTCGCCAAGCGCGACGCGGTAAGCAGCCCGACCCTGTCGAAGGCGCGAAGGTGTGCGAACGCGCCGGCGCCGACGGCATCACGGCGCACCTCCGCGAAGATCGCCGGCACATTCAGGACGACGACGTGGAGCGCCTCGCCACATCTCTGAAAACCGACTTCAACCTCGAGATGGCGTGCACCGACGAGATGCTGGCGATCGCCGAACGGTTGCGTCCACTCGAGGTCACCCTGGTCCCGGAGCGGCGGCAGGAGATCACGACGGAGGGCGGCCTCGATGTCTCGCGCGATCCCGGCCGTCTCGCTGAAGGCGTTCGGCGCCTGAACGCGGCGGGGATTCGCACAAGCTTGTTCATCTCGCCGGATCTCGATACGGTCACGGCATCTCGCAAGTTGGGTGCAGTCGCGATCGAGCTCCACACAGGAGCGTACTCGCATGCCCCGTCGGACCCCGCGACCTTGCGAGCGCTGCGTGACGCATCGCGACACGGCGCGTCGATTGGACTAGCGGTACACGCGGGCCACGGCCTCACGGTCGACAACGTCGCTGCCGTCGCGGCGATTCCCGAGATCGAGGAGCTCAACATCGGTCACTCCGTCATGAGCCGTGCGGTCTTCGTCGGCCTCGTCGATGCCGTGCGTGAGCTTCGCAAAGCCATGGACGACGCTCGCACGTCTTCCTAACTTCGTGTCGCGCATACCAATGGAGCGTGCATGACCGGAGCGCCGGGATTCCTGGATTTCTTCATCCTCGAGGCGAGCGAGTACGTCGAGCAAATCGACGGCGTTCTGCTCGACGCCAGCACGTCCGGTCCCGACGCGGACGCGATGCAGCGACTCGCCCGCGCGCTGCGTGGAACGGCGACGATGGCCAAAATCCCATCCTTCGCCGATCTCGCTGCGGGCATCGAGCGTGTCGGCCGCGCACTTCAAGACGGATCCCTCCGCTGGGAACCTGCACTTGGCGGCGCGCTCGTTGCCGCGATCGATGATCTCAAGACGCTGCTGCGCTCGGTGCGCGGCTGGTCCGTGACTGACGACGATCGAGCCAACGCGCGAACGGCGGAGCTGTCGCGCTACGCTCCGAAGCGCGCGAGCACTACGCCCGGTGAGGCGGGCGCAGGATCTTCGACGACGACTCCGCCTTTTTTGGCGACGGAAGCGGCGAACATTGCTGCAGGGCTGGAGTTGCTGACGACCCGTTCGGGCGACGCCGAAACTGCGTCGAATGTGTTGAACCGCGTGCGCGGCCTACGCGGAGTTGCCGGCGTCAAAGAAGTCGCGCCGCTTGCCGAGGTTCTCGAGGCGACTGAGGAGTCGGCGCGCGGACTCGAGTCGGGTAGCGAACAGATGAGTCCCGAGGCACGCCAGCTGCTCGAAGCTGCGGCAACGTACCTTCGCACACTGTCGTCGGCGCTCCGTGGCGGCGGCGACGTGAACGCCGCAAGTCCCGAACGCGACGCGTTTTTCGCTGCGCAAGACGACTGGGCGAATCAAGCTGGAGAGCGAGAGCGCGTCGTCCCC
>DASYSU010000312.1:0-6252 GCA_036002925.1 Gemmatimonadaceae bacterium | reverse complement strand
TCGCGCACACGAACATATGTCTCCGCGGAGCCCCGCTTCGGTTTGAAGGTGAGTGGGATCGGAACTCCTGCGAGGCCCGTGAGTGTACTGATCGATCGCGCCTCCAATTCGCGCCGCTGCGTGCGCGTGATTCCGGCGACGAGCGACAGGTGATCATCGGCGCGGCGCTTCGTCGCACACTCGGTGCGCCACTGACAGATCTCGCAGGATTCGACTGGCTCCGGATAGTTGTCGACGACCACGCGTTCGTGCCCGAGCGCCACGGTATCGACCATCTTCCCGCGAACCATCCGGAAGTACGCGGCGTAGTCGTCGACGCGATACGTGTGCACCGGTGTCGTCACATCCGGCGTCACGACGTGAAAGCACTCGGGTCGTACACCTTGGGCCGCCGCGAGCATCTCGGAGTACAGGCCGAGCTGCATGATCGTGCCGGCCCGCGTTTCTCGCGCGAGCTTCGTATCAGAGATCTCGTACGACCAGTCGCCCAATGAGCTCGGCCGTGCGACGCGTCGCATCACATCGGGCTTGCCGAACCAACGGTCATCGCTCAATCCACCTTGCACGATGACATCGGTTCCTTTCGCCATCTCCTCGAGCGTCATCGCGACGCGCTCGACGGGATCGTCTAGACCGCCCAGGTCGACGATGGTAGCGGATTCTGCGCGCAGCGACGCGACGAATCGCTTCTCGTGCTCATCTCCGCGCTGCCAGAGCAGCTCGAGCAGCGGATCGTCGCGATAAGGTCGGCTGAGCTTTCCGTACGCCACCGCCATGTCGAGCCCCGTACGGCGGCGGCAGCCTAGAAAGTTCGAGAGGTCAGTGGCGGATAAGACGAGCTCGTGCCCGTGGACGTGCATCAGGCCGCGAAGGCCTGGCGGAACGCGTCAACCGCCGGCGGCCCCGAGCCGATTCCCTCGTCGTGCTTGAAGTACACGTATGCCTCGCTCCACGGCTGCGCGGCGAGGCGCTGTACCCACCCGGCCATCATGGCCTCGTCGTAATCGAATCGATGCAGCCGTGCGTAACCCCAAGACGCCGTCGAAACGACGGGTGAGGCGAAGTCCGGCTGCTCGACGATGCAGAGCGGGATGTCGCGCGCACGCAACGCGTCGAACGTCTCGTCGTCGAACCAGCTCTCGTGACGAAACTCGATCGTGTAGCGGCGATCCGCCGGCAGCGTCTCGAGGAACGCGCGCAGGCGGGGAACGTCTTTCTTGAGATTGGGCGGAAGCTGAAACAGGATCGGTCCCAACCGACCAGCGAGCGCGGACGTGTTCTTCAGCAGAAACTCGACGGCGCTCGCACATTCGGGCTTGAGCCGAGCGTGGTGCGTGATCCGTTGACTCGCCTTGATCGAGAACGTGAACGGATCGGGGACCTGCGACGCCCAATCCTGCAGGACATGCTCTCTCGGAAGGCGATAAAACGTATTGTTGATCTCGACCGTGGGAAACTTGCTCGCGTAGTAGCCGAGCATGGCGTCGTCCTTGAGATCCTGCGGATAGAACGACCCTTTCCACTCCTTGAACGCGTAGCCGCTGGTGCCCGCGTTGAGTTTCATGACGCCTTGACGGCAGCCTCCGCGGGCTTGGTTGCCGCGAGGCTCGCCTTCAACGCTTCCATGAGGTCAATGATCTTTCCGCCGCCGTCCGGCGTGACGTCGGCCGTGATGTCCTGTCCGTCGATCTTGCGCTGGATGGTCTCCATTACGCGTTCTCTAACGGTGTCCTTGTACTTCTCCGGCGCAAAGTCGTCGGTCGCTGTCTGCTCGATGAGCTGCTTGGCCAGCGCGAGCTCCGTCGCTTTGACGTCGCCGTCAGGGATCGTTACCTCAGTCGTCGGACGCACTTCGTCGGCGTAGTGCAGTTGCTCCATCACGAGCACGCCATTGAGCGGCCGCAGAAGAACGAGATGCTGCTTGCCGCGAGCCGCGTACTGGCCAAGTGCGGCGCGGCCGGTGTCCTTGAGCGCCGCCGCGAGAAGACGGTACGCGCGATCGCCCCCCTTGTCGGGACCGAGGTAATAGACCTTGTCCAGATACTCGCGATCGACCTTTGCCAGCGGAACGAATTCGACGACGTCGATCATTCCCGTCGCCTTCTCCTCGAGCGCCTTCACTTCTTCGGCGCTCAAGACGACATACTGATCCTTCGCGAACTCGTAGCCTTTCACCGTATCGTCGCGGCTGACGACCTCATTGTCCTTCGGACAGGTGTACTGCTGCTTGAGCCGCGAGCCGCACTTCTTGTGCAGCATGTTGAACGACACACTCGACTTGGATTCGGACGACGAGTAGAGATTGACCGGGACGGAGACCAGTCCGAACGAGATAGTGGCAGTGCCGATCGAGCGAGCTGGCATTGTCGGAAGGGGAAGCGGGAGACTCGCGGCGCACAACGAGCAACGAGTGACGACTATCCTGGACCTATAGCAACACTTTCATATCTCGCGCGCGCTGCGGCAAGTGACTTCATGTCACGAACTTTTCTACAGAGTTTTCGACATGGTTTCCACACGTTCGTGACGAAGACCGAAGCGACAACGAACCGGTATGTCACGCCGACCCGTGGCATCATAGATTCGCAAGCGTGGACGATAGCCTAAGCGCGTATCGCGCAAAGCGATCACCTGACACGTCGCCCGAGCCGATCGGCACGGTGTCGGCCGTGCCCGGGCGGCTCTTCGTGGTTCACAAACATGCCGCCACCCGTCTGCATTTCGATCTTCGTCTCGAGATGAACGGAGTGCTGCGATCGTGGGCCGTCCCGAAAGGGCCGTCGTACGACATGAATGACAAGCGACTCGCCGTTAAGGTCGAAGATCACCCGATCGAGTACGGCGATTTCGAGGGGATCATTCCGCACGGCAACTACGGTGCGGGCGGAATCATTGTGTGGGATCGCGGCGAGTGGGTGCCGCTGGAGGATTGGCGCGAAGGATTCGAGAAAGGGAAACTGTTGTTCGAACTGCGCGGCTACAAGCTCCACGGCAAGTGGACGCTCGTGAAGATCAAGAAGAGCGAGCGCGATTGGCTGCTCATCAAAGAGCGCGATGCATTCGTCGCGTCACCGGGCGATCAGTTCGACGAAACGTCGGTGCTCTCCGGACTCACGGTCGAAGAGGTGAAGGCTGGTCGAAGTCCCGTCGGCGACCTCCGCGCGAAGGTCGAAGCAACCGGAGCGCCGCGAACGCATGTCGATCCGCAGTCCGTCGATGTGATGCTCGCCGAGCCCGCGGACAAAGCGTTCACGCGTGACGGGTGGGTGTTCGAGCTCAAGCTCGACGGGTATCGGTTGATCGCGAGCAAGTCGCGCGGCGAAGTGTTGCTGCTTACGCGCAACGGGAACGACTACACTGCTGTCTTCCCCGAGATCGCGCGGGCGATCAAAGCGCTGCCGGTCGACGAGTGCATCGTCGACGGCGAAGTCGTCGTGATGGATGCGAGCGGGAAACCAAGTTTCTCGCGATTGCAACAGCGCGGACGTCTGAGCTCGACGATCGACATCAAACGCGCCGCGGTCGAATTGCCAGCGACGTTCTACGCGTTCGACTTACTCGGATTCGAAGATTTCGACTTGCGGCCGTTGCCGCTCACGACGCGCAAGTCGTTGCTCATGGAAGCGCTGCCAAAACTCGGCGCCGTTCGAACACTCGATCACATCGAGCGCGAAGGCGATGCGTTCCTGACGCAGGTGGCGGCCCTCGGTCTCGAGGGCGTCATCGCGAAACGCGCCGACGCGCCGTATCGCGGCGGGCGCACCGACGCGTGGCTCAAGATCAAGGCAGAGCGTACCGGTGACTTCGTCATCGTCGGCTTCACCGAGCCCAAAGGATCGCGCAGCCACCTCGGTGCACTTCAACTCGCCGACATGGTCGACGGCTCGCTCGTCTACGCCGGCCGAGTCGGCACTGGGTTCAACGATGCGTTGCTCACCGAGATCAAAGCACTGCTGGATCCGATCGTTCGTCGTGACCCACCATGCGGCCCGCCGATCGGCGCGGGCGCCGTCGAGATTCCGGAGATCAAGACCACGACGTGGGTCGATCCGGTGAACGTCTGCGAGGTTCGCTTTCGCGAATGGACGCCGGATGGTGTCCTTCGCCACGCGACGTTCCTGCATATGCGACACGACAAGAACCCGCGTGAGTGCGAGCGACAAGGCGTCACCACCGAAGCGACTGAGATATCGCCGACCGTCGTGACTGTCGATCCGCCGGCTCCGCCGCCGCGACCAGCCCCGGAAAAGACATTCAACTTCTCGAATCTCAAGAAAGTCTATTGGCCGGCCGACGGGTACACGAAGGGCGATCTGGTCGACTACTACCGCGCCGTGTGGCCGTGGATGTCGCGCTATTTGGCGAATCGCCCGCTGGTGATGACGCGGTTCCCTGACGGCATCGACGGCAAGTCATTTTATCAGAAGGACGCCCCGGAGTTTGCGCCCGATTGGATTCGCACGGTGCCCATCTGGAGCGAAGACTCGCAGCGCGACGTGCGCTACTTCGTTTGCGACAGCATGGAGGCGCTTCTTTACGTCGCCAACCTGGGCTCGATCCCGATGCACATCTGGAACAGTCGCGTCGGCTCACTCGAGCAGCCCGACTGGTGCGTCATCGATCTCGATCCGAAAGAGGCGCCGTTCTCAGACGTCGTGCGTACGGCGATCGCCATGCGCGAGCTGTGCGAGACAATCGGCTTACCGAGCTACGTCAAGACGACCGGCAAAACAGGACTGCACATTCTGCTTCCACTCGGCCGTCAATGCACGTATGCCCAGTGTCGTACGCTCGGCGAGCTGCTCGCGCGATTCGTGCTTCGTGAGCTCAGCGAGATCGCGACGATCACGCGTCACGTCACTAAGCGCGGCGACAAAGTCTATCTCGATTATTTACAGAATCGGCACGGCCAACTGATCGTCTCGCCGTTCAGCGTGCGGCCACTGCCGGGCGCCAGCGTCTCGATGCCGCTCACGTGGGACGAGGTGAATCAGTCGCTCGACCCGCGCGCATTCACGATCAAGACGGCGATCGAGCGCATGGAGCGGCTCGGCGCGGATCCGGCCGTTCAGGTGCTGGACGACAAGCCGGACCTCGCGGGCGTGCTCGAGCGGCTTGCCGCAATGATGGCAAAGTGATGTTCCGCCATCACTGATTTAATGCGTCGCACGCCCTGCCCGCGCCGCCATGAATCGGCTCTTGTCACGCGGAAGCAACCGCTCGATCGCGTAGCGCAACATTGTGCGCGGCATTTCGTGCGCGTGTTCGTCGAGAAACGCTTCGAGTGTGCGACGGTCGCGCTTGCCTACCTCGCGGAGCATCCAACCGACCGCTTTGTGAATCAAATCGTGCGGGTCGTGCATCAGCATCCGTGCGATGCGCAGGGTGTCGTCGAACTCACCGTTCCGGATGAAGTGTTGCGTCGCCACGATCGCGATGCGCCGCTCCCACAGGCTGCGTGATCGAGCGAGCCTCTCGAGCCGTTTCCGCGAGCGCGTCGCCAAGTGCGCGCCAACGATGTTGGGCGCCGAGAGGTCGACGAGGTCCCAGTTATTGACGCGGGCGGCGTTGTCCATGTACAAACGAAAGATCGCGTCGCGCTTGTCGGGCGAGCCGCGTTTGTATTGCTCGCCGAGCAAAACAACGCTGAGAAGACGCGCCTCGTGGCACGGATCGAGGAGCAACGCGTGGATTTGATCGAGCGGCAATCCTCGCAGCTCGCGGGCGAGTCGTCTGATCTCGGGCACCCGGATTCCAAGAAATCGGTCGCCTTCACCGTATTGTCCGGGACCCGTCTTGAAGAATCGTTGTAAGAAGACTGCGTCGGTTGGGTCGCCGAGTTCGCGCAGACGCTTGCGGATCGAGGCGGCGGTTGTTGCTCGAGGCATGATCAAGGCTTCGACGCAGACGCGCCGCCGTGTGGATGAGTCTGAGTAATCGCGCGATGACTCCGGAATGATGAGCTCCGAAGTT
Organism: Gemmatimonadaceae bacterium; assembly: GCA_036002925.1. Lineage (GTDB taxonomy): Bacteria > Gemmatimonadota > Gemmatimonadetes > Gemmatimonadales > Gemmatimonadaceae > JAQBQB01. The sequence continues at coordinate 279 of DASYSU010000312.1, read as the reverse complement.
CGCAGAAATAGGTCACACTTCTCAAAACAACAATTGATCTGTCGGGCATAAGGCGGTCCGGCGGCACCATCCTCGCTACCTGGGCCGAGTCTGACGTGAAGCTAGGAGGCGCATATGTCGATCTTCGAAACGTCGCGCTCGGCGTGGACCGGGCGAATGCTCAGCATTTTTCGAATCATTGCCGGGCTGATGTTCATCTCGGCCGGCACGATGAAGTTATTCAACTTCCCGCCCGCCCCGATGCCCGGGTTTCCCGTAAACCTGCTCTCCGAGATGGGC
>DASYSU010000311.1:0-9429 GCA_036002925.1 Gemmatimonadaceae bacterium | reverse complement strand
CCGAGCACGCAGAACGCGTCGTCGACGAGATGCTCTTTCATCAACTGATAGATCCCCGGCAACAGCTTGCGACGACTCAGATCGCCCAGCGCGCCGAAGATGACCATCGTGCACGGGTCCGCGCTCCCTCGCGCGATGGATGGCTGGACCTGCGCTGCCGGCTTGGCCGAGACGGTCGGACCGTCGGCGCTCATGAGTGTTGCACCGCGTGACCACCGAACTCGTTGCGCAGCGCCGCGATGACCTTGGCGCCGAACGAATCGGTTTGTCGCGAACGGAAACGCGTGAGGAGCGACAACGTGATGACGGGCGCCGGGACATCGAGATCGATCGCCTCTTGAACCGTCCAACGTCCTTCGCCTGAATCGGCGACCCAACCTTTGAGGTCCGACAGGGACGCATCGCGCGCGAACGCACTCGCCGCCAGCTCGTTGAGCCACGATCGCACGACGCTCCCGTTCTGCCAGACGTCGGCGACCTGCTTCAAATCGAGTTTCGGGAAGATCTTCGAGGCATGAAGAATCTCATAACCCTCGGCATAGCCTTGCAGCAGGGCGTACTCGATACCGTTGTGCACCATCTTCACGTAATGACCGGCGCCGATCGGACCTACGTGAGCGTAGCCATTCTCCGGCGCCAGCGCGGTGAAGATCGGCTCGCAGTGCTTCACCGCGGTGTCCGTGCCGCCAACCATGAGACAGTAGCCGTTCTCGAGTCCCCAGATGCCGCCGCTCGTCCCCGAATCGATCAACTCGATCTTCGACTTCGCGAGCTCTTCGCCGCGACGAATCGTGTCGTGGAAGTTGGAGTTGCCGCCGTCGATAATGATGTCGCCGGGCGACAACGCGGGTACGAGCGCGGCGATCGTCTGGTCGACCGGATCCCCGGCCGGCACCATGATCCAGATGACACGCGGCTTCTCGAGCGCGCGCACGAGCGCCGCCAGATCGGCCGAGCGCTTCGCGCCGAGCTTCTCATACTTCGCCATCGCCTCATCGCTTCGGTCGTAAACGACGAGCGTGTGCCCATGCCGCATCAGCCGTTCGACCATGTTGCCGCCCATGCGGCCGAGTCCAACCATCGCGAGTTGCATTGCGTTTACGGGTCTGGCGTTTGGTGGAACGGTGGAACGGTGGAACGGTGGAAAGCAGCGCGCGACTGGCGCTGACGATCGGTTATTTACTCCCGTTGATCGGGTTCTTGCTCGCTTTCGCACGATGTCGCGCTAACGGGTCCAACAGGCCGCAGGCAAGTGGGAACAATTTGAACGTCAAAACGCGCGAGAACGCGTGAAAACGCGCGAGAACTACCAGATCACTCCTTCCCATTGTGTCTGTCATTCGCGGACATTGGCGTGAATTCGCGGCAATTCGCGTTTCAAATTGTTCCATCTGTCCCCGCCGAATCCGGTTCGAAATTGGTGGAACGCGAATGACGCGAATGTTCGCGAATCAAATGTCGGAATGACTTGAATCTGATCGCCCCTCGATGACCGTTCCACCCTTCCACCGTTCCACCGTTCTCACGACAATACTCCTCGTGCTTGAAGATTCGCGCGAAGCTGAACCGGGGAGTCGAAGTGAATCGTCTGCATCCCGAGCGCCGAGGCCGGATTGAGATTCTGCACCCGATCGTCGATGAACAGCGCTCGCTTGGGCTCGGCCTGAGCCATGCCCAGCGCCCGCGTATAGATCGCGTGTGTCGGTTTGCGAACGCCGAGCCAGCAGGACGTGAAGAACGTTGGGAAAATCTCACGCAGACCGAAATGTCGAATGCGGAAATTGTTCAGAGCCTCGCTCTCGTTGTTGAGCGTGGCCAATCGAACCGAGCCCGCCGCGGCGAGGTCTCGCGCGATCGCGATGCTGTCAGGCCAAGGAACGCTTTGCGCGAACATGAACGACGTAAATTCCTCGCGGCTGAACGCGCGGTCGTCGCAAAACACAGTGACGTCGAGATACTCGTCGAGCGAGATTTGACCCGACTCGAGTGCGCCGACCGTCTCCTCGTGCCGGTACTGAAAATCATCCTCGTCGAGACCGAACCGCTCCACTGCCGCCATTCGTTGCTCGCGGTCCCAGCCGTTGCTGCCGAGCACGCCGCCAATGTCGAACAAGACGAGGTCGACCGGCGAGGTCATCCGACCAATACGGCACGCGCCGGCGCGCCGTCGAGCCCGACGAGACGCAGCGGGAGCACACGAAGTTCGTATGGACCTGCCGGCGGCTGAGAGAGGTCGAGCCCTTCGACGATCACGATGCCGAGCTCGAGAAGCGTGCGGTGGGTTTGGTGATGGCCCGAATGGAACTGCTCGATCGACAGATAATCGATGCCGACGAGCTTGACGCCCAAACTCGCAAGATATGCCGCGCCGTCGGGCGCGAGATACGTGTAATCGCCCACGAACCCGCGTTCGCGAATAAAGTGAGAGTTGCGCGTCGAGATGAGAATTCGCGTATGACCCTTGAGCTCGTGCATTCGTAGCTGCTTTTCACCCACCGCCATCACGTCGGCCTCGACGCAAACCAGCATGGCCGGACCCATCAGGACGTCGAGCGGAAGGGCGTCGACCGCCATTCCATCGTCGAAGAAATGCTTTGGCGCGTCGACGTGGGTCCCGGTGTGTGATCCGAACGCTACCGATGAGACGTTCGAGCTGCCGCCCTTCGCGATCGCCTGCTGCGGCGCGATCTGAATCGGCGGATTGCCCGGATAAACGAGCCCGCCATCGAGTATCGGCAGTGAGATGTCGTAGATGGTCGGCAGGGCGCTACTCCTTGAAGGCCACGAAAGCTCTAGCAGCGGAAGGTCGCGAACTCGAATGCACCTTTTGTGCGAGCGGACCGCCGAATAGGAAGTACGCGATCGCCCCGATGAGCAGCAGCGCGACTATCACCCCAGCGATGGTCGCCCACCGTGGTCGGGGCGGCGTAGCCGCGGGGACGATGCCGGCGCCGGTCGTAAACGTCGTTCCGATCTGATCGAGTTTCCGCAAAACGCTTTCGGCCGACGGCGGTCGATCGTCGGGTCGCTTTTCGAGCAGTGACATCACCAATCCGCCCAATCCTGATGGAAGCCCCTGACGTCGACTCGTGATCGGCGCGGGCTTCTCGGTGGCGTGGGCGGCCAACAACGCGACCGCGCGCCGTCCAGCGAATGGATGCGCACCGGCGAGTATCTCATACGCCACGACGCCGAGCGCGTACAGGTCTGATCGGTGATCCACCGAGGGATCAACGGCGATCTGTTCCGGCGCCATGTACGCCGGCGTGCCGACCGCGACGCCGACCGACGTCAGCGGCTTCGTGTTGATCCCCCGACGCGGTGTCTGCGACTCTCGGGCATCCGCCTCCGATTGCTCGAGCGCCTTCGCGATCCCGAAATCGGTCACCGTCGCCGCTTCACCGGCGATCAAAATGTTTTCCGGCTTGAGATCACGATGGACAATGCCGTGCGCCTGCGCGAACGCGAGTGCTCGGGCAACATCGCGAATGATCGAGATCGCGTCGGCCATCGGCAGTTGGCCCACGCGCTCGAGACGGGCCCGCAGCGATTCGCCGTCGACGAACGGCATCGTGTAATAAAGAAGCCCCGCCTTGTTTCCGACGGGACTCGTTTCGCCGGCTCCAATGACGGGCACGATGTTCGGATGCTGAAGCCGCGCCGTCAGCGCGACCTCGCGCCGGAAGCGCTCGACCGAGACGTCGCCCGCGAGCTCCGACGGGAGAACTTTGATCACGACCATGCGGCCGAGCGCGCGCTCGGTGGCGAGAAAGACGCGCGACATTCCGCCGCCGCCAAGCTCGCGCTCGAACACGAATGCCGAGCCAAGGTCCTGCTCCAACTGCACCCGCAGGTCGACTTTCACCATCGAGCCAACTTAGGGGGGCAGTTTGGCCTACACCAGAGAGTTGCAGCCGCTGCAAGGATTCAGTAAAGGCGCTGGTTCCCTCTGGCCCGTCCCGTTCTCGATGCTATGTATAGAACCATGCGCCGCTCTCACCGCCTCGTCGGCACCGTAGGGTTGCTGATCCTGGCGCTGGTCGTGGCAGCGATCCTCGCCTATCAGGCGTGGGACGCCGCCCGCTCCCAGCGACGGACGGCCGAGAGCACCCTGCACGATTACGCCAAACTCGCCGATTGGCAGTTGACGCAGCAATCAAAGAACGCGCTGCTCACGCAGGTCGTGACGTCACTCGTGTCGCAGGCTTCACACGTCAATCCGGACTCGCTGGCGCGGACGGTCTTGGAGCCGGTCGAAGTCGAAGACATTGCGCGCCAAATGGTGAGTTGGTGCGATTGCCTCGGCGGCGTGCGCTACTTCTTTAGGTACGACTGGAAGGACGGGACCTTCCGCACCACGGAGACCGATCTTCCCGACGCCGACCTCGCGTGGGTGCGAGACACGATGGTGGCGTACACCAAGGCGCTCCCACCGCTGCGCGACCGGCAGATCCTCGCGTTTGGATCACCCGACGGTCGATACGGCCCGCTCAAGAACCTCGCTGTCATTCTCACCAACGATTCGTATGCGATGCTGTTCGGCGAGCGAAATCGAAAGCCGCAGCTCATCGTCTTCGTCGTCGCGCGCGACATCAATCGCGGGCTGCCGGTGGAGGTGTACGGATACCTGACCGACCCCGCGTCCTTTCTCGCGCCGACGTTCGCCAACATTCGCGGCAAATCGGGCACGGCGGGCTCGCTGCTTCCCGAATCGCTCATCGGACATCTCTCGGTCGATTCGATTCTCTCCATCTCGGTCACGACGCTCGGCGGCAAAGAGGTGTATAAATCGCCCGGCTGGGCGGCGCTCACCTACAGCGCCGCCGATACGATCGAGCCGAACTTCGGGCGGCTGATCATGCGCGTCAGCTTGAACAAGGAATTCGCCGACAAGCTGGTCGTCGGCGGGCTGCCGGCGTCGCGGTTGCCCATGCTCATCGCGTTATTCCTCATCGCCGCGGGTTTGCTCAGCGTCGCACTGCTCCAACTGCGTCGCCAGCAGGAGTTGGCGCGGCTGCGCACCGAGTTCGTGTCGGGCGTTTCGCACGAGTTGCGCACGCCGTTGGCGCAGATTCGCTGGTTCGCCGAGCTGCTCCACATGGGCAAGCTTCGCAGCGAGGAAGAACGCGGACGCTCGGCCGGCATCATCGACCAAGAAGCGCGTCGACTCACCTACCTGGTTGAGAATGTTCTCAACTTCTCACGTGCCGAGAAGGGAACGAATCGCATTTCACCGTCGCCGGCCGACCTCGATCATGAGATTGCCGACGCGCTCGAGCTGTTCACGCCGCTCGCCCGCGCGCGAAAGATGATGCTGGCTTCGTCGCTCGAGGCCAACGCCGTGGTGTCATTCGACCGCGATGCGCTGCGTCAAATTCTGCTCAACCTGCTCGACAATGCCGTGAAGTACGGACCTGCCGGCCAGACGATCACTGTTTCGTCGGAGGTCGTTGGCGATCGCGCCCGCATCTCGGTCGAGGATCAAGGCCCCGGGATTCCGCACACCGATCGGCTGCGCGTCTGGGAGCCATACGTCCGTCTCAATCGCGACGTCGAGTCGGCGACGGGCGGCAGCGGCATCGGTCTCTCGGTCGTGCGCGAGCTCGTGACGCTGCACGGCGGGCGCACGCGCGCCGAGGGCGCACCGTCCGGCGGCGCGCGCGTCGTGATCGAGCTTCCACTCACGCAACCCGACTCGAACGAGGCATCGAACGAGTCATCAGGCCCCAACGTGCAACTCAAGGCGGTTCCATGACGTACTCCACCCTAGCCGACGCTCGCCAGTCCGCGGCGGACCCTCAGCCCCGCCCACTCACCATGCCGCGCATTCTCATCGTCGAGGACAATCCCGATCTCGCGTATGGCCTACGGACGGGCCTCGAGATCGAAGGCTACGACGTCCAAGTCGCCGAGGACGGCGAGACCGGGCTCGACCGGGCACGATCGTGGGGACCGGACCTCGTCATGCTCGATCTGATGCTGCCGGGCATGGACGGCTACCGGGTTCTCAGAAGCATGCGCGAAGGCGGCTCCGACGTCCCGGTTCTCATTCTCACGGCGCGTGGCGAAGAAGCGGACAAAGTCCTCGGATTCCGCCTTGGCGCCGACGACTACGTCACCAAGCCATGCGGAGTGCTCGAGCTGTTGGCTCGAGTCGGCGCCTTGTTGCGTCGTTCACGCATCGCTGAACGCGCCGGTGCCGACGGGATCGAGCGGTTTGGCACCGTGGAGATCAACCCGGCGTCGAGAACCGTGACAAAGGAAGGCACTGCTGTTGCACTGAGTCCAAAGGAATTCGATTTACTGTTGGCGCTCGTGCGGCGCCGCGGCGCGGTCGCGTCGCGCGTCGAGTTGTTGCGTGAGGTGTGGGGTCACCGCGTCGAAGTGATGACGCGCACCGTCGACATTCACATCGCGGAGCTCCGCAGAAAACTGGAAGACGATCCATCGGAACCGCGCCATATTTTGACGGTATGGAAAGCAGGCTACCGACTCGAACCTTGACTATGAGTGACCTTCGCCGACGTATGACGACAACAACCCCGCGCCTCGCAATCGTGGGGTTGATTGTTTTCATCGCGGCGTGTCATCGGCAGCAGCCGACGATCGTGCCGGCGCCGTCGCGTTCGGGAACGATTCCCCCGCCGGCGCCCGCCGCTGCCGCAATCTCGAGCGGTGCCACACTGGTTCGCGCGCTGCACGATCGATACGCGTCGAGCTGGTTTCGCACGCTCACGTTCACGCAAAAGACGACGGTGCGCCTGCCGAGTGGCGGCGAGATCGTCCAGACGTACTACGAGTCGGCGCAGATTCCCGGACGTCTGCGGATCGACACCGATCTCCAATCCAAGAGCGGCATCCTCTTCGCGCGCGACTCGAGCTTCCGATTCTCAGCCGGCAAGTTGGTTGGTACCGACGAGTCGTTGAACGAGCTGCTCGTGCTTGGCTTCGACATCTACGCGCAGCCGGTCACACGCACTGAGGCGGTGCTCCGCCGTCTCGGTTTCGACCTGAATCGGTTTCACGAGTCGACCTGGCAGGGAAGACCGGTCTACGTCGTCGGTGCGCTGCGCGGCGACACAACGTCGAAGCAATTCTACATCGATCGCGATCGGCTGTTGTTCTTGCGTGTGATCGAGAGCGGACCTCGTGGACGCACCGACACGCGCTACAACGACTACGTGCAATACGGTGGCGGCTGGGTGGCCACCCAAGTCGAGCAGTACGTGAACGGCAAGCGCACGGTGCTCGAGCAGTATTCCGGCGTGCGAGTGAATCCCACGATCTCCGACGCGCTGTTCGATCCCAAACAGTGGTCGACGGCGCCACATTGGGCGAGGAAGTAGATTCGCCCTTGTCAGTCGTCAGTACTGAGTTTTGAGTTGTGAGCTCAACTGCAACACAGTTGTGAGTTGTGAGTGCTGAGTGTGAGTTATCAGTCTGGCGCCAAGTGGCCACTCAAGACTCGCGACCGATAACTCAGGACTGATGACTCTCCGCACCGCACTCACGACTCATCACTGAGCACTGAGCACTCAAAGATGCGCCTCTCACTCCTACCGCTCGCCACCGCCGGGCTCTTCACCGCCACTTCCCTAAAGGCACAAGAAGCCAAAGGCTCCGGCACCGTTGTCCTCCACGCCGCCCGCGTCATCGACGGTACCGGCGCGGCGCCGATCGCCGACGGTGTCGTTGTCGTCACCGATGATAAGATCGTCGCCGTCGGCAAGCAGGGCGCGGTGAACGTTCCCGCCGGCGCCAAGGTCGTGGAGCTCGGTGATGCCACGTTGCTGCCCGGTTTCATCGACGCCCACACGCACATCATCGGGCGAGAGCTCGCCGACCCGCAGGCGAACGACTCGCCCGTCCGCGACTATGACGGCGTTCCGGCAATCATCGGTGTGGCCAACGCGCAGAAGACGTTGCTCGCCGGCTTCACCACAATTCGCAATGTCGGTGCGCCGGCGTTCGACGACATGGCGTTGCGTACGGCGGTGGCTGAAGGATTCGTCATCGGGCCGCGCATGCAGAATGCCGGTCACGCAATCGGCATCACAGGCGGCCACTGCGACGAGAACGGCTACAAGCCCGGCCTCATGGACGGCGATCCACGCATCGGCGTTGCCGACGGCCCCGACCAGATTCGCGCCGCCGTGCGCTATCAAGCGAAGTATGGCGCCGACGTGATCAAGATGTGCGCGACCGGCGGCGTTCTTTCCGAGGGCGACGCGGTCGGTGTTCAGCAGTACACGTACGAAGAGATGAAAGCGCTTGTCGACGAGGCGACCAAGCTCGATCGCAAAGTCGCGGCGCACGCGCACGGCGTCGAAGGGATCAAGACTGCGGTGCGCGCCGGCGTCGCGTCGATCGAGCACGGCTCGTTTCTCGACGAAGAGGCGGCGAAAATGATGGTGCAGCACGGCACGTATCTCGTCCCCACGCTGAGCGCCGGTGAAGCGGCCGAACGCGCCGCGAGCGCGGGCATTCTCAAAGGCCTACGCGCGCAGAAGGCGCACGCCGCGGCCACGGCCATGCGAAATGGAGTGAAGATCGCGGTGCGGACCGGCGTGCCGATCGCACTCGGAACCGACGCCGGCGTCGGTGCGCACGGCGCGAACGGCCATGAGTTCGTGCTCATGGTCGACTGGGCCGGCATGACGCCGATGCAATCGATCGTCGCCGGAACCATGAACGGCGCCAAGCTGCTCGGCTGGGACGCTCGTATCGGATCGCTCTCGGCCGGCAAGCTCGCTGACATCGTGGCGGTGCCGGGCGATCCGCTCAAGGACATCCACGTGATGGAAAAGCCGACCTTCGTGATGAAGAACGGCCACGTGTACAAGAGTCAGACGGTCGCGCCTCCGCTGCCGTAGCCGCGTTCCGTCCCGCCCGACAAACGCGCTGTCCCGTCGCCGTTGGCGCAGGCGCGATGATGCCCGAAGCTTCGGCATGCGCATCGGTTGGAAGGTCGTCACGGGATTGGCAGTCGCCGGCGCGACTCGAGCTCAAACTCCGGCCGGCATCGCCGCCGTCGATTCGGCCGGCGTTGCCCGCGTCGCTTGGTCGCGGACAGTCGCGGCGCTTCGCGACCACAACGCGAATGTCGCGCGCGCCGAGGTTGACCACGCGGCGAACGCGTGGCCGACGCAGGCCGCGTACCTCTGGGCCAGCGCGACACTCGCGGCGCGGGCCGGCGACACAGCTCGGCTACATGACATGCTCGCTTCGCTCGCGGCGATGGGTCTGGGTCGTGACCTCCATCGCGACACGAGCCTCGCGCGCTACCTGCAACTTCCGACGATCGCTCCGCTCATCGCGACGTTGAACACTCAAGCGATGAGCGAAGCGCGCAGCCACGTTCAGGCGACACTCTTGGACTCGACGTTCTGGCCCGAGGGAGTCGATTACGATTCTCGAACGGGCCGGTTC
>DASYSU010000310.1:0-10003 GCA_036002925.1 Gemmatimonadaceae bacterium | reverse complement strand
CCCCAGGTCTCGAGCAAGGGCGCGGATATAGGTGCCGCCGCTGCAGGTGACGCGTGCCGCGAGCGCGCCGTCGATCAATTTCCCGAGCTCCCAACGATGGACAGTGACGCGAGACGGCTCGAGGTCGAGCACTGTGCCCCGACGCGCCGCGGCGTACGCTCGCGTACCCGCAACCTTCTTGGCCGAGTACGACGGCGGGACCTGATCGATCGCGCCGGTGAGCCGTTCGATCGCGTCGGCGATGTCCGTTTCGCGTGGCGGAGCGGCCTCGCGCACCACGTCGCCGGTTGCGTCATCGGTGTCGGTTTCGGCGCCGAACGCGATCGTGGCGTCGTACACTTTCGGCTCGCCGTCGACATACGGAATGAGCCGCGTTCCGCGACCGACGAGAACGACCAGGAGGCCGGTCGCAAACGGATCGAGCGTGCCCGTGTGTCCGACACGCTGCGATCCGACCACGCGTCGAACGATCGCGACGACATCGTGCGATGTGACGCCCGGCGGTTTGTCGACGAGCAGCAAGCCGCCCACGTCAGTCGTCGGCGTCTCCATCGGGGGAAGGAGGAACGGTCCCCTCTTTGATCTTCGAGAGGAGATTCTCGATGTGCGCAGCGTGGGCGACGCTCTCGTCAGGCTTGAAGGTGATTTCGGGCGCGAGCCTCAGGCGCAGCGCTTGACCAACGCGCGCGCGCAAGAAGCTGCCGACGCTCGCGAGCCCCTCGAACGTCTTGGCGCGTTCGGCGTCGGACCCCATGACGCTGACGAAGACCTTTGCGTGTCGCAGATCTCGCGTCACCTCGACGCCCGTGACGGTAACAAAGCTCGTGATGCGCGGATCCTTCGCCTCCTCAGCGAGGAAGGTCGCGACGACCTCGCGGATGGCCGCCGCTACGCGGTCGCCACGGCGATGCTCTGTTGCCATGGTCGGCTCAGCTGGCCGCGGTCGACGCGAGCGTGCGCGCGATCTCTTCGGTGCGATAGCACTCGATGACGTCGCCCACCTTGATGTCGTTGAAGTTCTCGACCGCGATACCGCACTCGAAGCCTTCGCGCACCTCGCGAACGTCATCCTTGAACCGCTTGAGCGACGCGATGGTGCCGTCGAACACCTCAACGCCTTCGCGAATGACGCGCACACGACCCTGTCGATTGATGATGCCGCTCCGCACCGAACAGCCGGCGATCGTACCGATGCGCGAGACCTTGAACACCTCGCGCACCTCGGCTTCGCCGAGGATGACTTCGCGCTCTTCGGGCCGGAGCATTCCTTCCATCGCCGCGCGGACGTCGGCCACCGCTTCGTAGATGATGCGATACAGCTTGATGTCGACGCCTTCGCGTTCTGCGGCGGTGCGCGCGTTGTTGTCCGGGCGCACGTGGAAGCCGATGATGATCGCACCCGCCGTCTTCGCGAGCAGAATGTCGCTCTCGGTGATCGCGCCGACACCGCGATGCACGATGTCGACGTTGACCTCGGGCGTCGACAACCCGGTCAATGCGTCGGCCAACGCTTCGGCCGGACCACCTTGATCGGCCTTGATGAGAATGTTGAGCGTGTGCATGCCGCCGGCGGCGGCCTGCGCCATGAAATCTTCGAGCGTCACGCCGCCACGCGTTCCGCGACGGCTTCGCGCTTCGCGATCGAGACGTTCGCGCCGATGCGCCACTTCGCGCGCGGCGGCCGCATCCTCGACAACGATGAGCTGATCGCCCGCCATCGGGACGCCTTGGAAGCCGAGAATCTGGACCGGAATGGCCGGACCAGCCGACTTGACGGTTTTGCCACGCTCGTCGAAGAGTGCGCGCACGCGGCCGGAATACATGCCGCAGATGAAGTCGTCGCCGACCTTGAGCGTGCCGCTTTGGACGAGCACCGTGGCGACCGCGCCCTTGCCGGGATCGAGCTGCGCCTCGACGACGGTGCCGGACGCATGACGATTCGGATTCGCCTTGAGATCGAGAATCTCGGCCTGCAGCAGAATCTGATCGAGCAGCTCGTTGACGTTGGTGCCCTTCTTCGCCGAGATCTCGGTCGACAACGTCGTGCCGCCGAACTCCTCGAGCACCACGCCGTGCTGCAGCAGCTCCTGCTTGACCTTATTCGGATTCGCCTGCGGCAGATCGATCTTGTTGATCGCGACGATGAGCGGCACGCCCGCATTCTTGGCATGCGAGATTGCTTCGATCGTCTGCGGCATGACCGAGTCGTCGGCGGCGACGACCAGAACCACGATGTCGGTGACCTGCGCACCACGAGCGCGCATGGCGGTGAACGCCTCGTGACCCGGGGTATCGAGGAACGTGATGCTCTTGCGTCCCGGAAGCGAGACGTGATACGCGCCGATGTGCTGCGTGATGCCGCCGGCTTCGCCGGCAACGACGTTCGCATGGCGGATGTAATCGAGCAGCGACGTCTTTCCGTGGTCGACGTGACCCATGATCGTGACGACCGGCGGACGCGACACGAGATCTGCGGGAAGATCCGCCTCGGCGGAGACGCCCGTCTCTTCGGCCTGATACGCGTCTTCGCGCACGGCCTGGAATCCGAATTCGCCGGCGATGAGCTCGATTTGGTCGAAGTCGAGTCGCTGATTGATCGTCACCATCAGACCGAGATTCTTGAAGGCGAAGGCGACGATCTCCGTCGCGGGCACCTTTAGAATTTGTGCAAGCTCGCTGACCGTGATGAATTCGTTGACGCGAACGGTCTTCCGCTCGCGCTCGGCCTCGGCGACACGCGCCGCCTCTAGCTCTTCGCGAGATCCACGACGGAGATCGCTCGACGTGCGGCGGGACGGCGCGCCGCGCATCGTAGCCATCGTCTTGGAAATGTTCGCATCTACTGCTTCCTGATCGACGGCGCCGCGCTTGCCTTTTTTCCGGCGTCCGCCGCGGTCGGCGACTCCGCCACCTACGCCGCCGCCACCACCACCACCACCACCACCGCCGCCGGACTGTGGACGCTTATCGTCGCGTCGTGGAGGCGCGCTCGTTCCAGCGCCGCCGCCCGGTGCGGCCGATGCAATGGGCCGCGGGGGAAACCCGCCACTGCTCGCCACGGGACGCGGCCGTGGCGCTCCGGGTGTGATCGGACGTGGACGCGGGCGCTCGGGCGCCGTCGAATGTGAGTGCGCGACTGTAGCGCCGCGACCATCACCGACAGTGGCGGTACGCGAGACTTCCGCTTCACCCGCTCGGAATTCGGGACGCTCTTCGGCTTGGGCGGCCGCGGCTTCAGCCTGGGCGCGCGCGGCTTCCTCGGCGCGCAGGATCGCCATGCGTGCCGCTTCGGCGCGCTCGGCTTCCGCGGCAGCGGCCTGAGCCTGCTCCATCGCCTCGGCCGCTGCTTGAGCGGCGGCGGCTTCCGCTGCGGCATGTTCCTCGGCGGCGGCTTGCACGTCGGCAGCTTTGCGGCGCCGGCGGACCGGCGCCTCGCCACCGACTGTCTCGGGAACCGCGACTGGTTCGGCCGGTACGGTCGCGGCGGCGGTGCGACGACGGCGCGCGGCCGGCGCAGGAGCAGCCTGCTTTTCGGCGCGGGCGCGCTTCTCTCGCTCCCAGCGAGCGCGGATGCGAGCGACCTGGTCGTCGGTGAGCATGCTCATGTGGCTTCGGATCGGAATGTCCATATGCCGAAGAAGGGTGACCACCTCTTCGGCTGGAACTCCGAATTCGTTTGCCAACTCACTGACTGAAAGCTTGCTCAAACATCCTCCCCAGTGGCTCTCGACGAGCCCGAGTTCACCAACGCGCTGACACCGGCCGCGAGCTGCCGATCGACGATGCCCACCACCGCCGTCTCCGCGCGTCCAACCGCTGCGCCGAGTTCGGCCGCCGACGGCACCTCTACAAATTTAACTCTCCGCCCGTTGAGCAGCGGCACGACCTTGTCCAAACTGTTCGACGACACGTCCTTCGCGACGACGGCCATGAAGACCTTGTTGTGCTTCGCCGCCTCGCGCACTTGCCGCACTCCAACGATCACGCCACGACTTCGCATTCCCAGCCCGAGGAGACGCAACATGCGCTGCCGCACCACCGCGTCCATATGATCCTCACGCTTCTCAGGCTGCCGAACTTCCTTCTCCGCTCTGAGTCTCCTCTTCGCCGTTTCCATCTTCCGTCGTCAACTCGTCGATCAAGGCCATGATGCGATCAGCCTCGGCGGGCGCGATCCCGGGCAGCTTGAGGAAATCCTCACGCTCGAGATCGATGATGTCATTGAGCGTCCGATACCCGGCGTCCTCGAGCACCGCGACGGTCGCCGGCGGCATTCCGGCGATGTCCGATAGCCGGACGTCGGCGACTTCTTCGGTTTCCTCTGGCAACGGAGCGAAGATTTGCGACTCGCCGCCACGCTCCATCCATTCGCGGCTCGAGTAGAGATCGATCTTCCAACCCGTGAGCTCGGAGGCCAGTCGAACGTTTTGGCCGTTGCGTCCGATCGCCAGCGATAGCTGGTCTTCGTCGACGACGGCTTGAATCGTCTTCGTTGCCGGATCGCTGAAGACGCGTGCGACCTTCGCCGGCGCGAGCGCGAGTTTCGCAAACCGCTCGGGGTCGGGCGACCACGGCACGATGTCGATCCGCTCGCCGTTCAACTCGTTGACCACCGCTTGCACGCGCGAGCCTTTGAGACCGACGCACGCGCCGACGGGATCGATCGAATCGTCGCGCGAGAACACGGCGATCTTCGTGCGGCTGCCCACCTCGCGGGCGGCGGCGCGAATCTCGACGATGTTCTGCTGGATCTCGGGCACCTCGAGCTTGAACAGCGCTTTCACGAACAACGGGTCGCCACGGCTCAAGATGAGTCGGGGCCCTTTGGGGGTCTCCTCGACGCGCTTGAGCACCGCGCGAATCGGCTCGCCTTGGTGGAAGTGCTCGCGATGGTTCTGCTCGCGATACGGAATGATTGCTTCCGCCTCACGGAATTTGTTGAGCATGACGACGAGCTTGCCGCGCTCGATCTGCTGCACTTCGCCGGAGAGCAAGTCGCCGACGCGGGTCGCGAACTCGTCGCGGATGCGCGTGCGTTCGCCTTCTCTGACGCGCTGAATGATGCGCTGCTTCGCGGCCTGCACCGCGGCGCGACCGAAGACCGCGAAGTCGATCGGCTCTTCCATGACATCGCCGGCCTCGAAGCTGTCGTCGAAGGTGCGCGCATCGTCGATCGAGATTTCGCGACTGGAATCTTCGACGACCGGTACGACCGTCTTCAACAGGACGATACGAATGTCGCCCTTGCCGTCGTCGATGTTGACTTCAGCCTGAACGTTCGGGCCGTATTTTTTGGCGAGGGCGGCGAGGATACCGTCCTGGAGCAGTGCGTACAGTTCCGCGCGATCGAGCTGCTTTGTGTTCGACACCTCGCGAAATGCGCTGAGAATCTCGGCAGAACTGACCATCCAGAACCCCTCGTGTTTGCGTTGGCGCGCGCGGATGAATCCGAGGCGCTGCGCCTATGAGTTTTGATTACAAGTGAAACGCTAGCCGCGCCTCCTTGACGGCAGCCAGCGGTATGCGGCGCTCGACACCTGGCTTTGGCTCCAGCACCGCGACTTCGTCTCCTTGCTCTCCCTCCACCGCGAGGATTTTTCCTTCGATTCTGCCTCCGTGCTCGGGAGTCAGAACGTTCGCCCAACGACCGATGAACCGCTGCCAATCCGTCGTGCTGCGGAGCGGCCGCTCGCCTGGCGACGACACTTGCAACACGTATTCGGGCGACACCAACTCACCGCCATCCAGTCGTGCTTCCAACGCTCGAGATGCGCGAGCGCAGTCATCGACGGTGACCGCCTCGCCATCGCGCCGATCGATGCGAACCTCGATCAACGGACGACTCCGCGTCCCGCCGCGTCTGAGCTCCACGAGATCGAACCCGACCGCGTCAAGCTCCGACAACACAACATCTTCCAGCGAATCCTTCACATGCAGTCGAGGAAGTCGTCCAGAATAAAAAAATGTGGGGAGCATCCCCCACATTTCACTGGCGACCACACGAGCCGCGCAGCAGTAGTAAAGTAGACGGGCTACCCAGGGCGGTCAAGACGCGTCGGCGATCATCACTCCGAGCTGTCGACCGACATCGCCCGCGCGATGCGAGAAAAAGCGATCGTTGTCGCAACGCGTGCACGAGGCGCTCGTCGTGATATGCGTTACCCCGCACGCTCGTGCCTGATCCGCGATCACCGCGCGCAAATCGATCGTCCGCGGCACGCCCGGGTTGACCCCGGTCAACTGCGCGTACACCTCGCCGCTCACTTCGTAACACGCGCCGCAGATCGCCGGGCCAGTATGGACGCGGAGCTCGCTTGCACGAAGCCCGTGCTCCTGAAGCACCGCGACTCCCCGCCGAAGTATGCCGGCCGCCGTTCCACGCCACCCTGAATGAAGCAAGACGATCACCCCTGACGGATGCGCGATGAACACCGGAACGCAGTCGGCGACGGTCACGGCGAGCGCAGTTCCCCGCACCAGCGTGGCATGGCCGTCGGCATCAGGCGCGCGCAGCCAACCGTCCCAACCGGGAACGTGGACAACGACGTTCGTGCCGTGCACTTGGCTCGCAGTCGCCAACCGCGGTCCGCCTGATCGCAGCTCCTGTCGCAGGCGAGACCAACGACCCATGACATCCTCCACGGGCTCGCTCGTCCGAAGCCCGAAGCTGCCGATCATTCGCGTCGTCGTGAATGCGCGAATTCCGAAGGCGGCGAGCTCGGGCACCGCCTCCGATTCCGCGATGAGGCTCATTGCGACCGACGTTCCTCCACGCGCTCGATCTGCGCGCCGAGGGCGCGGAGGCGCTCGTCGATCCGCTCGTAGCCGCGCTCGATTTGCCCAACATTGTTGATCGTGCTCTCGCCCTCGGCACACATTGCGGCGAGCAGCATGGCCATGCCGGCGCGGATGTCCGGCGAATCGACGGAGCCGGCGCGAAGCTTCGAGGGTCCCGCCACCAGCGCGCGATGCGGATCGCACAACACGATGCGCGCGCCCATGCCGATCAGTTTATCGACGAAGAAGAGCCGCGACTCGAACATCTTCTCATGAATGAGAATCATTCCGGTGCACTGCGTCGCCGTCACGAGCGCGATCGACATGGTGTCCGCGGGGAACGCCGGCCACGGTTGGTCCTCGAGCTTCGAGACATGTCCGCCGAGGTCGCTCTGAATCACCTTTTCTTGTTCCGCCGGCACGACGAGATCAGACCCCTGGATCGTGCACGAGACGCCTAATCGGGCGAACCCCATTAGCGTCGACCGGAGATGCTCGATGCCGGCATCGGCGATACGAATCTCTGAGCCCGTGACCGCGGCGAGACCGATGAACGATCCGACCTCGATGTGATCCGGGCCGATTCGATGCGTTGCGCTCCCGAGCACGCGGCCGCCCTGGATGGTGAGCTTGTTCGTTCCGATGCCGTCGATCTCCGCGCCAAGCGCCACGAGGAAGTGACAGAGGTCCTGGACGTGGGGCTCACTCGCCGCGTTGCGCAAGATCGTGGTTCCGGTCGCCGCGACCGCCGCCGTCACCGCGTTCTCGGTGCCCGTCACGCTCGGCTCATCGAGGAACACGTCCGCGCCTCTGAGGCCAGGCGTCGTGAGATGGAAGCTCTCGGACAAGTCGAACGACGCGCCGAGCCGCTCGAGGGCGAGGAAATGCGTGTCGACGCGACGCCGTCCGATCACGTCTCCACCGGGTGGCGGGAGCTCGATCTCGCCGCAGCGCGCGAGCAGCGGACCGGCGAGCAGAATCGACGCGCGAATCTTCCGGCAGAGGACCGGGTCGAGGTTCGTTCCACGTACGGTCTTCGCGTGAATGTGCAACGTATTCCGCGCGTCCCAACGCGCCTCGACGCCGAGCGATGCAATCAGCTCGACGAGCGTCTCGACGTCACGAATTCGCGGGACATTCTCGAGCGTGACCGGATGTTCGGTGAGTAGCGCGGCACAGACGATCGGCAGGGCGGCGTTCTTGTTTCCCGAGGGACGAATCGTTCCGGAGAGTTTTTGCCCTCCTTGGACGACGAACTGCAATGCGTTCATGGACGAGCGTTGCGAGAGTGAGGACGGTGCGTAATGGCGGTTGCCTGGCGCGCAGAGCGAAGAATCGAGGGAACGAGAGTGTAGGTCAATGGGACGCGCACGTTCTGCGGCGCGTCACCGATCCGCTCATGCACGTCAGGAGATCGGCGCTTGCACTCGCATCCGTCGCCCCGTAGGATGCGATGCAATGCGGTTGGCCTCGCCTTTGCTAAAACCGCAGCGGCGCCGAGCGACTGTTTTGCGGCGCAGGCCCAGCTCTCATCGAACGAGGCGTTCCCAATGACCGGCCCGTTGGCGTCCGTTGGTCCAGCGCTCGTCTCAGTCTACGCGGCACTGCGAGGCGCCGCGCTCATGCAAGCCGCCTCGCAACGCGGCGTGCTCGACACCATCGCGGCGCTCGCCAGCGTGGCCACGACGTTATCGCTCATGGTGCTCGCCTTGTTCGCGGTCCATGTGCTGTGGAACTATCGAAAGACGTACACCAAGGTCAACTCGCTGATCGATCGCCTCCACGGCGACTTAACCCCGCTCATCCGCCACGCAACCTCCATTGCCGACAATGTAGATTTCGTCACGACGTCGATTCGTACGGACATACAAAAGGTGAACGACACGATCGACACGGCGAATGATCGCGTGCAACGCGCACTGCTCATGGCCGAGCAACGGCTCAACGAGTTCAACGCGTTGCTCTCGGTCGTCCAAGCCGAGGCGGAGGGCGTGTTTCTGTCGACGGCGTCCACGGTTCGAGGCGTTCGACGCGGAGCGGCGAGCTTCGGCGCACCGAGTGGGACGGACCTTGCGTCTGACGAGCTCGATGCGGCCGAATCGGCCGACGATCTCGAGCTCGAGGATGACGACCTCGAAATACAGGAGGAGGATGATGGCGACGACCGCAACCCCGAATCAACCGCGCAGGCGCTCCCAGCAGCCCCGCGTGTCCGTCCCCGCCCGCGAAATCGACGACGGGCATGAGGCGGAATACGACCTACTCACCGCCGCGTTGATCGGCGTTACCCTTGGCGCGGGACTGACGTACATGCTCCGCCGGGGGCCCTCAGGTGACCGACCTGCATCGCCGGTAATGCGCGGCGTCGGCCGCGGTGCGCGATGGGCCGGCCGCGGTGCTTCGCGGCTTGGCAGCGCCGGCGCGCGCTGGGCGGCGCATCGGGGTGAAGACCTGTGGGACGCGATTCCGCGGGAGGAGATCAGCGATCGCGTCTCGGATTACATGGGTCGAGCTCGTGAGGCGATCGACGACGTTGTCGAGTCGGAGCTCAAGGATCTTCGTCGGGCCATCCGGCGACAGCGGAAGCGCCTTGGGATCTGACGCGAGGCGCAGGACGCCGGCCGCGAGAGGCGGGCGCGTCGTCCAGTGCCTCGTCGTTGCGATCATCGCGGTCGCCATCACCCCGAGTGTGGCGCATGCCTGGACGCCTGGAACGCACGTGTTCCTGGGCGAGGCGGTCATGCGCTCCCTCGCGTTGCTCCCGGCCGCGGTGGCCGAGCTGCTGCGCGAATTCCCATATGACTTTTTGTATGGGTCCATCGCGGCCGACACGAGCATCGCGAAGAAATACGCGCCGGTGGGCCGCCACTGTCACTCGTGGACCGTCGGGATGGAGATCCTCAACGGCGCGCGCGACGAACCCCTCCGCGCGTTCGCGCTTGGTTATCTCGCGCACCTCGCCGCGGATTCGGTGGCGCACAACTACTTCGTGCCCAAGCAGCTCGCCGTCACGTCGAGCACGGCGTCGCTCGGCCACTCGTATTGGGAGAGCCGGTTCGAGACGCATCTGGGAACCGAGTGCGCCCGTCGAGCACGTGAGCTCATCCTGATCGATCATTCGCGCTCGGACGGTCTGCTCGATCGCGTGCTCAGTCCGACGATCTTCAGCACGCCGACCAACCGTCGCATCTTCCGCGGCATGGTCATTGTCGCCGATAACGAATCG
>DASYSU010000309.1:0-4725 GCA_036002925.1 Gemmatimonadaceae bacterium | reverse complement strand
GTCGTCGCCGCACTGATCGGCGCCACCGCGTTCACGGTGTGGAATCAGTCGGTCGTGAACGAAAAGGTCTACACTGTGTCGCTCGCCGGGATCGCGCTGGTCTCATGGTTGGCGGTCCGTTGGTCGGCGCGACCCGACAATCCGCGTGCCGACACGATGCTCGTCATGATCGCGTACCTCTGCGGCCTCGGCTACGCGAATCACATGGCCGGAATGCTGCCGGCGCTCGCGGTCGGCGTCGCGATCGTTGCGCGACGGCCGGCCACGCTTCTGCGTGGACGACTGCTGCTGGCATGCGTCGTGGCGCTCGTCGTCGGTCTCACCCCGTTTGCGACGCAACCGATTCGCGCTGCGTACTTCCCGGCGCTCAACGAAGGCGAGCCAACAGCGTGCCGCACGAAGATCGCATTGTCGTGCACGATGTCGGAGAGCACGTATCGCGCGTTCATGTACAACTTCAACCGTGGGCAATACGGCAAGCCGGATTTGGCCGATCGCCAAGCGTCATTCAGCGATCAGGTGGGGATGTGGTGGATGTACTTCAAGTGGCAGTGGCTGCGCGATCCCGCGATCCAGCATCCGTTCGCGCAGGCATTCCTCGCCGCGGCGTTTCTCGTGCTCGGTCTCTTCGGCGGCTGGACGCACTTCCAGCGCGATCGTCAGAGCTTCTGGTATTTCGGAACGCTCATGTTCACGATGACGCTCCTGCTCATCTACTATCTCAACTTCAAGTTGGGTGGTTCGCAGAATCCTGGCTCGCCTCAACCGCACGAGGTTCGCGACCGCGACTACTTCTTCCTGTGGAGCTACTCGGCCTGGGGCGTGTGGGCCGCCGTTGGATTGGTCTACGTGTGGGAATCGCTCGCGTCGATGCTCGGCACCGAGAACATCAAGACCGGGCGCGAATCGATCGCCGTACCGACGCGCAGAGGTTGGTTGTCCGCATCGCCGACGCTTGCGCTGGCCCTCGTGCCGTTGCTCGGGAATTGGAGCTCGGCGTCGCGCCACCACCATCAAGCCACACGCGACGTCGCCGCGGATCTGCTCAACTCCGTCGAGCCGTACGGGGTGCTCATCACCGTGGGCGACAACGACACCTTTCCGCTGTGGTACGCGCAGGAAGTCGAGGGGATTCGGCGCGACGTCGTCGTGGCGTGTACGTCGCTCCTCAATACCGACTGGTACGTGCGCCAAATCATTCGGCGTCCGATCTACGACTACGACGCGGCGAAGGGACCGGCGATTTATCGAAACACGCGCTGGGTGAAGCCTACGACGCCTCCGATTCACATGACGTTGGACGAGGCCGACGCGGTGCCGGGATATTACGAGTTGCGTGGTCCGACGCCGTTCACGACCGCGCAGCTCCGGGCGACGATCGATCCGCGCCGACTCGAGTTCGGCGTATTACAACGCGCCGATGCCTTCGTGTTGCGCATGATTCAAGATTCATGGCCTGAGCGGCCATTCTACTTCGCGCGATCAGCCGGCGGTTATCCGCGCTCGCTTGGGCTCGAGAACTACGTACTGACGCAGGGCCTCGCCTCGAAGCTGTTCACGCCACCCGCGACAGTGAGTAAGGACACCGTGTTCGTCGAGGGCGACGGCTGGCTCGACGTCGCGCGGACCGAGCGGCTGTGGACCGACGTTTTCGTCGGGCACCGATCGATCGTGCGAGAAGGGCAGTGGGTCGATCGGCCGTCGGTCAGCATGCCGTCGCTCTACATCTTTACCGGCGCCGAGTTGGCCGACGCGCTTCGGTCGCAAGGGAAAATGGCGGACGCGAATGCGGTGTTCAGCACGATGAAACAAGTCGCCCACGCGACGCAGCTCGACGACATGATTCGCGGGGTCGAACAAGATTTCCGCGCACCGCGTCCGGCCGCTGGGGATTCATCCGGCGTGACGTTGCACATCAACGCGGCGGATCAACCAAAGACGCAGAGTACCGATCCGACCGTGCACCGTCCCAAGCGATGACGCTTCTGTCCGTCGAGCGCAGTGGTGCGGAAGCATCATAACGTCTTGCCACAGAACGCCACGGAAAGGGAAATGATGATCGCGGCTTCCAAGTGAGTCACTGGCTGGCCAGTATAGATCCTTCGCTAAGGGGCCCTACAGCTTCTGATAAAACCGCAGCCCCGTCGTGCCGCGCTTGAATCCGGCGACGCGAAATGCGTTGGCATGCCGGCTGCCGCTCGCCGGTTGGCCGTCGATCGTCTCGATGATGATGTCGCGGCGGGTGCGTGACGACAGATGTGTCGCGAGCGACGCGGCGGCGCGCGTGACGACCGACTCGGACGTATCGGGCCGAACCGCGACGCGCGCTCCGCGTCGGTCGGCGATCATGATGACCACGCCGTCGATCGTCACCAGCGCGGCACCGCGGCCACGCCCGCGCACGAACGGATCGCGCGACGGGTCCTGAGGCATCGGCAAGGTGTACACGTTCGCGGGATCGGTCGCAGTGAACACGACCGGTTCTGCGCCGTCGGTCGGCGCGGTCCCGCGCAGCGTCTCGACGGCTTCGGGCAACGCGAACTGCGCGCCCGATAAGCCGCGGACGAAATAGCCGCGCCGGACCTCACCTCGAAATTCCAGCCGTTTGAGCTCGCGATAGATCGCGCGCCACGCGATCGCCGGGCGCTCGCGCCGCCACATCTCTCGCGCCACGATGCCATATCGGTCGAGCCACTGACGCGCGATCATCTCGGCCCACGCGCTTTCATCGACGTCGGGGCCCAACACGCGTGGCACGCGAACCAGCGACCAGCGTCCAGGCCAGTTGGTTGGCGCCGCACCCTCCTGATCGGGGCGCTGCCAACGCGGGAGTCGTCGCAAGTTTGGACGCCGTTGCACCACATATCGATTTGCCGACGGTGTGAAGTCGGCGGGAAGCCATCGCGTCGGATCCGGCTGCGTGCGATCACGCGGTGACACCATCGGCCGCCAGCGAATCACGAGACCGAGGGACTCCATCGTGTCGTTGGTCACGAGGCCCGCGCCGACCAACTCGCGCAGCGCGTCGCGTAGCTTGCGTGACGTGAGCGACGTTTCCGTCAGCAGCTCGTCGAAGAACGACGCACCTTCGCGCTCGAGCGCACCAAGCACGAGTGTCGCGTGCTCGCTCAGCGGTTGCGTCTCGGTCACGGGAATCCACGCACGCCCAGTTCCGCGACGGACGAAACGAATCGTCGCGAGATTGCCCGCTTCGCCGGCTCTGGTCGCCGTCGCGCCGCCGATCCAGACCATCTCGCCCGACGCGATCAGTCGCGACAACACCTCAGGGTCGTACCCCTCGACGCGACTCGGGAAATATTCGCGCTCCCATTGCTCGGCGGCGCGAGCCAAGCCGTACATCTGTCGAATCACTCGCACCGCGCCGTCGTCGCCGGCAAGTCGCGTCGACGAATCCAAATGCTGCCACCGTTCCACGAACAGAGCGAACCGGTTCAGATCAACCGCTTCGATTTGCTTTCGGGCGTGCGCCAGCTCGCGACGGCGGGCCTGCTCGAGCAAGCGCCGAGTGGTCCAGCGAGTGGTCGTCTTGTCGCCGCCGAACGCTCCTCGCACCAGCTTTCCCGCGCGCGCCCATTCTTCGAGACGGTCGCGGACCCATTCAGGCTCGAAGTCGTATTGCGCGAGGACGTCCTCGATCGAGATCGGACCCGCGAGCGAGATGAAGCGGACGAGCAGGTCGCGCCGCGCGGCCAGTTGTGTGACAGCGGGCCGGCGGAGCGCTTCAGAAATCTCATCGCTCGCGGGCCGCGGCCCGAGATTGGCGCCGGCGTAGACGGTTGCCAACGATTCGGACCCGAACGCGGCGGCGTAGCGCGCGTAGTTCTCCGTGAGGATCAAGCGACGTTGCGGCTCGCCAATTCCAGTCGGAACGTCGATCGCGATCGCGCGCCCGCGTTCGAGGAGCTCAAGCAATGGATCTCCGCGCCGGCCCTCGTCGATCGTCGCGATACGATCGCGGACGGCATCGAGCGTGAGATCGCCGGCGCGGTCGATTAGCGCAGCCAACTCGTCGGCTGTGCGCGCCCGCGCGCCCGGCGCCGTTCCGCGACGGCGCGCGAGCATCGACTCGAGCATCGCGATCGTCGACTCGTCGGCGCCTTCGCCACCCATCAACTCGTCGAGCAGCGCACGATCGAGTGACAGCAGGGCCGCGCGCTGCTCGGCGCGCGGCGCGTCGTCGGCGTACATCCAGTCCATCACGAAGCCGAACTGCAGCGACGCCGCGAACGGCGACGGCACGTCTGTCTCGACTGACCGCAGCGCGATTGAACCGATCGCGAGGTCATTCAACACGCGTGAGAGAGTCGGCATGTCGAACGCGTCTTGCAGCACGTCTCGATATGTCTCGACGAGAATTGGGAACGACGGAAATTCTTGAACCGCTTGCAAGAGATCGAGCGCCTTGAGTCGCTGAAGCCACAGCGGCATCCGGCGACGCGGATTGCCCCGCGGCAGCAACAGTGCTCTCGCCGCGTTCATGCGGAATCGTGCGCCGAACAGCGACGACGCACCGACTTCCTGAAGCACGCGACGTTCGGCTTCCGGCGCCGTGACGTCGCGAATCACAGCGACCGGCAACCACTCGCGCAGCGTCGGCAAGCGGAGCATGATGCCGTCGTCGGTCGTCTGAACCTGTAGCTCGAACGCCGTATCGCGGTTCGGTCCGGCCTTGTCCGCGAGCCACTCGCGCACGCGGTTGGCGAG
>DASYSU010000308.1:0-15414 GCA_036002925.1 Gemmatimonadaceae bacterium | reverse complement strand
GGCGTGCTCGACAACGGTTTGCACCGCGACACCGATGTCACCGATGTGATTCCCGAGCACCGCCGCGCCGATCCCTGCCTCGAGCGCGCGTTGCGTCACGTCGAGCAGCTCGCGCGCGTCCGCGGTGATTTCCCCGACAGGAACCGTCGTCGCGCTGTCGGTGAAGTAGCCCCGGTAGCCGACGCCGACGTCGATCGAGATGATGTCGCCCTCTTTGAGCACGCGCTTCGGCGACGGAATCCCGTGCACGATCTCGCTGTTGACCGACGCGCAGATGCTTCCGGGAAACCCGTACAATCCCTTGAACGCGGGGACAGCGCCCTCGTGGCCGCGAATGAAATCTTCGGCGATCCGATCCAATTCGCCGGTCGAGATACCGGGTCGCACCGCCGCGCGCAGAGTTTCCACGGTGGCCGCAAGGATCCTCCCGCCCTGCGCCATCAGGTCGAGCTCGCGCGCTGACTTGAGCTGGATCACTTGCCCAGGGCGCGCAGTGCTCGCGCCGTAACGTCTTTCACGGAGCCGACGGCATCGATCACCGCGACTTTGTCGCCGTTGCCCTTGTACCAATCGAGCACGGGCGCCGTTTCCGCATCGTACACGCGAAGTCGCGTCCGAATCGCCTCAGGATCGTCGTCCGGACGACGGACGAGCTTTCCGCCGCACTTGTCGCAAACGCTTCCAACGGCGCGGCCGGTGTACGGCGTCTGACAATTCTCGCAAACGGTTCGTTCACTCAACCGCCGCACGATCTCCTCGTTGTCGATATCGAGCGCAAGCACCGCGTCGACCTGACGCCCGTGCGACTCGAGAACGCGTTCCAATCCCTCGGCCTGGGGCACGGTGCGGACGGCGCCGTCGAGGATCACACCGCGCGCGTACTGTGGCTGCGCGAGCTCTTCGCCGATGATGCCGAGGATCACCGAGTCCGGAACGAGCTCACCGCGGTCCATGAAGCCTTTGGCCTCGAGACCGAGCTTGGTGCCGGCGCGTTTTGCCGCGCGCAACACGTCCCCCGTCGCCAGGGTCGGCACGTCGAGCGCGTTCGCCAGCAACGGCGCCTGCGTGCCCTTGCCGGCGCCAGGTTTTCCGAAGAGAACGATGATCATGGTTGCTAGTTGCTAGTTGCTAGTTGCTAGTTGCTGGTTGCTCGTGCTCGGCAAAAGGGCCCGGTCAGCGCCGGGCCCTCATAGATCTTATCTGGTGGCCTGCCTGGCCGAAGTGCCTTGTCTGGACCAGCAACCAGTCACCAGCAACCAGTCACCGGCAAGCAACCGCTCAAAATCCACCCGGCGCGCCCTGCCGTCCGCGGAATCGAACGCGTCCCTTCTTCATGAAGCCGTCGTACTTACGAAGCAGCAAGTGCTGATTCATTTGCTGGATCGTGTCGAGCGCGACGCCGACCACGATCAGCAGCGACGTTCCACCGAAGTTGAACGGCACGTTGATCAGCTTCGAGATCCAAATCGGAAGCAGCGCGACCAGCGTCAGGAAGATCGCGCCCGGCAGCGTGATCTTCGACACGACGTCGTCGATGTACTCGGCCGTCCGCGCTCCGGGTTTCACGCCCGGAATGAACCCGCCCTGCTTCTTCAGGTTCTCCGCCAGATCGATCGGGTTGAAGATGATCGACGTGTAGAAGTACGTGAAGAACAGAATCAGGATCGCCGACAGGATGTAATAGAGCGTCGATCCGGGAGCGAGGTAGTCGGCGAAATCACGCATTCGCTGATTGCCCGCGAACTGCGCCACCGCGCCCGGGACGACGATCACCGATTGCGCGAACACGATCGGCATGACGCCCGACGAGTTGATGCGGAGCGGAATGAAGCTCCGCGACGCCTCACGCTGCCGGCCGCGCGCCATCGTGCGCTGCGGGATCTGAATGAGCACGCGCCGCGCGGCCATCGTTACCGCAACCACCGCGGCGACGACACCGACCATCATCACCACGAGGACAAGCAGCGAGAACGCGCCGATCACGCCCGTGCTGACGTAGCCGAACGCGGACATGATCCCAGGCCAAATTCGCTCGACGATCGAGAAGAAGATCATCAAGCTCGCGCCGTTGCCGATGCCACGCTCGGTGATCTGTTCGCCCAACCACATCACGAAGATCGCGCCGGTCGTGAGGAAGAATGTCATCGACAACCGGAAGCCGAAGCCCGGGTTCGCGACGGCACCCGTCAGGGATTCGGCGAAGATCGCAAAGCCCCAGCCCTGCACGGCAGCGAGGAGCACGGTCGCATAGCGCGACCACTGGTTGATCTTTTTTCGGCCCTCTTCGTCCTTCGACATCTTGTCGAACTGCGGCACCACCGCCTGCGCGATCTGCTGGAAGATGCTCGCCGAGATGTAGGGCATGATCCCGAGCGCGAAGACCGTCGCGCGCGCGAGCTGGCCGCCGGTGAACAGATTGTACAGGCCCAACAACCCGCCGCCGTTCTTCTGCGAGTTGATGAAGTCCTGAATGGCGATCGGGTTGATGCCCGGCGCCGTCACTGCGGCGCCGATCCGATACACCAGAAGGCACAGCAGCGTGAAGAGAATCTTGTCCTTCAGCTCCGGAGTTCTGAAGAGATTCTGAACCGCCGATGCCGCGTTGCTTTGGGCCATGAGATCCTCCCTCGTTACTCCTCGACGCGGCCGCCAGCCGCGACAATTTTCTCTCGGGCGCCAGCGCTGACCTTCAGCCCGCGCACCGTGACGGCTTGAGAAATCTCGCCATTCGCCAGCACTTTCACATGCCCCTTTCTCGAGCTGACCAAACCGGCCTCGACCAGCGCGTCACGCGTGATCTCGCCGACACCCGCCGTGTCGAGCCTCGCCAGATCGTCCAGACGCACGACCTGTGAACTCTCGCGGAAGGGATTGGTGAAGCCACGCTTGGGGAGCCGTCGCGTGATCGGCATCTGGCCGCCCTCGAAATGTGGCTTGCCGCCGCCCGGGCCGTGATGCCCCGAGCGCGCCTTGATTCCCTTGTGTCCTTTACCCGACGTCTTACCGGTGCCTGAGCCAGGCCCGCGTCCGAGACGCTTGCGATCGCGATGCGATCCCGGCGCGGCCACGAGGTTGTGCAACCCCATCTTCTCCGGAGCTGCCTTCCCCGCTTCCGTCGCCGCCTTTCTGGTCTTCGCTTCGCGACCCATCTACTTACCCTCCTCGACCGTCGTCACCTCGACGAGGTGACGGACCTGCTTGAGTTGCCCCTTGAGGCCAGGCGTGATCTCCTTGACCACGACGTCCTGATGATGCTTGAGACCAATCGCCTCGAGCGTCGCGCGCATGCGCCACGAGTGCCCGATGCCGCTACGCACCTGCTTGATGCGTACGTTGCCCTTCTCGGGAAGGTTCTGCTTGGCGGTCTTCCGAGGCCCTTTGCTCGGATGCCAAACGAATGTGCGTGCCATTTACACCGCCTCCTTGCTCTTGGCGCGCGACCGGTACTGCAGGCTCGACGGCTCGATGCCGCGCTCGCGCGCGACCTGCTCGACCGTGGTCAACTCCTGCAATCCGTTCATCGCCGCGCGGACCATGTTGTGCGGATTCGTCGAGCCCAAGCTCTTGGTGAGAATGTCCGAGATACCGGCGCACTCCATGATGGCGCGCACCGCACCGCCGGCGATCACGCCCGCGCCCGGAGACGCGGGCTTCATGAGCACGCGACCCGCGCCGTGCTTGCCGACGATCTCGTGCGGAATCGTTCCGCCGGTGAGCGGAATGTTCACCATGTTGCGACGCGCCGCGTCGACGGCCTTGCGCACCGCCTCCGACACTTCGTTCGCCTTGCCCGACGCATAGCCGACTTTCCCTTGGCCATCGCCAACCGCGACGAGCGCGTTGAACGAAAAGCGCCGGCCGCCCTTCACAACCTTGGCGACGCGGTTGATCGCGATCACGTTCTCAACGAGCTCGCTCCCTTCGCCGCCGCGTCCGCGATCGTCACCACCACGACCGCCCTCGCGCCCGCGACCGCCGCGATCACCGCCGCGGTCACCGCCGCCACCTTGGCCGCCGGGACCACCCGGGCCACCGCGGCCACGACCGCCGCCTTGACCACCACGACCGCCGCCACCGCCGCCACGACCGCCGCCGCCACGCCCACCGCGTGCGCCGCCACCGCTCCGCGCACCGCCTGGTCCACTGCGGGGCGCACCGCCCCCGCCGGCGCGTTGCGTCGGTTCGGGCGCTTGACGCTCGACGGTCGAGTCGGTGTTCGGGGACGAACCCGGATTCTGATTGTCTTCCATAATTTTAGAACTCCAATCCGCCCTGACGGGCTCCATCGGCCACTGCTTTCACGCGGCCGTGATACTTGTACCCGGCGCGGTCGAACACGACTTTCGTGATCCCCGCTTCCTTCGCTCGGGCGGCGATACGCTTCCCCACCGCGAGTGACTTTTCGGTCTTCTTCCCGGTGTCGG
The DNA here is from genome assembly GCA_036002925.1 of Gemmatimonadaceae bacterium. Lineage (GTDB taxonomy): Bacteria > Gemmatimonadota > Gemmatimonadetes > Gemmatimonadales > Gemmatimonadaceae > JAQBQB01. The sequence goes on along the minus strand of DASYSU010000308.1, from coordinate 10,990 downwards.
AATCGGTCGTGGACATCGTCATCAACGTCCCGCGGCCCGTGTCGTCGACGAGCTGCACCGTGATGTGCTTGAGCGAACGAAACACGACGAGACGCGGACGCTCCGGCGTGCCCGTCACCTTTTTGCGAACGCGGAGGTGGCGCCGATTGCGCTGCTGCTCACGCGACTTTGGAATTGCTGGCATGGTTACTTGCCTCCCGCCTTACCGGCCTTGCGGCGAATGACTTCGCCCGAATAACGAATCCCCTTTCCCTTGTACGGCTCGGGCGGGCGCAGATTGCGTAGTTCAGCGGCGACCTGTCCAACCATCGCCTTGTCCGCGCCGTCGATCACGATCGTCGTCGGCTGCGGTGTCGTGAGCTTGATGCCCGCGGGCGCGCGATACTCGACCGCATGCGAGAACCCAAGCGCCAGCTGCAGCCCATATGGCCGCGGCTCCGCCTTGTACCCGACGCCCGTGATCTCGAGCTGCTTCTTGTAGCCCTTCGTCACGCCCTCGATCATGTTCGCGATCAGCGAACGCGTGAGGCCGTGCAGCGACTTGTGATTCGTTTCTTCCGACGCGCGGTTCACGTTGAGCGTGCTGTCCGCGTGCTCGACGCTGATCCCCTCCGGCACCTTGTGCGACAGTTCGCCCTTGGGGCCTTTCACCTTCACCGTATTTCCTTCGACCGTCACCGTCACCCCAGCTGGGATGGAGACGGGAAGCTTGCCGATTCGCGACATGGTCGTGGTCTCCTTACCAGATGACGGCCACGAGCTCGCCGCCGGTGCGCGCCTGTCGCGCTTCCCGGTCGGACATCAAGCCCTTGTTGGTGCTCACGATCGCCATGCCGAGGCCGTTGCGCACGCGCGGAATCTCCGTCGCGCCGACGTACTTGCGCAGCCCCGGCGTCGAGACGCGCTGAAGCTGACGAATGACGGATTGTCCGCCGGCATACTTGAGCCGCACGCGGAGAATCTGTCGTCCTTCGTCGGTCGCGAGCGTCTGATAATCCTGAATGTAGTTGTTCTCCTTCAGGATCCGCGCGATCTCGGTCTTCATCTTCGACACCGGCATATCGACGCGACGATGCTTCGATCCGCACGCATTGCGGATCCGCGTCAACATATCGGCGATCGGGTCAGTCATGCTCATGTAGTTGCCTCGCTTCCTCTCGTTTCCGTAGACGTGGAGGAAATGGTTGCTGGTTGCTGGTTATTTGGTTACTGGTCGCTGGTTGTTTCGCCGTTTGCTGTTGCCAGCAACCAGCGACCAGCAACCAGCACCTACCACGACGCCTTTCGCACTCCAGGGATCATTCCCTGCAGCGACAGCTCGCGGAAGCAAATTCGGCAAAGCCCGAACCGGCGCAAAAACGCACGCGAGCGACCACACCGGCCGCAGCGGTTGTGCTTGCGCACCTCGAACTTCGGCTTCCGCTTGCTCTTCTCGACCATGGCCTTACGAGCCATCTGTGCACTCTCGAAAAATGGTTGCTGGTTGCTGGTTGCTAGTTGCTGGTTGCTGGTTGCTGGTTGCTACGTGTTCGCCGTTTGCTGTTGCCAGCAACCAGCACCAGCACCCAGCAACTACATTGCCCGTCCGCCCTTCTTGTCCTCCGACCGGAACGGCATCCCGAGCTCCTTCAAGAGCGCGTAGGCCTGGTCGTCCTTGTTGGTGCTCGTGACGAACGTGATGTCCATCCCGTGGATCGACTCGATCGCATCGTAGTTGATCTCGGGGAAAATCATTTGCTCTTTGACGCCAAGAGAGTAGTTGCCTCTCCCATCGAATGAGCGCGTGCCGAGCCCGCGGAAGTCGCGAATTCGCGGGATCGCGACCGTGATGAACCGGTCGAGGAACTCCCACATTCGCGCGCCGCGCAGCGTGACCGCCGCGCCGATCTCTTGCCCCTCACGCAGCCCGAAGTTCGCGATCGACTTCTTCGCTTTCTTCTTGACCGGGTGCTGCCCGGTGATCGTCGCCAACTCTTCGACGACCGAGTCGAGCGCCTTCGGCTGCTTGATCGCCTCGCCGACGCCGACGTTGATCACGATCTTCTCGAGCTGCGGCACCTGGTGCGGGTTGGTGAACCCGAATTGCTGCATCAGCTTCGAGCGGACCGTGGCCTGGTAGAAATCCTTGAGCCGCGGCGACGGGATCGGTAAGCCGGCGCCGGCATGTGGGCCGCGCGCTTTCCCCTCGCCGCCCTTCTTGCCGCCGCCCTTGCCACCGCCGCCGCCCTTTTTCTCTTTTTCCTTCGTCGCCATAAGAATAAATCGGTTGCTGGTTGCCGGTTGCTGGTTACTGGTCCTGGTGCCCGCCGTTGCCGTTGCCAGCAACAGTCACCAGCGACCAGTAACTATTTTGCTCTTGGAATCGCGTCGCCGCTCTTCACGCTGATGCGTTCCTTGGTGCCATCCTCATCGATCTGCCGGCGCGCGCGCGTTGGCGTACCGCTCTTTGGATCGAGGAGCATCACGTTCGACGCGTGGATCGGCGCCGCAAACTCCATGATCCCGCTTTGCTCGTCCGGCGTCCGCGCCCGGCGATGCCGCTTCGCGATATTCACACCCTCGACCGTGATGCGGCCGGTCTTCCGGTACACGCGCATCACCTTGCCTTCCTTGCCCTTGTCGTCGCCGCGCATCACCCGAACGGTGTCGCCCTTGGTGACGTGCAGCTTGACGCGCTCGGCGTTGTCGGCGTGGCGCTTGCGGTTGACGGCCTTTGGCCGATCAGCCTTGCGATGCTTGAGAATTCTCATATTAGATGACCTCGGGCGCCAACGACACGATCTTCATGTACCGCCTCTCGCGCAGCTCGCGCGCGACCGGTCCGAAGATGCGCGTGGCCCGCGGCTCCCCCTGATCATTGATGATCACGACGGCGTTCTCGTCGAACCGGATGTAGCTCCCGTCCTTCCGCCGCGTCTCCTTCGCCGTGCGCACGACCACCGCGCGCGCGACGTCCGACTTCTTCACCGTGCCGTTCGGCAACGCGTTCTTCACGGCCACGATCACGACGTCCCCCAGGCCGGCGTAGCGCCGGCGGGTCCCACCCAGCACGCGAATGACCTGTGCGGTCTTCGCGCCCGAGTTGTCCGCGACCTTGACCATCGATTCTTGCTGGATCATGGATCGTCTCCCTTACCGCGCCCGTTCGACGATCTCGACCACGCGCCACCGCTTGTCCTTCGACAACGGGCGCGTCTCCGCGATGCGCACCGTGTCGCCGGTCTTGGCCGTGTTCTCCTCGTCGTGCGCTTTCACGCGTCGTGTGCGAGTGACCATCTTGCTGTACACCGGGTGCGGCACGCGACGCTCGATCGCCACCACCACCGTCTTCTGCATCTTGTCGCTGACCACGAGGCCGACGCGCGTCTTGCGCGAATTTCGGGTCTCGGCAGCGTTCGCCGCGCTCGCGGCGTTCGTCTTTGTCGTCTCAGCCATTGGTTTGCTCTCGCAGCACGGTCTTTAAGCGCGCGATTTCCCTGCGAATCACGCGAAGGCGAAGCGGATCCTCGAGCGGCTCGGTCGCGCTCCGAAACTGCAAGCGAAACCGCTCTTCCTCGAGCTCGCGGATTCGTGCCGCGACGTCCTCCGTTCTCATTTCCCGAATTTCCTCAGCCCGCATTGGTGTGCGCCTCCTCGCGCGCGACGAACTTCGTCCGCACCGGCATCTTCGCCGCGGCGAGCGCCATCGCCTTCTCGGCGATCTCTCTCGTCACGCCCTCGAGCTCGAACATCACACGGCCCGGCTTGACGACCGCCACCCACATCTCCGGCGAGCCTTTGCCTTTTCCCATGCGGGTCTCGGCCGGCTTCTTCGTGATCGGTTTGTCGGGGAAGACGCGGATCCACACCTTGCCGCCGCGCTTGATGTGGCGCGTGAGCGCCACACGAGCGGCTTCGATCTGACGAGCCGTGATCCAACCCGGCTCTAACGTCTGCAGTCCGTACGTGCCGAACGAGATCTCGCTCCCGCGTGTGGCGAGGCCCCTCGTCCGACCCTTGAACCGCTTGCGAAATTTGACGCGCTTTGGACTCAGCATTGATCCGTCTCCTCCTTACATGCCGGAGGAATAAGTGGTCCCACGGCGATCATCGACCTTCTCACCCTTGAAGATCCAGACTTTGACGCCGATGGTTCCGAACGTGGTCTTCGCCGTCGACGTCGCGTAATCGATGTCGGCACGAAGCGTGTGAAGGGGAACACGACCCTCGTGATACCCTTCCACGCGGGCGATTTCGGCGCCGCCCAAGCGGCCGCCGCACTTGATCTTGATTCCCTGCGCGCCCATGCGCATCGCGCTCTGGACCGCGCGCTTCATGGCGCGACGGAACGAGATGCGCTGCGCCAGCTGGCTCGAGATGTTGTCGGCCACGAGCTGCGCACTCAACTCCGGACGCTTGATCTCCTCGACGTTGATGCCGACTTCCTTGCCGGTGAGATGCGCGAGCTCGTCGCGCAGCTTGTCGACTTCAGCGCCCTTCTTGCCGATCACCACGCCCGGTCGGCCCGTGTGCAACGTCACGACGACCTTGCCCGGCTTGCGGTCGATGATGATGTCGGCGATCGCCGCGTGACCAAGACGCGCCTTGAGATACTTCCGCAGCAGCTCGTCTTCTCGGAGCAGCGCGGGCAGCTCGCGGCCGGCGTAGTAGCGCGACTTCCAATCCTTCGAGATGCCGAGGCGGAAGCCGATCGGATGTGTTTTCTGTCCCATTAGCGCTTTCTCCCCGCCTTCGCGGCCTTCGACTCTCGCTCGGCGACTTCGATCTCGATGTGACTTGTGCGCTTCTGCACAGGCGTCGCGCGTCCCATCGCCGCCGGCATGAACCGCTTGAGCTTCGGACCTTCGTTCACCACGGCGCGCGACACGTACAGCGCGTCGACGTCGACCGACGTGTTGTTCTCGCGCGCGGAATGCTCGGCGTTTGCGACGGCGGACCGCAACGTCTTCTCGATCTGCTTCGCGGCGTGCTTCTTAGAGAACGCTAAGTAGGCGAGCGCGACGTTCACGTTCTTACCGCGGATCTCGTCGATGACGAGTCGCATCTTATAGGGCGACTGGCGCGCCGAGCGCTGAGTCGCGTGTGCCTGGGCGGCCATCGGTTACTTGCCTCCTCGCGGTGGCGGTGCCGCCGCCGGAGCAGGAGCGGCCGCCGGTGCTGGTGCAGCCGTCTTCTTGTCGACGGCCTTCTGTCCGGTGTGGCCACGGAAGAGCCGCGTCGGCGCGAACTCGCCGAGCTTGTGGCCCACCATGTTCTCCGTCACGTAGACCGGAATGAACTTGTTCCCGTTGTGCACCGCGAAGGTGTGACCGACGAACTCGGGCAGCACCGTGCTCGCGCGCGACCAGGTCTTGATCACACGCTTCTCGCTTCTCGCGTTGAGTGCCTCGACCTTCTTGCCGAGCGCCTCTTGTACGAACGGACCCTTTTTGACACTTCTACCCATATCGAAGATCTCTGTTTGGGTTGCTGGTTGCTGGTTGCTGGTCGTTGGTTGCCGTTACCAGCAACCAGTCACCAGCGACCAGCAACTTATTGTGTTGCTTTGCCGCGCTTGCGACCGCGGACGATCATGCGCTGCGACGACTTCTTCTTGTTGCGGGTCTTCACGCCTTCCTTCTTGCCCCACGGGCTGACGACGTTCCGTCCGCCGCGTGTACGACCACCATGAGGGTGGTCGACCGGGTTCATGACTTCTCCGCGGACCTTGGGACGGCGACCCTTCCAACGCGTCTTGCCGGCCTTGCCCCACGAGATCAGCTCGTGCTCTTCGTTGCCGACGACACCGATCGTTGCGTAGCAGCGGCCGTGCACGAGACGCATCTCGCTCGACGGCATGCGGAGCGTGACGTACTCGCCTTCCTTCGCGACGACTTGCGCCGACATTCCCGCCGAGCGGCAGAGCTGTGCGCCCTTGCCGATCTTGAGCTCGACGTTGTGCACCGCGGTACCGAGCGGCATTTCCGCGAGCGGTAGCGCGTTCCCCGTGCGGATGTCCGAGCCGGGACCCGACGTGATCGTGTCGCCGACGCTCAGCCCCTTGGCGTGGATGATGTAGCGCTTCTCACCATCGGCATACGTGACCAGCGCAATGCGCGCCGAGCGATTCGGATCGTACTCGATCGACGAAACGGTCGCGGCGATGCCGTGCTTGTTGCGCTTGAAATCGATGACGCGGTATTGCCGCTTGTGACCACCGCCGCGACGCCGCATCGAGATGTGGCCGTGGTTGTCGCGGCCACCGCTTTTCTTGATCGGCTCGAGCAGCGACTTCTCGGGGGTCGTCGTCGTGATGTCGGAGAAGTCCGACACCGAGCGAAAACGAGTGCCCTTGGTCACCGGCTTGAATTGACGAATTGGCATTTTCTATATGCTCCGGCTCAACCCTCGAAGATGTCGATCGTGTCTCCCTCGCGGAGCTTGACGATCGCCTTTTTCCAATTCGGACGGCGGCCGACCGTCTTCCCCATGCGCTTTTCCTTCCCGCGCACGTTGGACGTCCACACGCCGGTGACTTTGACGCCGAACAATTGTTCGATCGCCGAACGGATCTGGAACTTGGTCGCCTCGGAGTGCACCTCGAAGGCGTACTCGCCGCGCGCCTGATATGCCGCCGAGGTCTTCTCGGTGATCAGCGGCCGCACGATCGTGCGATGGAGTGTCGGCATTGGTTACTTCCCCTTCTTCTTAGTCGACTTTTTCGCCGCCGACTTCTTGGGTGGGGCTTTCTTGGCCGAAGCTTTCTTCTTCGCGGGCTTGGCAGCCTTCTTGGCCGGAGCCTTCTTCGCGGCGGCTTTCTTCGCGGCCGGGGCGGCAGCTTTCGTCGTCTTCTTGGCGGCGACGTTCTTCGTCGCACGCGACGGACGTTCCGCGACTCGCTCTTCCGCAATTGGCTCGAGCGATTGGCCCAACGCACCAGACTCGATCAGCACGACGTCGGACCAGAGAATGTGGTACGTCGAGACGTCGCTGTACGGCATCACGTGAACCGTCGGCAAATTGCGGCCGCTCAGGAACACGTTGGTCTTCACACCGTCGGTGAGAATGAGCACTTTCTGATCGGCGACGCCAAGCCGGTCAATGAGGCCGGCCAGGCGCGACGTCTTCGGCGCGTCGAAGTCGAACTGATCGATCACGTAGATCGCGTCCTCTCTCGCGCGAGCATTCAGCGCGCTCTTGCGCGCGAGCGCGCGAACCTGGCGCGGTACGTACTGGGCGTAGCTGCGCGGAATGGGACCGAACACCGTACCACCGCCGACCCAGTTCGGGGCGCGGATCGAGCCCTGTCGTGCGCGGCCGGTGCCTTTCTGCTTCCACGGCTTCTGATTGCCGCCGGTGACGTACTTCCGAATCTTCGTCGACGCGTTGCCCTGGCGCTGGTTGGCGAGATACGCCTTCACCGCCTGGTGCATCACGGGCATGTTCACCGTGCCGTCGAACAGCTGCTCGGGGAGCGCGATCTTGTCGCGCGTCGTCCCCTGCGCCGTGTAGGCCGCGGCCTGGAATGTCGTGTTGTCAGCCATGAGAGTTCCTTAACCCTGCTTCCGCACGACGACGATGCCGTTGGTCGGACCGGCAACGGAGCCACGGATGTAGATCAGATTGCGATCCGCATCGATCTTCTCGACGCGGAGGTGGGTCTGCGTATGACGCTCCGAGCCATAATGGCCCGGCATCTTCTTGCCCTTGATGACGCGCGACGGATCGGTGCCGGGTCCAACGGAGCCCGGACGACGGTGCTTCGTGTTGCCGTGCGTGTTCGGCCCGCCGCCGATGCCATAGCGCTTCACGACGCCTTGGAATCCACGACCCTTGGTCGTGCCCGTGACCTTGACGGCGTCGCCGACCGCGAACACGTCCACCTTGACCGTGTCGCCGACGTTGTACGCCGGGATCTCGATCTTCGCGTTGCCCGGCTCATCGAGCCGAACGCTGCGCAGAATGCGCGGCGGCGCCTCGAGTCCCGCCTTCTTGGCGTGACCGACCGACGCGAGCGACGCACGATGTCCCTTGGGTGTCCCTTCGCCCTTCTTTGACGCCCGACGCAGGCGCGACTGGCCGTAGCCAAGCTGCACCGCGGCGAAACCGGCCTTGGCCTTGTCCGTCACGGCCATCACCGGATTCGGTGGCGCTTCGATCACCGTCACCGGGATCTGCTGCCCCTGCTCGTTGAAGATCTGGGTCATGCCCAGCTTCTTGCCAATAATTCCAATCATTGCCTATGGACCTCTGCGGAGTCACTGGTGTCGCGCCCTTCGGCGTGCCAGTTGGACTGTGGTTCGTACCGTGCGTTGCTGGTTGCTAGTTGCTGGTCGTTGGCAACCGACGTGAAAGCAGTTGCCAGGAACTAGCACCCAGTAACCAGTAACCGATCGATACAAACTCTCTCAAACGACCTACTCTACCTTGATTTCCACGTCGACACCGGCCGGAAGATCCAGCTTCGTCAACGCATCGACCGTCTGCGCACGCGAATCGAGAATGTCGATGACCCGTTTGTGGGTCTTGAGCTCGAACTGCTCGCGCGACTTCTTGTCGACGTGCGGCGAACGAAGCACCGTCCACCGCTGCGTCTTGGTGGGAAGGGGAATTGGACCGGAGACCTGCGCCCCCGTCTTCTCCGCCGTCCGCACGATGTCCGCCGACGCCTGATCGATCACCGCATGATCGAAGGCCTTGAGACGGATTCGAATTCTGCCAGCCATGGTTGGTTACTGGTTGCTAGTTACTGGTCACTGGTTGTTCGTTGCCGGGTGCTAGCTGCCGTTTCCAGCAACTAGCACCCAGCAACCAGCAACCGCTACGCGAGGATCTTCGTCACGACACCAGCTCCGACCGTGCGTCCGCCCTCACGAATGGCGAAGCGAACCTGCTCCTCCATCGCGATCGGCGTAATCAGCTCGATCGTCATCTGAATGTTGTCGCCAGGCATCACCATCTCGGTGCCCGCCGGCAACTCGACCGATCCCGTCACGTCCGTCGTGCGGAAGTAGAACTGCGGGCGATAGCCCTTGAAGAACGGCGTGTGACGACCGCCCTCGTCCTTGTTCAGCACGTAGACTTCCGCCTCGAACTTCGTGTGCGGCTTGATCGAACCCGGCTTGGCGAGCACCATGCCTCGCTCGATCTCCTTCTTGTCGACGCCACGAAGCAGCAGTCCGACGTTGTCGCCCGCCTGCCCTTGATCGAGCAGCTTGCGGAACATCTCGACGCCGGTGACGACCGACTTCTTGTCGGAACCGAAACCGACGAGCGCCACTTCCTCGCCGACCTTGATGATGCCGCGCTCGATACGACCCGTCGCGACCGTGCCGCGGCCCGTGATCGAGAACACGTCCTCGACTGGAAGCGCGAACGGCTTGTCGATCTCACGAACCGGCTCGGGGATATACGTGTCGAGCGCGGTGTACAGCTCTTCGATCTTGCTCACCCACTCGGCGTTGCCCGAGATCGCGCCGCTCGCCGAGCCGCGGATCACCGGCGCTTCGTCGCCCGGGTAGTTGTACTTGCTGAGCAGCTCGCGCACCTCGAGCTCGACCAGGTCGAGCAGCTCGGCGTCTTCGACCAAGTCGCACTTGTTGAGGAACACGACGATCTGCGGCACGTTCACCTGACGGGCGAGCAGGATATGCTCGCGCGTCTGCGGCATCGGGCCGTCGACCGCGCTCACGACGAGAATCGCGCCGTCCATCTGCGCGGCGCCGGTGATCATGTTCTTCACATAATCCGCGTGGCCTGGGCAGTCGACGTGCGCGTAGTGTCGCTTGGGCGTCTCGTATTCGACGTGCGACGTCGCGATCGTCAGAATCTTGGTCGCGTCACGGCGACCCTGCGATTCCGAGGCCTTCGCGACTTCGTCATACGCGATGTACTTCGTGCCGTAGCCCTTTTCGGCCGACACCTTGGTCAGCGCTGCCGTCAGGGTCGTCTTGCCGTGGTCAACGTGGCCGATGGTGCCGACGTTCACGTGCGGCTTGGTCCGCTCGAACTTTGCCTTTGCCATTGTACGATTCCCGGTTTGGTAAAGAGTCTCTACTGGTTGCTGGTTACTGGTTGTTGGTTACTGGTTTCAGCAACCAGCACCAGAAACCAGCAACCGTCCTACGCCTTCACCTTCGCGACGATCTCTTCCGCCTTGCTCTTCGGCACCTCTTCATAGTGCGCGAATTCCATCGAGTACACGGCGCGCCCCTGTGACATCGAGCGGAGCTTCGTCGAATACCCGAACATCTCGGCGAGCGGCACCGTCGAGGCGATCACTTGCGCTTCGCCCCGCTGTGTCATCCCGCCGATCTTGCCGCGCCGCGACGACAAGTCGCCGAGCACGTCGCCCATGAATGCGTCGGGCGTTACCACTTCGACATTCATCATCGGCTCGAGCAGCACGGGGTGCGCGCGCTTGGCCGCTTCCTTGAACGCCATCGAGCCCGCGATCTTGAACGCCATTTCGCTCGAGTCCACGTCGTGGTACGAGCCGTAGACCAGCTCGACCTTGACGTCGACCATGGGATAGCCGGCGAGAATGCCGTTCTCCAACGCTTCTTTGATGCCCTGCTCGACCGGCGCAATGTACTCGCGTGGGATCACGCCGCCCACGACCTTGTCCTCGAAGATGAAGCCCGCTCCGGTGTCCGACGGCTCCATGTTGATCACGACATGGCCGTACTGACCCTTACCGCCCGACTGGCGAATGAACTTCCCTTCGACCTTCTCGACGCGGCGGCGAATCGTTTCGCGATACGCCACCTGCGGCCGACCGATGTTGGCGTCGACCTTGAACTCTCTCATCATGCGGTCGACGATGATCTCCAGGTGCAGCTCGCCCATGCCGGAGATGATCGTCTGTGATGTCTCCTCGTCCGTGTGGACGCGGAACGTCGGATCTTCCTCCGACAACTTCGCCAGCGCGATGCCGAGCTTGTCCTGATCCGCCTTGGTCTTCGGCTCGATCGCGACGTCGATGACCGGGTTCGGAAACTTCATCGCCTCG
>DASYSU010000307.1:0-15145 GCA_036002925.1 Gemmatimonadaceae bacterium | reverse complement strand
AATAGTGCGTCGCGGTGACCGAACGGCCCCCAATGACGACCGGCTCGAGCCCGACGGCGGCGAGGGTCAGCGTCAGCCGGTGGGCCCCCCGCGGCTCGATCACTTGAAGGCTTCCAGAGCGCTTCGAGAGTGCGATGAAATAGGTCTGGTGAAGCAAGTCGTCCTCGAGAACTAGAGACTTGCCGGTCGAGAGCGGGTACTCCGTCATCGACTCGTTGCCGCGGCCGTCTTTGGACAAGGCGGACAGACGTCCGCCCTGGGCCAGCGCCCCGACATGCTGAACGAGCGCCCCGTTCTCGTAGACAGAGAGATCGTACTTCACCGGCGTGCCAAGCGAGTCGGTCGTGAGGGCCGACGTCATACGGCGAGATCCCGCCGTCAGTTGACCCGTGGCCAACATGGCGTCGCCGTCGGCGCGCACGATCTTGAAGCTCTCCGTTGCCGCAGGCGTGCCAGGCTTTGTGATGCTGAAGATGCCGTCGTCGATGACGCGGCCCTGGGCAAGGGCTGGCACACCGGCGAGAACGAGGAGGGCGACTGCGGAACGTAGACGCATCTTGATGTAAATGTACCCGGATCAGGCCGGCCGGTTCACAATTCCGGCGGCGGGGCCACGAAGATCCGGTCGCGAATTCGCGTGTAGATTCGCTCGTAGAGCGCTCGACCCTTATCGGCGGTCGCCAACGTCGGTCGTCCAATCGACCCTGGGCTTTCGCGTGGGACGCGCAGCCAGCCACGCCGGTAACGTCGCACCTCATCGCGCGACATCATATAATCTTCGGCGAGTGCCATATTGACGAGCTCTGGCGCGATGTACAGCAGCAGTGACGTATCGACTTCGTCGCCATGCATGGGCTCGGATTGCCCCTGCAAGAGGTCGCTGAGATCGACTCCGAAGATGTCCGCGGCGCGAACTCTAGCCCCAGACGTAATCAGCGTCGAAAGTGCCTCGAGATGCGGATCGTGTTCGTGCGCGGTGAGGAGTATGAATTCTCGAATACCGGTCGATTCCCATGTGTCGAGGAGATCGTTCAGCAATCGATGCAAGGTCTTCTTTCGCAGCGATGCGTTTCCAGCGAAGCCCCGTTCAGTGACCACGTTGACGCCATACTCGACGGTGGGTGCCACGAGGACGCCGAATTCGGCCGACAGATCGCACGACAGTCGGTCGACGATGATCGAGTCCGAGCCGAGCGGCAGATGAGGGCCGTGCTGCTCGCACGTGCCGACTGGGATGATCAGTCGCGGGTCGCGATCGACAGCCGCCGCCACATCTTGCGGTCGCATGTGCTTCAGTCGGCGTGGACTCTTCGTCGTCGGCGTGTCCGATGCGACGGAGTTGGCGAACGGAGAACCGGGAGGCTGACTCATTTCCGCTGAGCAAACGGTGCGAGAGACGCGCGTCACCATGGCGCGGGGGACGTGGTGGGCGATCGCGGCTGGCGCCGCGCTGCTCGCCGCGAGCCAGTGGCTTCACGCCCCGAGCGTAGAGTATCTGGTCCCGCTGATCGTCGCCACCATCCTTGCGGCGGCGGCGATTTGGCTCGTCCGCGGTCCGCAGCGAGTGTGGGCGATCGGCTGTGCGGGTCTCCTCGCCATCGCCACCGGCTTTGCGATTCAAGCGCAGCGCAACCTCTGGCTCGTTTCCCACAGCTGGGACGAATGGCGGCGGACCGCCGCCGTCAACGGGTTGTTCGAGCTCAATCGCGCGATCGACGATGCGGTGGTCGGCGGCGCGCTCGCAGTGAGCAAAGCGCTCACCGCGTCGCACGATCGCACTCGAGCGTTCGACGATCTCGGACCCTTGGTGGCAAAGCGCCCGGAGCTGGGGGTTGTGTTGTACGCCGCCGACAGCGCTCTCGCGTGGGCCGGCGTCGTCCAGGCGCCGATCGATCCGACGCGGGAAGGGCTCACCGTCGTCGCGACGCCGTTCTACCTCGCACTACAGATGGTACAGAGTGACGGCGACGCTCGCGCCGCCGCGATCGCATTGCTCGACGCCGAGGCGCCGGCAGATCGCCTGTCGTCGCCGATCGCGCGACGCGTCGCCGAACAAACGGGATTGAGCGGCTTCACGTTCGCGCCGCCAACAGATTCGTCGACGCGACCGGAAGTTCTGCGCTACGCCATTCGCGGTCAGCGGCTGTTCGACGTCCATGCCGACCCCTCGGCGCAGGGCACGGTCGTGCAGCGGATCGAGGAGTCGGTCCGCGCACGCGCCGGCATCGCGTTCTCGCTCGCCTTGGCGATCTTCATCATCGGTGTGTGGCGCGGCCAGCGCGCCCTGGCCGAGCGTCTCGGTGCGCTGGCCGTCGCGCTGGCATGCACGGCGCTCGTGCCGCTCAACCAGTATTCGAATCTCACGCGACTGTTCGACCCCGCTGTCTACTTCACGCCACGGGGTGGGCCGCTCACCGGAAACGCCGGCGCGCTCGCGACGACTGGCGCCATCGCCCTGCTCGGCGTTCTCGCGGTCTTTCGCCGCCGGGCGAGTCGCGTACCACGATGGGCCCTTGTTGCTACAGTTCTTCTGGTCGCGGGGCTCGGGCCGTTTCTCCTGCGCGAGTTGTCGCGCGGAGTACAGATTCCCGCGCACGGCGTCGACGCGCCGCTGTGGTTGATTTGGCAGGTTCCATTGTTCCTCGCGGCGGTGCCGGTGTTGCTCGCCGGCGCTGCGGCCGGCGCCGCGTTGCTTGGGCCGCGTCGCGGCCTCGCACCCTGGGTCGCGCCGCTCGCCGCGGCCATCGCGGCGGTTTTAGCGCCGGTCGTTTGGGACGCGCCGGGGCGTTGGCCATGGTGGTACACCATCCTGTGGATCGCCGCCATCGGCATGCTCGCACTCAGCCGACGTACCCGATTCGTGATCCTGAGTGCGTCGACAGTCGCCGCGCTCGGCGCGACGACGCTCGTGTGGGGAAGAACCGCGCGCGGGCGGGTCGATGCGGCCAAGCGGGACGTCGCGTCGCTGACCGAAACCGATTCGGTCGCCGTCACACTGCTTCGGAGATTCGGTCAGTCCCTCGCTGCCGACTACGCTCCCACCACACGGCAGTCGCTCTTGCAGCACTACGCCACCTCGGATATCGCTGCGGCGGGAAATCCGATCGCGCTGTTCGCTTGGCCGACGGACACGGGATACGTGGCGCAGTTCCAGACCGCTCAGATACCGATTCCAATGAGCATTGTCGCACAGCTGGTGCGACGAGCGCGCGCGACCGGGGCGATCACGCTGTCGAGCGTTAGCTCGGCGATCGCCGTCGAGCTCGTGCTCGTGGCGCCGTCAGTGTCTGGAGGAGTGACCGCGGCGGTGGTCGCACCGAAGAGCCGCCTGTTCGAGATCGACCCGTTCGCGCGGCTCGTCGGGCTCGAGCTCGACACCGATGCCGAGCCACCGTATACGGTTCGGCTCCGCGAGCCGGTGTTGGGTGACACGCCGAGTTCGACGGTGAGCTGGCGTCGCGATGGGAGTGAGCTACACGGAGACTGGGTCGTTCGAACGGGCGCGGGTCTCGCGCCCGCGCACGTCGAGGTGGAGCTGCGCCCGACGTACGCGTTGGTCCAGCGCGGCGCGCTCATCGTTCTGCTCGATCTGGCGATTGTTGGACTGCTGTGGTTGGCGAGTGTCGTCGCCGACGGTGGAGCCGGACGGTGGATCCGCGTGCGCTGGCGAACCTGGGGCGGGAGTTATCGTGTTCAACTCTCGCTCGCGCTGTTCGCCTTCTTCGTCATCCCGGCCATCGCGTTCGCCATCTGGTCGTACGGACAACTAGCGACCGATGCGACGCAGTCACGCGCATTGCTCGTCAGCGAGACGCTCCGCGCGATCGCGCCGCCGCCGAACGCGCCGATGTGGCTTCCCGCGGAAAGTCAACGACTCGATACACCGCTTCTGCTCTATCGTGGCGGCGAGCTGTCGGAAGCCAGCGATCCGCTCTACAGCGACATCGCGCCGATCGGTCGATATCTCGGACGCGACGTCGAGCTGACGCTTGCCGTACGCGACGAAGAGACGGCATCGCGCCTCGAGAGTGTCGACGATGGAACGGCGTTGTTCGGCTATCGCTCGTTCAACGACGCGGGCAGCCCGTCGACGGTGATCGCCGCACCCGCCCGCGCCGACGAGCTGCCGCTTGGGCGCCGTCGACGAGACCTCGGTGTCCTCGTATTGTTCGCGACGGCCGTCGGTGCCATCGCGGCGTTGTCCTTGAGCGGCGTCGCCGCGCGCGAGCTCGCTCGGCCGATTCGCACGTTGCGCGAGGCGGCGCTCGCACTCGCGAGCGGCGTACGAACTCCGCCACTGGAAGGTGAGCCGCCCGTAGAATTCCGGCCGGTGTTCACCGCGTTCCGCCGAATGGCGTCAGACCTCAATGCCAGTCGGACCGCGCTCGAGGAAGCGCAGCGACGAACAGCGGCAGTCCTTCGCAATGTCGCGAGCGGCGTCGTCGCCGTCGACGCCGACGGCCGCGTGTCGCTCGCCAATCCGCGAGCGCAGGCGTTGCTTGGCGAATCGCTCGTGGCGGGCGAGCGATTCGCTCTCGTCGCGCCGGACGCGGTGGCGCGCGTCGTCGAGCGATTTCTCCAATCCGCCGACGATGAGGAAGACTTCGAGCTGGCGCTAGATCAGCAACAACTGCGCGGCCGCCTCACGCGGCTGACGCGTGGCGGCGCCGTCGTCACGCTCGACGACGTCACCGAGCTTGCGCGTGCGCAGCGTGTGCTCGCGTGGGGTGAGATGGCTCGGCAGGTGGCGCACGAGATCAAGAACCCGCTGACGCCGATTCGACTCGGCGTGCAGCATTTGCGACGAGCGCGTGCGGATTCGCGCGTGGACTTCGATCGCGTCCTCGAGCACAACGTCAACCAGATTCTCACCGAGATCGACCGACTCGACGAAATCGCACGCTCGTTTAGCCGCTACGGGGCCGCGCCGAACGAGCGCCCGACGGCAACGCCGGTCGACATCGCCCGCGTGGTGCGAGAAGTCGTTTCGCTCGAGCGTATGGGGGAGGAGCAGCACCTCGAGTGGCGAGAGATCGGCGTCGATGCCCCGGTCTATGCCTGCGCTCGGATCGATGAGCTCAAGGAAGTACTGCTCAACGTTCTCGAAAACGCGCGGCACGCCGGTGCCACGACGGTCAGCGTCACCGTGAGCCTCGACGGCGGCGATGGAATTGCCCCGTCGGCTGCGATTTCCGTCGCCGACAATGGGCACGGCATTCCGGCCGAAGTGCTCTCGCGCGTGTTCGAGCCGCATTTCTCGACGCGAACGAGTGGGAGCGGACTCGGTTTAGCGATCAGCCGCCAGCTCGTCGAAGGGTGGGGAGGCACGATCGACATCGAGAGCTCGCCGAGCGGAACGGTGGTCGTCATTCGGCTGACGACGCCGACGTCTCCGCCGGCGCCTGCATCCGTACCGTCTTGATATTTACGAACTCTCGTAGTCCGAACGCGCTCAGCTCCCGTCCGTAGCCCGATTTCTTGACTCCGCCGAATGGGAAGCGCGGATCCGACGCGACCATCCCGTTGATCACAACCGTTCCGGCGGCAAGACCGCGCGCGAAACGTTCTTTCTCGGTTACATCTTGAGTCCACGCCGCGGCACCGAGGCCGAACCGAGAGTCGTTCGCGATCTCGATCGCGTGGTCGGCGTCACGCGCCCGAACGATCGCGGCGAGCGGACCGAACGTCTCCTCGCGCAGCACAGGTGAATCGGGCGGGAGATCGGTGAGGACTGTGGGCTCGTAAAAGAACCCGGCGCCCTCGCGCGCCCGGCCGCCCAATCGAATCTTCGCGCCGGCCGCGACCGCGCGAGTGACTTGATCGTGTAGGTCTCGTCGGATCTGCTCCGTCGCCAACGGCCCGATGTTGGTGCGTTCGCTCATCGGATCGCCCACGACCAGTGCCCGCATGCGCTCGACGAACGCGTCGGTGAAGCGCTCCGCGATCGGGTCGGCGACGATGAATCGTTTCGCCGCGATGCACGATTGTCCGTTGTTGATCGCGCGCGCGGCGACCGCCGTCTTGACGGCGGAGTCGAAATCGGCGCTCGGCATGACGATGAACGGGTCGCTGCCTCCGAGCTCCAGCACTGTCTTTTTGATGTGCTTGCCCGCGATCGAAGCCACACTGCTGCCGGCAGCTTCGCTTCCCGTTAGCGTTGTGGCGGCCACCCGATCGTCTGCCAAGATGTCCGGGATTGCCTCCGAGCCGATGAGCAAAGTTTGAAACGCGCCGCCCGGCGCGCCGGCTTCCTCGAACAATTGCTCGATCGCGAGCGCGCATTGCGGAACATTGGAGGCATGCTTGAGCAATCCGACATTGCCGGCCGCGAGCGCCGGCGCGGCGAAGCGAATGACCTGCCAAAACGGGAAATTCCACGGCATGACCGCGAGGACGACGCCCAGCGGCTCGAACGCGACGTAGCCTCGCTCATTCTTGATATCGACCTCTTCGTCGGCGAGAAACGCGGCCGCGTGGTCGGCGTAGAAGTAACAGGCCGTCGCGCATTTTTTGGCTTCGTCGATCGCCGCGCGAACGGGCTTGCCCATCTCGAGCGTCATCAGCCGACCGTACTCGATCGCGCGCTCCTCGAGCAGCTCACCGGCGCGGCGAAGGACGCCCGTGCGCTCGTCGATCGGCGTCTCGCGCCAGCTTCGCGCGGCTCGGTGAGCGACATCCAGCTTGTCGTCGATTTCTCGGTCAGTGAGGGCCGGATACTGACAGAGACGTTCGCCTGTCGCCGGATTGATTGTCTCGATCGCCATCGGACACCGTCACGCTGTGAAGAGGGAGTCTCCTGTCCACGCGACTCCCGCGCCATCGGCGCCGAACCAGCGGCGCCACCACGGCACCTGTCGCTCGCGCTCGAACACGGCCTGAACCGCGTCGCGCCACGCGGCTTGCATCGCCGCGGCGTCCTCGAATCGGTCGGACGCTGTCGGGGCCAACCCGTGTCGCAGCCAATCCGCGATCTCCGGAGGATACGTCGAGAGATCGACCTCGCCGCGCAACTCCCGAGCGAGAATCGTCGCGGTGTCACGGTCGCCGAACGGCGGTAATCCGCTCATCGCGTACGCGACGATGGCCGCGACAGAAAAACAATCCGCCGCTGCTTCCTGCGCCTCGCCGAGCAGTTGCTCCGGCGCCGCGAACGCCGGCGTTCCTGACGCGCCGGTGAGCTCTTCGCCACTCACGTTCGCGATTCCAAAATCGGCGAGTCGCCACCGGCGATACCGATCGATGAGCACGTTCTCCGGCTTGAGGTCGCGATGGATGATGCCGACCGAGTGCGCAGCCGAGAGCCCGCTGAGAATGAAGTCCACTTGCGGCGCGATCTCGGTCAACGGCCGCGCCCCCGACCGCGCCACGAGATCGGCGACCGAGCCGCCCTCGGCGAGCTCCATCGTGTACCACGCGACATCGCCTCGACTATCCCAATCGAAGATCGGAACGATGGCAGGATGCGCGAGCTGCGCGGCGAGCCTCGCCTCGCGGCGAAACCGTCCAACCATCCGCTCGTCGCGGGCGACATGCGGATGGAGGAGTTTGAGTGCCACTTCGCGACCCAATGTGAGATCTCGTACGCGCCATACCGAGCCGAACGATCCTGTGCCGAGCGCGGCGAGCACTTCATAGTCGTCGGCAAGGGCCCAGCGAAGTTGCACTTCGGCCGACTCCGTCGTGTATGCCGTTCCCGGCTCGTCACCCGCGAGCATGACCATGGTGCGACTACCCGCGATGCGGTCGACGGCGCGCAACATCGCCGCCATCGACGGATACCGCTGCGTCGGGTCGGGACGGAGCGCACGATCGATCACTGTCGCTAGGGCCTGAGGACAATCGGGACGCAAAAGCGTGATCGGCGGCAATTCGCTCGATGGGGGCACCTCGCCGGTCAGGATGGCGAAACAGATTGCAGCAAGCTGCCACTGGTCGGTGAGCGGTGTCGGCGTCCAGCTGCCGTCCGCCCACTCCTCGGGGACCGGCATGAAGCGAAAATCCGGAAACAGACCGGGCGGGATCTCGCTCAGCGGCATCGCCCATTGCCAGCCGATGATCCAGAGTCGCCCCATCGGCGTGGTCCACACGGTTTCCGGCGACATGCACCCGTGGACTGTGCCGAGATCGTGGAGGTAGCTGAGCGCCGAGCCAATCTCGCGCATCAAGCGAAGCACCCCGGGCACGTCGTCGGTGCCCATGCGTCGAATCCGCGCGCCGATGGTTTCGCCGGCGATCCATCGACGCAGATAGCCGGGCCCGCGGCGGCTTTCGGAAAACGACGCCCAATAATGGTACGTCGTAGGCATCGCCGTGTGATTCCGGTGCGCGAGATGACGCGCCTCCGCCTCGAGCCACGCATTGTGCGCCGGATCCGGCGCGCTGACGAGCGACAACGAGCGGCCGAGCGCGTCGATTAATTCTTGATAGTGACGATGTTGCGTGTTCAGTCCTTCGGCGCCCCAACTCCATCCCGGGGGCAACTGCCAGTCGCGCAAATGCGGCGGCAGTTCCTGCGTCACGCTGTACATCTCGCGTTGTGATGCGGTCATTGCGGACCAGCTCCGAGCAGAGTCACATCTTCGACTCGGACAGGATTTGCGCCGCTGCGGCCTCGAAGTCCGGCACGAGCGCGACGTCTGGCAGCACAGCGACTTCGACGAGCTTGACGGCGAGCCGAGCTCCGTCGCGAGGCTCGGACGAGGCGAGCGATGGGACGTGCAGCGTGACTGAGACGACGCGCCATAACGTGCTGGGTCGCGAGGGCTCGCCGCTCGCGTCGAGCGTGTCCAGGTGCACGACTTCGCCTCTCGCCGGGATGGCGGTGCTCAAGCATTCGGCCAGCACCTGCTCGTTGCGACCGTGACGAATGACTCGCAGAGTGACCATAGCGGCGCGAGAAACCGGGAAGCGGTGAGGGAAGGCCGGAAGCGGCTGAGCGCGTCGGCGTCGACCAGCCAAAGCTACGCGTCGGCGGAACGCGGGACCAGCGCGGACGTGAAACTCCCGGACAACCGACACGTATATGTTACCATCGTTGTGCACGTCACTTGGAGGTCAGCGTGTTCCATATCATTGCGTCTCTCGCGACTGCGGCAATTGCCGGCGGGTCCGCGTTGTTCGGATATTGGCAAGCGCGCCAGTTCACGCAGAACAAGCTGCGGTACGTGGACGGCGTCCACAAAGCAATCGTCCCGGTGCTCGCCGGCGCGGCCGCGGTCGCCATCGCGACGCCCGTCGTCTGGCTTCTTCCGCTCGTCGGTGGCGGAACGGCGCTCCTGTTTGGCGGCGGTGTCGCGATGGGTGTTTCCGCCGGTGCGCGCGACATTCGCAAGCGCCTGGCCGGCGGAACCTGATTCGGAGCTCACTAGCCCAAAGCGATACCGCGCTACAACGTTCGATGCATCCACCCGCAACCGGAGTGCTTGATGCGTCGGACCGTTGTTGGAGTTGTCACGCTCGTTGTCCCCGCGATGCTTTCCGCGCAGGCCCAACAAGGCGCCGCGCTGTCGCCAAATCAGCAGCTCGCCCACGACATCTATAAGCAGCTCGTCGAGATCAACACCGTCGACTCTGTGGGCAGTACAACCGTCGCGGCCAACGCGATTGCCAAACGCTTCGTCGACGCGGGTTTTCCGGCAAGCGACATCTTCCAAGGTGGTCCACGACCCGAGAAAGGGAATCTGGTCGTTCGCTATCACGGCAGCGGCGCGCGCAAGCCGCTCCTATTGCTCGCCCACCTCGACGTGGTGCAGGCGCTCAAGAGCGATTGGTCGGCCGACCTCGACCCATTCGTCTTCACCGAGCGAGACGGCTACTACTACGGCCGTGGTAGTGGCGACGACAAGGCGATGGGATCGATCTTCGTCGCCAATCTCCTTCGCTTCAAGAAAGAAGGGTATGTCCCCGATCGCGATATCATCCTCGCACTCACCGCCGACGAAGAAGGCGGCGGCTCGAACGGCGTTCGTTGGTTGCTCGCGAACCACAAGGATTTGATCGACGCGGCGTACGCACTCAACGAGGGCGGCGGCGGCGCGCTACGCGATGGCAAACCGTTCATCAACTCCGTTGGCGCGGCCGAGAAGGTGTCGGCGAACTTCACCGTCTCGACAGCGAACCGTGGGGGACACTCGTCGGTGCCGCGCGACGACAACGCGATCTACCAGCTCGCCCAGGCGTTGACGCACGTCGCGACCTATCAGTTCCCGGTCATGCTCAACGAAGTCACCAAGGCATACTTCAGCAAGACCGCTGCGATCGAGACGCCGGAGATGGGCGCGGCGATGCGCGCCATTGTCGCCAACCCGAGCGACACGAAAGCATCGGCGACCTTGTCGCGCGATCCGCGCTACCGTTCGATGCTTCGCACGACGTGCGTCGCCACCATGCTTTCGGGCGGACATGCGCGGAACGCGCTGCCGCAGACCGCCACGG
The DNA here is from genome assembly GCA_036002925.1 of Gemmatimonadaceae bacterium. Taxonomy (GTDB): domain Bacteria; phylum Gemmatimonadota; class Gemmatimonadetes; order Gemmatimonadales; family Gemmatimonadaceae; genus JAQBQB01. Next base: position 4,711 of record DASYSU010000307.1, on the reverse strand, counting down.
CGAACGTCAATTGTCGGATGGCCCCGGGCCACGATCCCGCCGACGTCCGCGCCGGTTTGATCAGCGCCATCGGCGACTCCGGCGTCAGCGTGTCACGCGGTCCGGCGATGGAGCACGCGTCGCCGTCGCCGCTCACGCCCGAGGTCATGGGCCCGATCGAGAAGGTGACGCGCGATGTGTTCGGACCAAGCGTCGCGGTGATTCCCACCATGGGAACCGGGGCCACCGACAGCAAATACCTCCGCGCCGCGGGAATCGCGGGATATGGTGTCTCCGGCCTGTTCGGTGACCCGAACGACAACCGCGCTCACGGGAAGGACGAGCGAGTGTTGATCAAGTCCTATTACGACAGCCAGGAATTCTTGTACCGGCTCGTGAAGGAGATGTCGACCACAAAGACGGTGCCGTGATTCGAGATCTGTTACGCGTCTTTTACTGTGCAGCGATCCTTTCGAGCGCGGCCGCGGCGCCTCACGGCGCCGCGGCGCAACCGCGACCGAGCCCGGCCGACAACTGGCGAGACACGGCGCATCACACGGCGTCGATGGTCCGCGTCGCGGCCGACGTTCGGCTGCATTACCTCGACTTCGGCGGACAGGGCCCGACCATCGTCTTCCTTCCTGGGCTCGGGAACACCGCTCACGCGTTCGACGATTTTGCTCCACGATTCACGGACCGCTTCCACTGCATCGCGCTGACGCGTCGCGGATTCGGCGAATCCGACCACCCCACTGAAGGTTACGACACACCGCGTTTGGTCGAGGACATCCGCGCCGCGCTCGACGCGCTCAAGCTCGATCGCGTGATCCTCGTCGGACACTCGATTGCCGGCGAGGAGATGACTCGCTTCGCCGCGACATATCCCGGACGCGTCGATCGCCTCGTGTACCTCGATGCGGCGTACGATCGCATCGACGCCGACTCGATGTTTCAGGAAGTCTTTCCGGTTCCGCCAAACGTGCCCGTGCGTCCGACACCGACCGCGGCCGACACGGCAACACCCGCGTCATACGTCGCGTTCGTCCATCGCACGCGCGGCGTGAATATTCCCGAGGCAGACATTCGTACGCGCTACCAATACGACGGATGGAACGAGGAGATCACGCTCGCCTATCAGTCGATGACGGTCGAGCATCCGCCGTATCGCGCCGTTCGCGCACCGGCGTTAGGGGTTTACGCGGTGATCGACGCCGTCTCGCAACTCGAGCCATGGCAGCGCACCGACCGTATCCATGCGACGGGACTCCAAGAAGCGATTCGCGGCAGCGAGTTCGTTGATCGCAAGCTCAGATCAAAATTCAAGAACCAAGTGTCGCGCGCCGAGGTCGTGGAAATCCACGGCGGGCATCACTGGATCTTCGTCAGCAATCCCGACGAAGTGTTCAACGCGATGCGACGCTTTCTGGGTTCCAGTCGATGAAGCGCGACCGCTGTTCCGGAGTGGGCACGACACACGACGGATTGCCGCGCGTGAGCTGGTGCCGGTGTCGCGCGATGAAATCGTAGACGGCGTCGGCCAGAGTTCGGGGCACGAGCGCCGCCAATCCACCCAGCACTCGCCACACGCCATCGAGGTAGCGAAGCACGCACAGCACCGCCGCGGAGCGAACCAGCACCCGTTCGACGGCGTTCATCTCCAGGGGCTCGACCCAAACCACCGAGTCGACGCCTTCTATCTCGGGATGTCGTCCTCTGACTTCGATGCCGATGTCGCTGTCGAGCGCGGCGAATCGCAATGTTCGGCGACGAGACTCGTGACGAAGCACGAACTGCACGCTCCGCGCGCAGAATCCGCAGCTTCCATCGTAGAGCAGCAGCGCCGACTGGTCGCTCATACTGATAAGCTATCCCCGTTACCGCTTCGTGGAGCGAGTGGCCCGCGACGCCAATGGCCGAACCAGTTTTTCGGCAGTGTGGGTCTTCGAAACACGGGCAACTTTGGTGTAGGTCAGTCCGAGCGCTTTCGCCTTGCCAAAAATCGCGGTGTCGGCGACGCCGGTCGGGCCCTTCGGGTGAACAACCCAAATCGCGCCGCGCTCCGTCATCGCCCCGAGGGCGCGCTCGATCCGGTCGAGCTGCGCCGGTGTATCGACTCCCACAAATACGACGTCGCAGTTTGACGCGCTCGTGCCGCGCGCGATGTTCGTTGTTCGCTCGGCGAGTTGCGCCCTGAGCGTCTCGTCAGTGATTCGAAACAGCCAGACCTTCATGCCGGGCTTCACGTCGAGCTTGTCGATCAATCGTTTGGGTGGCTCCTCGAGCCGCTTGCGCCACGCGGCGGCGGATTTCTCATCGAGCGAGAGGGAGACGATCGCGGTGGGCGACGTAATGGTGACGACGCCGGCGCGCGCGGTGACATGCTCGATCGACGCGCGTGGAATGCGAACGCGCGCGTCGCCGCGCACAATCAGCTCGTCCGTCTCGAGCAATATCGTCGAATGGGCCTCGCGGATCGTGCCGGAGCGGTCGTCGACCCGTGCGCGGCATTTGGTCTCATACCCCATGCGCTTCTCCGGGGAGCGTGACGACGGTCGGCGTCGGCTCGGAACCGAATCGACGGCCGAGCGCGCGAAGGTAGGCATCGATCGTTGTCGTCTGTCCCATGAGAAAACGCGAAACAAACCGAAAGATCGGATTGTAGACTGAGCCGCGCTCGACGATCGTGACACGGCTGCCCGACGACCCATCGGGCTCGATGACGTATTCCCAGCTACCACCGAACTGCAAGTCCGTGTCAGCGATGCGGCCGATCAATCGTGTCGGTCGTTCGGCGACGTCGACGACAAAGGTGATCGCGCCGTTTCGCGAGTGCTCGCGCCACGACGGGCCGGTCGCCGCCGGTTTGAGCACGTCGACGCTCGTGACGTCACGACGCCAACTGGGGAATTCAGCCGGTGTCGTCAGCGCGGTCCACACGGCCTCCGGTGAGGCTGGCACTCGCGCCGTCATGGCCGCGGTGTGATCGCGTGGCAGCAGCGCGCCAATGATGACCACGACGACTATGCATACCGCGATCACACCAGTGCCGATCAGAATCCATTTCATCAGAGTGCCCTCGACGGATCCGCGAAAAGGGAAGCGGTGGCCTGACTGAGCTAGGAGGCTTTGCGACTGCGCTTTGTCGCGCGTGTGCGACGACGCTGCGCCGCGAGCGCAGCACGACCGAGGAGCCCCAGTCCGTGCAACGCGGCGCGGCGATCGCGATCGTCGAGCTGAGCGAGCATGTCTTCGACGAGCGTCGGCTCGAGAACCGAATTGGCGGCGCAGACGCGGACGCCGGCGGTGGTCAAGCGGAGCTGCACTTTCCGGCGGTCGACGGGATCGAGCACGCGCGTGACGTAGCCTTGTTGCACGAGCTGGCCGACGGCGATCGACATCGTGGCCGGCGTGACGCCGAGGTGGTCCGCGAGGTCGCTGAGCATCATCGGCCGCTCGGCGTCGAGGTGGTCCATGATGCTGACTTGTCGGGCGCTGACGCGAACGCCGCTTTTTGGATCGCGGACGTGGCGTCGGTGACAGGCGAAGTAAATGCGTGGGTAGTCGCGAAACACGCGGGCGACGTCGTCGGACAGGCGCATGGACCGAGTATAAGGCAGATAGTTAGCTTCGTCAACACAAATAGTTTGTGCGCACAATGAATCGGCCGAGTGCCCTCGCCGCTGCCGTCGCATCCGTTCAAGGTGCCCGACTTGGCATCTCGCGGCTGCTCGCGCCGGCGGCGAGGGCAATCCGGCGATGACGGACGCAATCGCGTGATGCGACACGAGACCGTCGCGCACCTATGCTTGCCGCATGCTCGCCGCGATTCGCTCCGCCTCGGTCCTCGGCATCGATGCCTTCGACGTCTGCGTTGAAGTCGACGTCGCATCGGGTCTGCCACATTGGACCCTCGTCGGACTGCCGGCCGGCGAGGTAAAAGAAAGCCGCGAACGCGTCACTGCCGCGTTGGCGAATTCGGGATTTGCCGTGCCGCCTCGCCGTGTCACCGTGTCGCTGTCTCCAGGCGACACGAGAAAGGCCGGAACGGGATTCGACCTTCCCATCGCCATCGGACTACTCGTCGCGCTCGGCGCGGTCGCCGTCGATGCGGTGGACGGGCTCGTGTTCCTTGGCGAGCTCGGACTCGACGGGGCCATTCGCGGTGTTCGCGGCGCGCTCTCCGTCGCGCGACATCTCTCGAATCACGCGACGCGCGCCCTGGTGCTCCCACCGGCGAACGTCGACGAGGCCGGCCTCGTTCGATCCATTCCCCTCGTCGCAGCGTCGACGCTCCGCGAGCTGGTCGACGGGCTCCAGTCCGGCACGTTGGTGAACGCCACGGTGAGCGCGCGTGCCACTACTACGTCCGACGACAACGATTTCGCCGACGTCGTGGGACAAGAAAGTGCCAAACGAGCGCTCGAGATTGCAGCCGCCGGCGGTCATGCGTGTTTGCTCATCGGACCACCCGGCGCCGGGAAGACGATGCTCGCGCGCCGCCTTCCATCCATCCTCCCCGCGCTCACCGAGGACGAGGCGCTCGAAGTGACCGCGATCCATTCCGTGGCCGGGCTGCTGTCGTCGTCGGGCGCGTGCATGTCGGCGCGACCATTTCGCGCGCCGCATCATTCCATCTCGTCGGCGGGATTGGTCGGTGGTGGGGGCGTGCCACGGCCGGGCGAGGTGAGTTTGGCCCATCACGGCGTCCTGTTCCTCGACGAGCTCCTGGAGT
>DASYSU010000306.1:0-14153 GCA_036002925.1 Gemmatimonadaceae bacterium | reverse complement strand
GAAGGCCGTTCCGCGTTTCTTGGAGCGACGCTCCACGAGCTCGCCGCCGTCCTTGGGACAGAACACGCCCGTCGGCATCGAGCGCGTCCCGCGACACTTCGGGAACGTACTGCAGCCGAGGAATTGTCCGCTCCGGCCCTGACGAATCACCATCGGCGCGCCGCACAGATGACACTTGTGCTCCGTCAACACGGGCTTGGCCTTCTCGCCCTTGATCGGCCGCGTGTACTTGCAGGTCTTCGGATGGTTCTCGCAGGCGAGGAACGGCCCGAAGAATCCACCGCGCGGTTCGAGCTTGCCGCCGCACTCGGGGCAGCGCAGTGTGTCGATCTTGGACAGATCGAACGCCTCGGCAATGAGCGCCGGCGCATCTACCTTGCTCAGGCTCGCCGCGAACGGAGAATAGAAATCCTTGAGCACACGCTGCCAGCCGAGTGAGCCCGCCTCGATCTTGTCGAGCTCGAGTTCCATCTCCGACGTGAACCCGACGTTGAAGATGTCCGGGAACTGCTTGACCATCACACGTTCGACGGTCTCACCGATCTCGGTCGGAAAGAATCGTCGCTGCACCAGCTCTACGTAGCGACGATCGGCGAGCACGGAGATGATCGACGCATAGGTCGACGGTCGTCCGATGCCGAGTCGCTCGAGCTCCTTGACGAGACTCGCCTCGGAATAACGCGGCGGCGGCTCGGTGAAATGCTGGCTCGGTGTGATGCCTTTGCACGGCACTTTCTCTCCGGCCACGACGACCGGAAGCGCCTGCTCGTCCTCGAGTGCCTTGTGCTCGCCCGGCTCGTGTGCCTCGCGATAGAGTGCCAGGAAGCCCTGGAACTTGATGATCGATCCGGTCGCGCGGAACAAGTAGCTGCGGCGCCCTATGTCCGGCTGCGTCGTGGACGGGATGTCGAAGTCGACGGTCGTCGTGTCGAAGACGGCCGGCGCCATCTGCGACGCCATGAACCGCTGCCAGATCAGCTGATAGAGCTTGAATTGATCGGCATTCAAATACCGCTTGATTTCGTCGGGGCGCCGCGTGGGATCCGTCGGACGCACGCCTTCGTGCGCGTCTTGAGTGTTCTTTGATTTGTCGCCGTTGCTGCCGTACAGTTGCGGCGTACGGCAGACGAACGCCTCGCCGAACAGCGTGCGCAGGTACTCGCCGGCCTGAATCGCGGCACTCTCGGCAACGCGCGTCGAGTCGGTACGCATGTACGTGATGAGGCCGACGGCTCCCTCGTTTCCAAGGTCGACGCCCTCGTACAATCCCTGCGCCACGCGCATCGTACGCTTGGAGCCGAACGAGAGCTTCTTCGCCGCCTCCTGCTGCAGCGTCGACGTGGTGAATGGCGCCGCTGGATTCTTCCGGCGCTCGCGACGTTTGACTTCGGTGACGTCGAACGTGCGCCGCCCCTTGAGATCGTCGAGCACACGCTGCGCTTCGGCTTCGTTGTGTAGCTCGGCCTTCTTGCCATCGATCTGGTGCAGCTTCGCGGTAAACTGCTGGCCATCTTTCTCCAGCAGCGCCTCGATCGTCCAATACTCCACGGGCTTGAACGCGCGGATCTCTCGCTCGCGCTCCACGATGAGTCTGAGCGCGACCGTCTGCACGCGGCCGGCCGAGAGTCCTTTCTTTACCGTCTTCCACAGAACGGGGCTGGCCTTGTAGCCGACCAACCGATCGAGCACGCGACGCGCCTGCTGCGCCTCGACCTTTTTGCTGTCGATGATGCCCGCGTCGAGCACGGCGCGTTGCACCGCGTCTTTGGTGATCTCACGGAACAACACGCGGCGGATGGGAATGACCGGCGCACCGCGCTTGGGTGCGATCTGCGTCGCGACGTGCTGCGCGATCGCCTCTCCCTCACGATCGGGGTCGGTGGCGATCAACACTTCTTTGCTGTCTTTCGCGGCGCTCTTGAGCTCAGCGATCGTCTTTTCCTTTCCGGGAATCGGAACGAGATCGGCGCGAAACCCATTGTCGACGTCGACGCCGAGCTTTTTCGCGGGCAGGTCCATGATGTGACCGACCGTGGCGCGAACGCGATATCCGCGGCCCAAATACTTCGCGATGGTTTTCATCTTGCCCGGCGACTCGACGATGACGAGGGTCGAGTTGCCCGCTTGTCCGTTGCCGCCGTTCGAGTCGTACCCGATGACTTCTTGTGTCACGGGCGCGCGTCCGCGACGAGCGGTGGCTTTCGTCACCGCTTTCTTCTTTCGCGTCGCCGCGACGCCAACCTTCTTCGCCGCCGCGCGCTTTTTCACCGTCTTCGCCGGAGTCTTTCTCGTTGCCATGCTCAGTGTACCGTCGGGTGGGGATCGCCCTCGCTCTGTTCGAGAAACCCCGAGCCCTCCATGAGGGAGCGCAGGTCGTCGAGGGCGATACGTCCATCTATTTGTAGGAGTGCTCGTTCGATGATGTGTTCGAGCTCGGCGGCGTTCAGCGCGCCGGAGCCACTCAATGCCAACAAATGCCCCCAGGCATCGGGAGCAAACCGCCCGCGCTCATGCGGGCCTAAAACGCGAAAAGTCATGATTCTTCCATTGACGCTTAGAACGACCACAAAGCAAGAAGGGGAGGACGTGCGATGCTGCCAGCATCGATCCTCTCCCTGTCGTATCCAGTCATTTCGACCTGCGGACCTGCCTTTTGAGCCACTCGGCCCAGTTCGAACGGTAACGTACGTCTACCGACTGCCAGGGGCAAGCTCCGTAACCATTTCTATAACCCTTTGCAGATCAAGGAGTTCCGTATCAACTACATGATCGGCCGACTGATATGCCGTTTCCCTCGCCTCCAGAAGGCGCTTGAGCTCGCCCAGCGGATCAGGGCGCGTGAGAAGGGGACGCATCGCCCGCAAAGGGCCTAATCGCTTGAGCGCTGTCTCAGGACGCACTCTAAGGTATATGAGCTGACTAGGGGGGCGCACCGAAGCGATGTTCGCCGGGTCGCCTACCCAGCCCCCACCGGGTGCGATGACCATGTTGCCAACCAGCGTGAGCTCGCCCGTGAGCTCGCGCTCTTTTGCTCGAAAATACAGCTCGCCCTTTTCGCCGAAGATCTGGCTGATCGACTGCCCCTCTCGGCGCTCGATCTCCTGATCGAGATCCAAGAACGTGCGCCCAAGCCGCTCCGCCACGGCCTGCCCGATCGTGGTCTTCCCCGACCCGGGAAGCCCGACGAGGATCATGTGCGGCTTCGAGGGATCAGCCGCCGAGCCGGGTCGCGAGGTGCGAAAGATAGGCGCCATAATTTCGATGTGTTTCGCCGAGCGAGTCGCCGCCGAATTTCTCCAGAAAGGCGTCGGCCAACACAAGCGCGAGCATTCCCTCAGCGATGACCCCCATTGCCGGTACCGCCGTCACGTCGCTTCGTTCGGCGACCGCGGCAGCCGCCTCGCCGGTCGCGACGTCGACCGTTCCAAGTGGGCGCATGAGGGTACTGATCGGCTTCATCGCAACGCGAACAACGAGCGGCTCGCCGGTGGTCATGCCGCCCTCCAACCCGCCGGCGCGATTCGTCTTCCGGCGCACATTACCCGCGAGCACGCGCCCCGGCGACATCTCGATCTCATCATGCACGTCGGCTCCGGTGACGCGCGCCGTTTGAAATCCCATTCCGATCTCAACGCCTTTCACGGCGGGGATCGACATGATCGCCGCGCCGATGCGGCCGTCGAGCTTTCGATCCCACGACACGTGCGATCCGAGTCCAACGGGAAGACCGTCGACCACAACCTCACAAACGCCGCCGAGCGTGTTCCCCGCCCGTTTGATCTCGTCGATGTAGGTGACCATACGCTGCTCGGCATCGTGGTCGAGCGTGCGCAAGGGCGACGCGTCAGCAGCGGCGTTCACATCTTCGGGCATGTCGGCTGGCCGTGCGGCGTCGATGCCACCGAGCGAGACCAGGTGGCTTCCGATGCGAACCTCGAACTCGGAGAGGAACCGTTTGCAGATCGCCGCGGCCGCGACGCGGGCCGTGGTCTCGCGCGCCGAGGCGCGTTCGAGAATGTCGCGGGCGTCGTCGCGATCGTACTTGAGAATTCCCGTAAGATCGGCGTGCCCTGGACGGACGCGCGTGACCGCTCGCTTGCGCGGCTGCGCGTCGGGCGCATTGGGCGCCGGATCCATGATCTCTTGCCAATTCTTCCAGTCGCGATTCTGGATGACCATCGCGATTGGCGACCCGAGCGTCTCGCCGGCGCGGACGCCGGACAGGAACTCGACGGTGTCCTTCTCGATCTGCATGCGTCGCCCGCGACCGTAACCTTGTTGGCGTCGCGCGAGCTCGGTGTTGACGTCGTCAGCAACCAGCGGCAAGCCCGCGGGCATTCCTTCGAGAATGCTCACGAGCGCTTGGCCGTGCGATTCGCCGGCGGTAGTGAAACGAAGAGGCATGGGGGAAGGATAGCTAACGCGAGAAGCGCGCGCGTGGATCGCGCGCGCTTCCCGTCCCGCACTCCTGATCCCGGACCTACGGTCCGGGCTTGATATCGCTAGCCGTCAGATCGATGACAACGAGTCCCTTTTGGGTCAGAGCGTAGAGCTTGAGGATGACGTTCCCCGGATCACCCGGCATCGGCAACGATGCGCGGAGCGGTCCGTAGATCGGATTCTTGAGTTGCAACTTGGCGCGGTTGACGTAGTACGCAATGTCGACCACCTCGATCACGCCGCTCGACGCGCCGATGAACGCGAGGCGCTGGTCCTGCGGACTGTTCGTCCCGTCGGCCATCGGATGGAACGCGATGCCCGCGCCGTCGTCGAACGAATCGTACTTGCCTTGCAGACGGAGGTGGAATGGGTTGCTCACGGACGAGAAGTACGACTGGAGTCCGTGGGCCGCGACTGTCGCACCGGTCTTGTCGACGGCGATTCCGAACACCTGTTCCGACGCGTTGTCGGTGAGATCGTTGATGGTAACGAGTGGCGAGAAGAAGTTCGGGAGCGGGCCGCCCGAGTCGGCGACCACGATCACGCGTGCGGCGCCGGTCTTGTGGCCTTCGCCGAACGCTAGCCAGCTCTTATTGCCACTGGCGGCGGCGTACGTGGTATCGGTCAGCGGCAACGTACTGATGTCGAGTCCGAACACCGCTTCAGCGTCGCTCTTCGCCGCCACCAATTGGGCGATGGCGTTGAGCGGAATCGAATCGGTGACGACGATCGCCGTGTCCTTCGCCGAGCCATACGGGTGATCGTAGATCGTGAGCTTGTCGGAAACGTCCGATGTCGGCGGCGCCGGATCGATGAACAGCGAATCCACATTGAAGATCGCGTACACCTGCGCGGTGCTGTTCAGAATGGTGCCGTATTGCCAGATCTGGTGTGGATCGGGAACCGGAAGCGCCGGGTCGAGCCAACGCACGCTTCCCGCGGGCGCGGTCGCGGTGGGTCGCGTCGAGTAGAAGATGCGGCCACCTCGCGATTGCACGAGGTATTCCGGGCGATCCGAGTAGCTGACCGGGCCCTGTGCGGTGAGATGCACCTTGCCGGTCGCCTCGTCGCGCTGAACCGTGACAGTGTAGGTGTACGTGTTACGCGTGAGGATGCGGTGCGCGAGATCTTCGTGCAGCGCGCTCGCGTTGGTCGAGCCGATGTACACCCGGCTGATGTTCGTACCGCCGGAGTTCGCGACGAGCAGCGTATCCGGGTTGTTCGAGATGAACATGCCCAAGGGCAATGATCCCACCGGCACGTTTACCGAAGCGAATCCTTTGCCGGCGGCGGAGCTCTGCCAGACTTCGAGCAGATTGAAGTTCGTATTCGAGAGGAAGACGTTACCGCGAGCCGCGTCGACGGTGATGTCGCCGATGACGCCCTGATGCGGCAGCGCGAACGTGCGACCGTACACGATGAGCGTCGAATCGACCAGCGCGTTGGCGAGAACCGCCTCAGGCGTACTGCGGTTTGCGGGCACGGCGTACCCGACGCGTCCCGACCCGTCGATGGCGAATGCGGTAATGCCGAGGCGTCTACCCTGGAGCGACGGGGGCAACCCGAGCGCCACGTTCTGCTGAACGTTGGCGTTGTATGGCTGCGACAACCGGACGGTGTCACCGAAGACCAACGTTCCGACGCTGTCGCGGATGAGCAAGCCGAGCGTGGCGATGCCGTCGCCCGTGGCGCGGACGTTGACGGAATCGGAGTATTCATTCTTGGTCGCGACCGTCTGCGTCACGCGTGGTTGCGCCAGGCTGGCGCTGCGAACGTAGACCGCGACGGGCGAGGCTGAACCAGGCTGACGATTCACATCGACAGCCACCGCCGTAACCGTGACTCGGCCGCGGATCGGTGCGTTGGCCGGGATGCGAGCGACGGACGAGAACGTGACGTCGCGCGGTGCGTCAGTGTAGACCTGTGTGAGGACGGTGTCGAGCTTGGTCGGCCAGTTCGATTCGCCCTGGACGTGAATGTCGATGCGGCCGACGCCGTCAGAGTGCTGGGCATGCGCGCCCACGCTCAAGCCGACGCCCGCGGGAATGCTGTCGTTGTTCGTCGGCGAGACGAGGTTCACTCGCGGGCCGGCGACGATATTGATGCGTCGCGTCACGGTGTCGGCCGCGCCGACGCTGTCCTGCGCGGAAACGACGATGACGAGACTGTCGAGCGAGGAGTCTGCCTTGCTCACCGGTTGCAGGTATCGACGCACCGTGGTGTCGCGGAGTCCCGCGCGGAACGTTCCAACGAGCGGAATCGGCGTCTGCTTGTAGCGGACCGACTGCGTGAACGTGCCGAGGTCGACGCTTCCCTTTTGGGTTACGCCGCTGATCATCGCCGTCTTGAGCGAACGATCATCATGCAGATGCACGCTCACCAGCACCGAGTCGCCGAGGTTGATCAGCGTCCCGGTGACCGGCGAATCGATCGCGATCGTGGGCTTCTTGGCCGTGTTCGACGTCGACGACGACGAGCCCGACCCATATTGCTGCTCGCTCGGCAGTCGCGTGTCGCAACTGGCGACGAGCACGACGCCAGCCGCGAGCGCGGCGAGACGAATGAGGTTTGATCGCATGGTATTACTCCGTCGCCGGCATCAAGGACGGCTGGTCTCTGGCGACGAGGGCGGAGCCTGCTGCCCGTCGTCGATGATGTGAGGCGTGATCAGGATGAGCAGATCGCGTTTGATCTCTTGACGGGTCGTCACGCCGAAGAGACGGCCGATGATCGGAAGATCGACCAGGATCGGCAGACCCGACTTGGTGACACTAAGCGTCGTCTGCGTCAATCCACCCATGACCGCGGTCTCGCCATCGGCGACGAGCACTTCGTTGTCGACCTTCTGGGTCGGGAACACGGCGCCAACATCGTTGGCCTGGAACTGCACGTCGGAGTTTTCGACGTGGACCTTCATTTGGATCTGACGGTTCGCGGTGATCTGCGGTGTTACCGTGAGGATCACGCCTGTCTGCTGGAAGCTGACCGCGGCGCGTGGGAAGTTGCTCGTTTGATTTCCGCCCGCGCCGGCGTCGATCACGCGGATCGGCACCTGCGTACCGGCGGTGAGATTGGCCGTACGATTGTTCAAGACGCTGGCACTCGGCTCCGCCTGCACGTCGAGGAGCGTGGTCTGTTGCAGCGCCTCGAGGAAGGTGGTGAAGTCGAAGTTGCCCATGGCCGTCGAGTAGACGAGTTGGAGCGCGGCAGCCGGAATGCGCTGCGTCGCGTTCGCGATCGCCGACACGGTGTTACCACCCAACAAGATCTGGCCGGGATCGATGCGCGGTTTTCCGAGCGAGTCGAGGCGCGGCACGATGTCGTTGAAGAACTGCTGACGGGAACCAAGGTCGTAGCGAAGTCCGAGCCCCTCGAGCGACGTGCGGTCGACGAGAATGATCTTCGCCTTGATGTTCACTTGCGGCTGGCGGAGATCGAGGCTGCGTGCGTACCGCTCGAGATCGCCGAGCGCCGACGGAATGTCGGTGATGCTGATGCTGTTGGTGATCGTGTCGGCCGTGACCGCACCCCGAGTGGGGCAATTGATGCTCTGGACGACTCCGACCTGCGGCAACGGCTGCGCGGTGGGCATGCCCGGAGCGGGCTGCTGGATCGCGGTGCCGGCGTTCTGCATCGGCGTCTGCGGGCACGTGCGGGTGAGCCGCTCGCGCACCATCGGTGCCGCCGCGTTCGCGCGGGCATAGTTCAAGCGCACGTTCCTGGTCTGTAGCGGAACGGTGGCTTGTCGCGCGGAGATGTTCTCGAACGTGTCGATGAAGATCACGCCGTCGGGATTGACGGTGACGTCATATCCGTTCGCGTTCATGACTTCCTTGAGCGCGACGTCCCACGGCAGGTTCATGATGTTCGCCGTGACAGTTCCGGCGACGCTTTTCGACTGCAGGATCGTGCGGCCGGTGAAGGTCGAGAAGACGCCCAACACGTCACTAATCGAGGCGTTCTCCCAGTTCACCGTGATCCGCGGCTCCTGCGACTGTTGCTTGGTGCTCTTCGCGGTCGCAGCCGATGCATCTGCCTTCGGCATTTCGGTGGGCGCGGCAGGCTGCTCCTCGGTTTCGACCTTTTTCGCTTCGGGCTTCACGGCCGGCTTGGCCATGTCGGCCTTCGTCGCGTCGGTCGGTGCCGCTTCCGCCGGTGTCGCCTCGACCTTGGCAACCTTGGTCTCGGCCTCGACCTTCTGTCCGGCGCGGTTCACTTGCCATGGCGAGAACTTCGAGCCGGCGCCGTCGATGCTGACGTGCACTTCGGCAGCGTTCTGCGACACGGTGTAGTCATGCGGCGCGTCGAGCGTGAGCACGACGCGAACAACGCTCTTGGTGAACTGCGAGTATCGAATGCGCGTGATACCGCCGCGCGCGACGCCATCGTACGAGTCACCCGGCGGCAGACCGAGGGTCGCGCCGGAGATGTCGATGACGATCTTGTCAGGCTTGCTGAGGATGAAGTGTTTGAACGCGATGGTGCCGTCGACGCGAATCACGACATCGGCACGACCCGCGCCGGCCGCCGGGACCACGCTGAGCGAGGTGACGGTCGCATCGTTGGGCGTCGGGAGCGCGGAAAGAATCGCTGGACGTCCGACGATCGCGCCGAACGCAACAAGCATCGCTGATGCAAGCGTCCGGTGATGAATCATTTTACCCTCGCTTTGGTGGAATCACCCAGGACCAATGAGTCCTGGCGCGACGAACCGAATTCTTCGATCGTGAATAGGATGGTTTTCGTGCGAATGGCGGCGACCCGCATGCGGCCGAGTGCCGATCCGACGATGACGCGGTACTGCGCGTTGGTGCCAAGGTCTCGCAGCGTCGCGACGGAATGTCCGCCGGCGTGGTCGAACAGAATGCCGGTGAGCCGGAGATCGCTCATCGACGGTCGCAGCTCATTGGTGGTGAGCAGCGAAACAAACGGGTCGCGCCGACCCGACGCGGAGTAGTCATATGCTTCGCGCATGATCGTGGTCGTCGCGGCCGTATCGTTCTGCGCGACGGTCATCGTGGGCGCGGGCGCCTGCGGTTTGCGGGCAGCGGGCTTGGCGTCCTGTGTGGAGCGCGGTTGCGCTTGTGGTTGCGCGGCCGGCCCATCGGGACGTTGTTCGGCCTCGATGTGCGCATTCTCGGCGCTCGCCGCTTTGTTCGCGACGCGCTTGGCGTTCGTGAGCGGGTCCTGCGCCGACGCGGAAGTGGCGACGACGAGGAATGCCGCGCAGCTGATGAAGCGCATCATGGCTGCCCCGGCTTCGCCGCTGGGACCAAGGCCGGTTTGGCCGAGGCGCGCGCGACGTAGGTCAGGATTTGGAATCTCGCGTCGAGGAACTGTTCAGTCTTCTTCGGGCGACGCTCGCCGATGCGGCTGGTCGGCGTGAGTGTCACATTGATCGGCGCCACGATGCGCGAGAGCGAGCCGACGTTCGAGAGGAAGTCGGCGACCTGATGATACGCACCGGTCACGCCCATCTTGTATTTGTAGGTGTTGAACTGATCGCCATCGAGAATGCCGTCGGGTTGGACGTCGGACAGCTCGAGGCCGGCGCGACGGGCGGCGGTCGAAATCGACTCGAGCAACGCGGGAACTTCATTCTCCGTCGGCACGAGATGACGCAGACCGGCAAGCTCGCGAGCGTAGGTGTCGGCCTCTTGCTTCATTTTGGTGGCCGTCCCCTTCGCGACTTCGATCTTCGCCAAGTGGTTGAGCGAGTCGAGCGTATCGAGGCGGACGGCGATCGTCGTGAGCTCGGCGTTCTTGGGCGTCCAGACAAGCTGCTGATAGACGGCCGCGAGGCCGACCGACAGCAGCGTCACGACGACGAGCTTTTGACTGCGCGGGTTCTGTGGGAGCAGAGCCATACTATTTCACCGAAAGGGTGAGCGGCACGCGGTGAACGACCGTCGTGTCCGGCCGGGTGTAGCCCACCGTGAGCTGGAACTGCGTCACTTCCTTGCCCTGGTCGATCGCCAGCTCCGAGTGCTCGAGCTGGATGTTGCCGAGGAACGGCGATGCTTCGAGATCTTTCATGAAGCGCGTGAGCGCTTGGATGTCGACCGTGCGGCCCACGAGGCGGACCGAGACCGGGTCGACTGGAATCGACGTGTCGATGCGCTGCGGTGGCTTTCCCTTGTTCTTCGCCGCGTCAGCCGCGTTCGTCTTCGGAAGCGCGACGACGTTGGTCGAGCCCTGCGGTGAGCCGTTGAGCGCGACGAGCGAGAGCCACGTGTATTGCGGGAGCGCTCGACTGACCTCGTCCATGATGTGCGGCCAGACGTAGCGATCCTGATCGATGCTCTTGATGATGTTGACCTGGCGGAGCAGCGTATCACGCACTGCTTCGGCGTGATAGCGATCCTTTAGGAAATTCGCATAACGGGTCGAGTCGAGCACGGCCTTCTCGACGCGGGCCTGGAGCACCGCGTTCCGTCGCTGCTGCGACAGGTAGAGGAAGGCGACGGCGCCGACGCTGACCACGACGCCGGCGACCGCGGCGATCATGAACTTGTCGGTGAGCCGTCCGGAGAGACCCGATGCGAATGAGCCGAAGCTCACCGTCGGGCCGCGAGGGGCTTTTTTCTTGCCCGTGCCGGGAAGGAGATTGATTTCAATCATGCGACTTGCCGGAGTGCGAGACCGATCGGGAGCATCAACAACGGGGCGATCTCGTCTGTGACGAGTGATTCGAGAGCACCGTCACGCACTTTCAAGTTTGCTAGCGGATTCGCTTGCTGCACGGTGAGACGCAGCCGGCTCGCCAGCATGTCGTTCAGGCCGGGAATTCGCGAACCGCCGCCGCACGTGTAGATCGTGCGCATCTGGCCGGAGCGAGAATTCTGGGCAAGAAACGCGGAGGCGCGCTCGATGCCGACGGCGATTTCTTCGCCGCGTGTCTGGATGACCGCGTCGAGGTGCGGCGAGCGGTCGAAGCCCTGCACGAGCTGCTGCGCTTCGTCGACCGAGAGGCCGCGCTCGCGTTGCAGATCTTCGCGGAACCGACGTGTGCCAACGGTGAGGTCGCGCGTGAGCAGCGGAACGCCATCGTCGAGGATATTGATGTTCGTGACGTCGTGTCCGATGTTGACGAGACCGACCACGCCGCTCATCGCATTGGGATGATTGACCTCGAACGCGTTGTGGAGCGCGAACGCCTCGACGTCGACGGCTCCCGGCTCGAGGCCGGCGTCGGTGAGCACACGGACTTTCGACTCGATCAACTCACGCTTCGCGGCGACGAGCAATACGCTCATCTCGAGACCGCCGGCGTCCGGATCGAGAATCTGGAAGTCCAGCTCCACCGACTCCATGTCGAACGGAACGTGATGTTCCGCTTCCCATCGCATCAGTTCGCGCGCTTGCTGTTCCTTGACGCGCTCGATTTGAATTTTCTTAATGATGACGTCGCGACCGCCGACCGCGGTGACAACCACCTTCCCCTTCACACCCGCGCTCGCGAGCGCGCTGCGAACCGCCTCGGCGACGATGCCGGGGTCCATGACTTCGCCCTCGACGATCGCGTCGGCGAGCAGCGGCATCACCGTTACACGGGTGAGCTCAGGCTCACGACCCGAGTGATCGATCACGGCAACCTTGATCAACCCCGAGCCGATGTCGAGACCGACGGTTGTCTTCTTGCGACCAAAGAAGGACATGGTGAAGCCAGGTATGACGGTGATTGGTGGACTGAGCGGCGGGACAGGTGGGAGAGCGTGACGCGATCCGCCTAACGTCGCGTTGACCGATCGATTGTTTCGCCGCTCTGTTTCTCCACCGCGATTGCGCTGTGTGAGTTCGCTCGACAGGACAGTGTGACCGTGCGTCCGGACACGCTGCATCCGTCTCACCGAACACGACCGGACAGTCCCCGAGGTAACACCTCATATGCGCGTGATGACCATCACACCGTGTCAAAAAAATTCCGCCCAACCCCGTTGTTTGACGGGTCTCGGCTGCACGGCATGCCGCAATGCGTTCGCGATGGCACACGGCGCGTATTGAATTGTTGCATGCGCGATCTCTATCGCCGTCGAATCGCGTAGCGGAACCCCGTACGCCAGCGCGGCGCCGGAGAGCGCAAACCCGCCCGCGACGGCTTTGATCGCGCCGCGCGCTATGACCAGGCCGGTCGCCGTAAACGGTCCAGTGACCGTCAGCGAGCCATCGACGAGCAGAACTCCGCTGAACGTTCCGCCGGCGATCGTCGTATCGCCGCGCACCCGCACCACCGTCGCGTTGCTGTCGAGCATCGCGAGCTGACGCGCCTTCATATAGTAGGCTGACGAGTCAGAGGCGCTCGCGAGCACACCCGCGCGCGTGCCGGTGCTTACCAGCGCGGACACACCGGGAGGCGTGACGACGTCCAGCGCATTCCGGATCGCGCAGTCGACGTCGCCGCTCGTATCGGCACCGAATGAAACGCTGTCGCGCGCTAGAACGGCCCCGCGCGCAACGATCGGCGCGGGCGGCAGCGTCGCGAGAGACGGAAATCGCGCGACCACGTTGATTCGCCGATGACCCTGATCGACACCGGCAATCGCCGCGTCAACAACGAGCCACAAGATTCCCGCGGGAAGTCGAGTCACGGAAACACTTGAGTGAACACTCGCAGCATCTGGATTCGCAACGTCGAACGACCGCGGGACTCCGAGCGGCAACTCGGCGAGTCCATATCGTGGTGCGTCGGCGAGTACGGTCGTAATCGCGTAGTCGGCGCCGGAAGAGAGCAACGCGTCGGATTGCGCCAGGCGAGATGATTTCTCGCCGAGCAGCGCCGCGGCGAACGCGCCGGCGATCATGAGGCCAATCAAGGTCATGATGCTGAGCGCCGCCACGAGCGCAATGCCGCGTCGCGCGCGAAGTCGGGTCGTCATCGCCGATTGTGTAGAAGTACCGTCACCACGGCGGTGTCAATTTTCTTTCCACTTGATGCCGCAGACCCCACGACGCGAGCCACGTTCTTTGTTTGTCCTCGTAACGAGACACGAATCGCAGCGATCGCGCGCGTGTCCACGACGGGAACGGGCATTGGCGCACCGGCACTATCGAGATATGAAAACGCCAGTCCGCCGGATGTCGCGGAGAGAAACGGTCCGCTGATCGGCTGTATGGTGTTGAAGCGCGCCGACGAAGTGCTCCAATCTTTCTCGCCGACGTACCACGCGCCGTCACTCGCGCGATACAAGCTGTAACGCAGCGGTCGCGTGACGCGCACGGGCATTCCGATCGTCGCCGCGAGCGACGCAGGTGGCGACGACAGACCGATCGAGACGCGCGGGAGTGTGAGCGCGCTGTCGGTCAGCAGCGGTCCTCTCGCCGCGCACTGCTTGGGTGCGGACGACCCAACGCTTTCAACGGCGACCGGTTGCCAGTCATCGAGCGTGTCGGATGGCGTGAATACCCAGATCGTGTCACCGACATCGATCGAGGTGAGATAGCTCGCATACGTGCCGGCGCCCGCGACAGCCGGCGCCAAGACAACGCCATTTGTGATCGTGTCGCACACCATTCCGCCGGCAATCGTTTCGCGCAATTCGATGGAGGTGTCGCGCGCTTCTCGAATGTCGCGCGATGCAACCGAGACACCGCGTAGATCGATTGGAAGAATGGTGGCGGCCTCGCGCAGTTGTCCGGAGAGCGCGATACCATCGGTGAGATCGGTGAACAATCGCTGCTGGCGAACACCGATCGTCGTAATGAGCGCGAGCACG
>DASYSU010000305.1:0-31198 GCA_036002925.1 Gemmatimonadaceae bacterium | reverse complement strand
GAAAGTAGCCGCGTCCATATCGCTGCCAGAAGAGTTGATCCCTCGTGTTGACGCTACCCGCGCCCGTATTGTCGAAGATCACGTCGCGCCAGCGCAACGTGTCGCCGGTCGTTGTGGCGATCGTGTCGCGATTGACGACGTGGCGCCGCACGTCGTAGACGCCTGATCTGAATGGCCCCGATGCGTCGGCGTGTTTGATGACCTGATGGCGCTGCCAGCCGTTCTTGAACGGAAATATGAGAATCTGAAACACGATGAAGACTTTCACGCCCACGCTTCCCCACTTCTTCCAGGTGCGGTCGAAGCGCGCGTCGTATGCCGTGGTCGGCGGGGTAGCCTGATTGAGCACGAGAAAGCGCAGCAGTCGCCTCGAGTCGAGCGCGAGGAGAAACAGGCACGCGAACAGCAGATGCGACGCGTACAGCTTCACCGGCACGTCGTAGCTGAGATTGATCATCACCACGTTGAGAAACGCGCCGGTTGCCGCGAACAATCCCGCCGTCACCGTCCGACGGTACAGCAGCAGCAATCCGGCCGTCGTCTCCATCATGCCGGAGAAGAACTGGTACGGCGCCGAGTACCCGATGAAGAGCCAGGAGAAGCGCATCGGGAGGAGATCGCCAAGCGGTGTGGCGAGCTGACTCAGCGCCGGGAACGGCATCTGAAGAAGAAAGAGCTTGATGATGCCGTAGCTCAGCGCCGCCGACGCGATGTAGTAGCGAACGATCGTGCGCAGCCAGAACGCGAGCCGCTCGTAGTGCGTGCGTTTGCGATCGATGACGGTCCACACCACGCACGCGATCGCCGCGAGACTCAGATAGAGCCAGAGCTCGGCGAACGCCCACGACGTGTCGCCGCTTCCGTTGACGGGAACGAGCGTTTCGCGTACGTGAAACAGCCGAGCGTTCGCCGCGTGCACCGCCCAGTCGGTCGCCCGCGCATAGTAGCGCAGGATGAACGGCACGCCGGGAATCGCACGGAACCAGCGCCACGGCGCGATCTGGAGCAGCAAGTACACGAAGAAGAAACGAAACAGCACCCGCTGCCATTGCGGCCAGATGGGCACGGCGGGCGCGCCCGCGCTCACGGGTTCGTCGGCGGGCGGCGCGTACGCGGTGAACCCGGATGGTATCGTCGTGACGCTCATGCGAGCGCAATCATGCATGAGGGATCATGATCTCGCCAGCCGAACCCGATCCTTGTCTCGCGCGGAATCGGTTGCCGGGATACGTTGGTGACCATGCCCAACAAGAAGACCGCCAAGAAGGTGAAGGGCGCGAAGAGCGCCGAGAACACGAAGAGCGCCAAAAAAACGCCGCGGAAAATGCCGGCGTTCACCAAACCGACCGAGGAGACGCGAGCAGCCTTCGAGCGGGCGACGGACGGCCTTCCCGGTATCGAGCGTCGGACGATGTTCGGCTACCCTTCAGTGTTCCTGAATGGCAACATGCTCGCGTCGATCTTCCAGGATCGGATCATGGTGCGGCTGTCCGAACCCGACCGTGGTGAGGCGATGCAGCGCGCTGGCGCTAAACCGTTCGAGCCGACGCCGGGACGCGGAATGAAGGAATACGTCGAGCTTCCGTCTGGCGTCATCGCGGACGCGAAAGCGCTTCGCGGTTGGCTCGAGCGCGGCATTGCGTACGTGCGCACGCTTCCGAGCAAGGCGGCGAAGAATCGCCAATAGCTCGCGTGTAGCAGGCATTTCACCTCGAGAGTGCATGTCCAACCTCACCTACCGATCCGTTCGCGCAGCGGCGACCGTCAGCCTGATCGCCCTCGTTTCATCGAGCATCGTCGCACAACAACCAGCGACCGCGCAGCAACCCGCGACCGTCATTCGAGCCGCTCGCATGGTCGACCCAAAGTCCGGCTCCACGACGACCAACGCCGTCATCGTCGTCGATCGCGGGCGAATCAGCGCCGTCGGGAGCAACATTGCCGTTCCGCCCAATGCGCGCGTGATCGACCTCGGCAACGTCACCCTGCTTCCCGGCCTCATCGACGCCCACACGCATCTATTACAGAACTATCGTGCCGGGATTGGGGGCGACGATCCCAACATGCTTCTCACGGTCGCCACCATGAGCCCCGCGGCGCGCGCGCTGCTCGGGGTCAAGATGGGGCGCGAAGATCTCGAGGCCGGGATCACCACCGTGCGTGACGTGGGCAACTCCGGATGGAACGGAGACGTCGCATTGCGCGACGCGATCAACGCCGGCTGGGTCCAGGGCCCGCGCATCGTCGCGTCGACACGCGCGTTGTCGGCGGCCGGCGGACAGTTCGGCGGGTTGCAGCCCGCCGCGCAACACTTGGTCGAACAGGAGTACGCGGTCGTGAATACGCCGGACGACGCGCGTCGCGCGACCAAGCAAGCGTTCTACGACGGCGCCGACGTGATCAAGGTCATCGTCAACACGGGGCCGCGCGTCGTCTCGCTCGATGAGATGCGGGCGATCGTCGACGAAGCGCATCGTGTCGGGAAGCGCGTCGCAGCACACGCCATCGGCGATACGGCGACGTTCATCGCGGCCGAGGCGGGCGTGTCGTCCATCGAGCACGCGTACACCGTGCCGGACACTGTCCTCAAGTTGATGGCGAAGAAAGGTATCTTCCTCGTGGCGACCGATTATCCGGCGGAGTTCTACGTCGACGGACTCGGCGGACCGGTGACGCCGGAGCAGCGCGCGCAACGCCTCCGCGGCGCACAGGCGTTCGCCAAGAGCAACGCCGAACGGCTCATGCGCGCGACGCGCATGGGTGTGCGCGTGGCGTTCGGTTCGGACGAGTATTACGACGCGCCGGGGTATACGCGCGGGCAAGCGAGTCTGCTCACCCTGCAAGCGTATCAGGAGGCCGGCATGCCGCCGCTCGAAGTGCTTCGCGCCGCGACAATCAACTCCGCCGACCTACTCGGCCTCGCTGACCGTGTCGGCAGCCTGGAGACAGGCAAGCTTGCCGACATCATCGCCGTCGATGGAGATCCGCTGCACGACGTCAAGGATCTCAGGAAGACGCGCTTCGTGATGAAGGGCGGCGGCGTGATCCGAAACGACGGCGCGATGAAATAGCGGCTGCGGACGAGGCGTGCTCGCTATGGCAGGCCGCGCCCGAGGAGAGTACGTTCGTACCGCTGTGCCCGCCGCCCCGACGGGACCACTCCATCTCTCTTCCCGGAGAACGCTATGCGTTGGACAATCCTACCTGTTTGCGCCGTCGCATTGGTAGCATGTGCCAAATCCGAAAAGGCCGCCGATACACAACAAGCCGCGGCCGCTCCAGCGGCGGCTCCCGCACCAGCACCCGCCCCGGCGAAGCTCCAGCTTGCCGACGTCGCCGGGAAGTGGAGCATGAAGACGATGAACGAAGCGGGAGACTCGACGCTTCTGACCTACGAGATGACCGCGACCGCGGACACGTCAGGCTGGAGCTTCAAGTTCCCGGATCGAAAGACGCCGGTGCCGGTGCACGTCATGGCCGATGGCGACAGCATCATCTTGAAGGCGGGTCCGTACCCGAGCGCGCTGCGCAAGGGAGTGACGGTCACGGTCGACGGCTCCTCGCACATGAAGGACGGAAAGTTGGTCGGCATGACAACGGCACACTATTCGGTCAAGACCGCCGACTCCGTTCGTAAGATCAAGACGGAAGGGACACGAATGCCGTGATCGAGACCCGATCGGCGCGTGAGTGACCGCGCCGCTTGTGTCACGCTAAACGCGGGCGGCTGGGAGCAAAGTTGCTCCCGGCCGCCCGCGTTTTTCTCTCGTTTACGGATGATCGCCTTCCTCGTACATGAGGCGAATCTCTGTCTCGCCATCCCAAGCCGGCCACAACTTGCGGTGCAGCTCCATGAACTTCACCGCTTCCTCGATCGCCTGCTCTTTCGACTCCAAGTTCATGATCGTGAAGCCGCCGAGAACCTCTTTGGATTCGGTGAAGGGACCATCGGTGGTGATGAGCTTTCCGCCTTTCAGCCGTACACGTGCTCCTTCGGAGCTGTGCCTGAGGCCGCCCATCGACACCATCTTTCCCGACTTCGTCGCCTCCTCGCCGAGTTTGCCGATCGCTTCCATCAACTCCATCGGCGGCGGACCGGCGGCGGCGAAGTTCTCGTCTCCACGCACGATCATCATGTAACGCATCGAGTTATCTCCGTAGGGTGTTGTTCCAAATCGGCGGCCAAATGTCGCCTCGTACCCTCACGTCGAACGAGCGGATCCGAAATCGACACTCCCCACTGCGGGGCGGCTCGTAGTCCATCGGAATGCGGCGTTTTTCACGCCAGTCAGTTTGGCGATTTCGCCGGTTCGAGCACGACTGCGCCAAAGGCGGGCAGCGACACGCCTGCCGCGTCCAGCTTTCTCCCGGTTAAGAGATCGCGCATGCCGCTCAAATTCCGCCCGATCGCCGTCGCCTCCAACGCGCGCGACCGTGCATTGACCAGCACGATGACGCTTCCACGCTGATAGGCGATTACGTCCTTCGGAGCATTCGTGGCAACAGGCGTGATCTCCTTGGTCGCGAACGCCGGATGCTGTCGCGCCAGATCGATGACGCGACGATAGAAGGAGCGGCTCGTCATCGCAGTCGGCTGATCCCAGGCAATCGGCTCCTTCTCGAACAGCCCGAGCTTTTGCGGACTCTCTACTTCCTGGCCGTCGTAGATCAGCGGAACACCCGGCAACAGCGCCATCGCGACGAACGCCGCGCGCGCACCGGCGGCGCCGCCGAACAGTGTGATTGGCGGCTGATCCCACGCCGTTTCATCGTGGTTCGTCGTGAACCGTAGCCGGCGACCCTCGCGCGGAAGCGACCGCATGTCCGTCACTTCGTTGACCACGAAGCTGTCCGCCGCCGCGCCCTTCCACACCACTTTGAGCCGAGCGTATGAATCCCACCCGTACGTCAGGTCGAACCCAAGCTCGTGCATCTTCGGTTCGCCCCATTCCGCGAGGAGAAGAATGGGCTTGATCGCGCGCAGCTGCGGCACCGCCTCACGCCAGAACGCATCGGGAACGAAACCAGCGACGTCGACGCGAAAGCCATCGATGTCGAATTTCTCGAGCCAGTAGCGCATGTCGGCAACGACCGCTTGCCGCGTGTCCGCATTGTTGAAGTTGAGATCGGCGACGTCGGTCCAGTCGGTCTTCTTGCCATCGTTGTCGAGCGCGACGGAAATCTTTCCCGTCGAATCGTGCGTGTAGCGATTGGGGAATTTGGTCACCCAGACGTGATCGAAGGCGGTGTGGTTCGGGACGAAGTCGAGAATGAGCTTCATGCCACGCGCGTGCACCGCGTGCACGAGTTGGCGGAAATCCGTTTCAGTTCCGAAGGCCGGGTTGATTGCGCGATAATCAGCAACCGAGTACGGCGAACCGAACGTTCCCTTGCGATTCAACTTTCCGATCGGATAGATCGGCATGAGCCACACAACATTCGCGTCGACCTGCTGAACCCGATCAAGTCCGTCGATGACGCCCTGAAACGTCCCGCTCGGCGAGAAGTCGCGTACGAATACCTCGTAGATGGCCGACCGCTCGACTTGCTGGGTTGTCGCACTCCTCGTTGCGCACGCAACCGCGAGCAGCACGCATGCCGCGATCTTCTTGAGCGCCATGCTACAACTCGCGCCGCTTGAGCTGCGCCACCGCGTGGTCGACCGCGCGCGCCGTCAGCGCCATGTACGTGATGCTCGGGTTCTGATTCGCCGTCGACGTCATGCACGCGCCGTCGGTAACGAAGACGTTTCGCGCGTCCCACATCTGGTTGTGTGGGTTGAGCACCGACGTCTTGGGATCGCGCCCCATGCGTGCCGTGCCGGTCTCGTGAATGACGAGCCCAGGCGGGTTGTCATCCTTGATCGGCTTGATGTCGGTCGCGCCCATGGCCTCGCACATCTCGGTCGCGCTCACCACCATGTCGTCGAGCATCTTCTTCTCATTCTCGCTGTACGCGCAATGCACGCGCAATGCAGGGATGCCCCATGCGTCGACCAGATGCGGATCGATCTCGCAATAGTTCTCGTGCCGCGGAAGCATCTCGCCGAATCCGTAGAACTCAATCACCCACGGCCCGAGATCGCCAATGAGCGACTTCTTGAAACCGGCGCCGAATCCGGGCATCTCCGCGCCCCGCGACCAACCCGCACGCTCGGCACGACCCTCGAAGCCGTAGCCCCGCAGGAAATCAGGATGCTTCGTCTTCACGTTTCGGAAGCGCGGGACGTAGATCGCGTCAGGGCGATTGCCGACTTCGCGGCGATCCTTGGCCCACGGGAGCGTTGCGCTCGCGCCGCCACCCATGATGTGGTCCATCAAGTTGTGGCCGAGCTCTCCACTCGAGTTGCCTAATCCCGTCGGAAATTCAGCGGTGGCGGAATTGAGCAGGATACGCGTCGACTCGAGCGCGGAGGCGCAGAGAAAAACAACCTTCGCGTTCACGTCGAACATCTGCCGAGTGTTTCCGTCGACGACCCGAACGCCGGTGGCGCGACGTTTCGAGGAATCGTAGATGACGCTGTGGACCACGCTGAACGGTCTGAGCGTGAGACGGCCCGTCTTCCGCGCCGCCGGAAGGGTCGAGTTGAGACTGCTGAAGTACGACAGCGTCGAGCAACCGCGCTCACAGTGGCCGCACAGGTGGCACTTCGATCGCCCAAGGTGATCCTCGGTCAACACAGCGAGGCGCATGTTCGTAATGAGCCGCTCGCCACCGAACTTCTGGAGCAACACTTCGCGTGCTTTCTGTTCCGCAGCGTTCATCGGCCACGGTTGCAAGAATTCGCCGTCCGGTAGGTGCGCGAGATTCTCGCGGCGACCCTGAATCCCCACGAACTTCTCGACGTAACTCCACCAGGGAGCGACGTCGCGGTAGCGGAGCGGCCAATCGACAGCGATGCCTTCTCTGGCGTTTGCCTCGTAATCGAGATCGCTCCAGCGGAAGACGCATCGACCCCACATGATCGAACGGCCCCCGACCTGCCGTCCGCGGATCCAATAGAACGGCTTGTCGTCCGGGAACGAGTACGGATTGTCGAGATCGTTGACGAAGAACTTTCCGGAGTATTCGTTGCACGCACCGGTGTGGCGCTGGATGGGCTGGTAACGATCGATGCGCTTCCGATCTCCCATTCCCCGATATCGCATGTCGTATGGCGGAACATGCTCGACGTAATCGACCGCAGGATCGATCGGTCGCCCAGCCTCGAGCACAATCGTCCGCAATCCCTTCTCCGTCAGTTCCTTCGCCGCCCAGCCGCCTGAGATTCCGGAGCCGACGACGATCGCGTCATAGGTTTCTGTCGTCATGAGAATCAGGTGGCCGGAGTGAATGGCACGTTGCCATGATAGCCGTCGAAGAACATTTGCGTCTTGAGAATGTTCTGCTGAACCGGTTTCGACGTGAAATAGCCGTAGACGGTGAGTGCCTTGATCCGGTTGAAGGCGAGAACGGCGCCTGTCTTGGCGTCGCGCGTGTTGTCGAGCTTAGTGAGAAGGGCCGTCTTGTCCGCGCGCGATCCGCTAGTGAACCCCTTCGCCTCGATCTCGGCGAGGCCGGCGAGAAACCCGGCTCGCTCGTCGTCGCTCGCCCATTCGGTGAGAATCAGATCGATGAACTGCGGCACCTTCACCGCCGTCGCGCCCGGTGTGTCGGTCTCCGGAATGATCATCTCGGCGATCTCGGTCACGAGCCTTTGCTGCGCGGCGTTCAAGGTGCGGAATGGCACTTCCTCGCCGATGAGGCGCAGATGCACTTGCTCGCCGAGGGCGATGGCGGCCTCTGCGCTGCGGGGAAGAAATGGCAGCGCGAGTGCCGCGCCGAGGAAGCGAACGACTTCGCGTCTTTGCATGGGACGGCCTCGCGTTGGCGTGCGTCGCGGAATCCAGACGAGTCGAACGTGCGCGCCGGAGACGAGCCAGTCAACACCGACCCGGCCGCCGCGTCACGCCTCGAGTGCTTTGCTCGAGCGCGACATGACCAACTTCACAAACTCCAGTGTGCGCTCGTAGTCGGCGGCGTCGGCCGGCTCGCGAACCGAGACCGCGGGGTTGGGCCGTCCATTCCAGGCGCGGTCGATGAGTCCCGACCATTCGACGTCGAGGTTCGTCTTTGCCCACTCCGCGCCGGCCCGCTTGGAACCCGGGCGTCCCGCCACGAGATCGTGCAGCATACGCGCGTAGTTCAGGACGATGAAGCCTTGATAGAATCGATTCCGGAACAGGTCGGGATCCTCGAGAATCTCACGACCCCACGTGTGAATCGTCTCGTGCATCTCTCGGCGCAGGGCGTCAGTCGCGATCGGATCGATGAGGGCGCGCGGAGCAGGTCCGGCGAGCGTGATTCCAAAGTGTCGCAAGACCGACCGAACGACGAGCGTATTGCAGTGGTCCGATCTCACGAGCGAGCGGCTGCCATGATCGAGAAACCAGAGCGGCGTGCCGCAACACTCTGGGCTCCGGAGAATAGCAGCAGGAAAATACGAGCCCTCCAAATGCTGCGCCCATGTGGAGGCGAGGCCGTAGACCCGATCGTGGAGCAACTGCAGGGCGGCGACTTCGTCGTCCGACAACTCGTCGCGCACGACAACGATGAAGTCGACGTCGCTGTGCTGATCGAAGTCGCCGACGGCAAATGAGCCTTGGAGATACATGCCGATAAACGCGTCCGACAACGCGACTCGAACGCTCGTGACCAACTCCTCGAGGACCGATTTGAGGTCCGCGTACGATGCTGGCTGATCCGTCATCACACTCTCGGCAGGCGGCGGCCGAGCTTCAACATCGCGCCCGCATTGCGCTTCGGCAAATCGCGCTCGTTCAAGATGACCGAGCGCCTTGCTCTTCACGGACTCGAAGACGTTTCTTGCGGCGAGTGGCTACGGTCGCTGAGCTCCGGCCAGATGGGTCGCGCTAGACCGCCGGCGTCCTCGTAGAACTGCACGGCACCCGGCGCATGCATCTTGGCCACGAGCACGATTTGTCCAAGGTGCAGCGAGAAATGTTCGACGACGTGGTAGATCGCCTCGAAGACGGTGATGTCGCGGCCTTGAATCGTGCGCATCGTCGCGAGGTCCGCCGCGGAGAGCCTCGCGAGCACCGCGTCGGTCTCATCGAGTGTTCGCTCGAGGTTCTCGAGCAATTCGTCGGCCCCGGAACCCGCGGTCGCCGCGAACTCGCTGGCTCGATCGCGCGTGTCGACGGCGCCGCCCACACCGCTCACGATCCACTGTCGAACGTTGCCCGCGAGGTGCAGCAGGAGGTTCCCGACGCTGTTCGACTGGTCGTGCGGCCGCCACCACAGGGCGCTCGCCGGCAGCGCCTCAACCGCCGCGCGGAGTTTGGTGCGGTATTCAGTCTGGAGATAGAACCGCGACTGGTCGATGAAGCGTTGCGCGAGGTCCATCACGTCGCCGTCTCGTACCGCCGCTCGTCTTCGGCGGTCGGACCGCGGGCAGCGCGATCAATTTGTCGAATGGCGCCGACGTGATATGCCAGATGCGCCACGCTGCCGGTGATCCACCCGAGCTGCACGTCGCTGACCTCGCGCGGCACGCGTAGCGCCTCGATCCACGCCTGCGTCTCGCGGCGAAGGTCCTCGCGCAACGCGCGCCATTCGGCATCCGAAACCACAGGCTTTCGCCAACTCACGGTCCAGTCGGCGTCCTTCCACGGTGTGTGTTCGCCGGCGGCCCACCGGTTGAGCAGCGACAGCCCGTAGCGTATGTGGTCGGCATGCGCCGCGATGGTTGCACCGCCGCAGTTCGTGGTCGACGCAGCGGACGCGGATAGATTGTCGAGCGACTCGAGCAGCCCTTGGTCGCCGCGGTTGAGCATGTACGTTCCGACGCTCGGGTCGGGTGACCCGTTGACCAGCTCGGACAAGAGCGTCGGCAAGACGGTCGTGAAGTCGCGTGTGTTCATGCCGGAATGTTAATGCCGGCGATCCTCAGATGTGAACAGGA
This sequence comes from Gemmatimonadaceae bacterium, assembly GCA_036002925.1. Classification (GTDB taxonomy): domain Bacteria; phylum Gemmatimonadota; class Gemmatimonadetes; order Gemmatimonadales; family Gemmatimonadaceae; genus JAQBQB01. The sequence goes on along the minus strand of DASYSU010000305.1, from coordinate 21,234 downwards.
TAGCGAAAGGCGTTAGCACTCAGCAGTCTTAGCTGCAGCCACAGCTATAGCTGAAGCTGTAGCTCGACGACGCTGCCGGCTGATGGCTATCGCTGTGGCGACCCAAACATCGATTGCTGATGGTCGTCTGTTCGGCTAGTGTGTCGGTGCGAGGAGCGAGCTTAGACGCCGGAGGGGTTACGATGTGCAATTCAGGCCACTGGCACGAGAAGGACGGGTTCGGGTTTTTGGTCGACGTACCGGAAGTCCGTGCACTCATCGACGCGACAGAGCGACAGACGGCGGACATCGCCGATCTTGATGCACGGGTCGAGGCGCTCAAGCCGGCGTTCGCCAAACTGCTCGCCGCCGACGGATGGCTGCCTGATCGCTACACGCAACCGGACGCGACGAGTCGCATGGGTGACGGCATTGGTCAATACGCGCTGTACCGCGCCGAAGACGGATCCCTTTGCTTGTTCGCACTGGTCGTTCCGCCCAATGCGGCCACGCCCGTGCACGATCATCTCGCGTGGGGATTGGTCGGCATGTACCGCGGCACGCAGCACGAGACCGTGTATCGCCGGCTCGACGACGGAAGCAACGAACGTCAGGCGCAGCTCGCAATCGCGAAGGAACAAGCCCTGGAGCCGGGCGACTTCTATCCGCTGATTCCTCCCGTCGACGACATTCACTACGTTCGCACGACATCGTCGACCGCGTCGATCTCGATTCATCTTCTGGCCAACGATACCGCATGCGTGTGGCGGCACAAATTCGATCCCGATTCCGGCGTGGTGACGCCGTTTCGATCGGGCTACGCGAACGCGCCGTGTCCGACAGAGGCGGCGTCAGCGTAGCGCAAACACCAATCGGGCATCACTTCTTCGACGCCGCCGCCATCTTGGCGCGGAGCTCGTTGATCCAGTTCAGCACGACCACGACTTCCTGGTTGTTGTCGAGCGAACGAAGCATGGCGAAACGTTTTCCGTCGGGGCTCGCGGCGAAAGGCGCACGCGCCTCGAACAGACGCTGCAGCTTCGCGACGCTCGGCACAGGACCCTTGGTGAGCGTCATCACCACCGCAGTGTCATTGGTTCGATAGACCAGGCGGCCATCACGCAACCATTGCGGATCGGTCGCTCCACCGGTGCCCGCTGACAGCTGGATCGCGCCACCCAGTCCGGGAAAGGGACGCACATTGATCTCATATCGGCCCGTGCTGTTGGACTGATACGCGATCCACTTGCCGTCGAAGGAAATGGCCGGATTCAACTCGCTGAACATTGTGTGCACGAACGTCGTCGGCTTGCGGTCGCCTGCGAGCGGCAGTAGCAACAGGTCAGCGACGTTGGCGCTCTCCGGCGTCGAGCTGCCGCTGTTGATGACGGCGTATTTCCCGTCGGGCGAGAATGTCACGCTTCGCACAGCCTGCGTCAGCGCGACCAGTCGTTCCTCACTACCGCTGCCATCAGCGGCAATCCACCAGACGGCGCGGCCTGATCCCCGATCGATGAACGCAACGCGCCTGCCGTCGGGCGTCCACGTAGGATTCGATGCAACGCCCCGGAATGACGTGAGACGCGAGAGAATCGACGTTGAGAGATCGTAAATCCAGATATCAGAGCCACCACCCTGAAAAATGGATACGGCAACTCGGCGCCCATCGGGCGCGAACGCCGGGGGCGAGATTAATGCATCGGTAAAGTCGAGAACCTCGGTCGGAGTCCCAATGACCTTTGCCGACTCGTCGGTCACGACGAACTGCATCGAGAGACCACCGTGGACGTAGACCAACGACCCGTTTCGCGAGAGCGACGCGGCGGCGCCGCCCGTTCCGCGCCGCGTCACACCCTCGAGCACCGGAACCGCGTCCACTAGGCTTCGAAGCGTTCGAGAGTCGTAGCGAATCGCGTTGAGCGTGCCGTCCTGACGGCCGAAGATGAGATATCCGTCGATGATGCCGATCGGATTCTGCGCTTCTCCGTCGATGTCCTGACCTTGTTTTGTGTCGAGATGAAAGAGCGCCAAATGATCCGCGTGGGGCGGCGCCGAGCGAACCCAGTAGACGAGTGTCTTGCCATCCGGCGCGACGATCGGCGTTCCGTGACTCAGTTCTCCCTTCGCCGAATCAGGATGCGTCAGCGGCTCCGGCGTTCGCTGACCGGCACGAATTCGCAACAATCCACCAGGCGACCCAAGGTACATGTCGCCGTTCTCAACCCAAGTTGGGCTCCGAAAACCTCCGCCGGCGATAGTGATCGGCGCGCCGCCACTGATCGACATCGTGCGCAGCGACGGACCTTGAGAGAAGCCGATCGTCTTTCCATCATAGGAAAAGAAGAGCGTGCTGGCGTTGTCTGTTCCCGCGAGTGGGCGCGCCTCGAGCTCGTCGAGGCGGCGATAGTAGAGCTGTCTGCCCTGCGGTCCGCCGAGACCACTGTACAGGATCGCGCGCCCATCGGGCGAGAACACGACCGGGATTCCGTTGACGATCGCGAACTGTTGACGCGCTGGAATGTTGAGCGCGAAGCGCGTCGTAGCCGGCGGAGGCTGGCGCGAGATTCGAACCCATGACGCAAGCGTTGTCCCGGCAAACACCACCGCCAGGACCCACGGCAATGCCTTTCGTGCTCGGAGACCCGTCCGGTCCGCACGCGGACCAGCGTTCTCGACGCTCGCCGGTAGCACGACGTCGGGCGGCGCCGCGAAACCACGCCCAAGCAACGCGTCGGCAAACTCGTGCGCCGTCGCGAAGCGATCGGCCGGAAGTTTCTCGAGCGCACGCAACACCGACGCATCCACATTCGCCGGCACCGACGGCCGGCTCGCCCGAATCGAGCGTGGCCGCTCCGTGAGCACTCTGGATATCACCGCCTGTGCGGTCCCGCCAAGGTGTGGCGGATCCCCGCTGAGCATCTCATACAGAACGGCGGCGAGTGAATACACATCGGTGCGCCCATCGATTTGGCGATCGCCGGTGGCCTGCTCCGGCGACATGTACTGTGGCGTGCCCAACGAGAGGCCTGTCTGCGTGATGCGATTCCCGCCCGCATTGCTCACAGCGAGCGCAATTCCGAAGTCGGCCACGAGGGCCTGTCCTTCCCGCAGCAAGATGTTCTCGGGCTTGAGATCCCGATGAATCACACCCTGACGATGTGCGTAGTCGAGCGCGCCCGCGACCGACACGGCGAGCCGCACAGCCTCGTCGACGGGGAGCTGCTTCTCCCGCTCGAGCCACGCGCGCAACGTCTCGCCGTCGACGAAGGGCATGACGTAGAACAACAACCCGTCGGCTTCGCCTGAATCGAAGAGCGGGAGCAAATTCGGGTGTTGCAGATTCGCCGTCACGCGAATCTCGGCCAAGAAGCGCTCGGGCCCGAGGACCGCGCCGAGCTCCGGCTTCAAGACCTTGAGCGCCACGCGCCGGTCGTGTTTGACGTCGCGCGCCGCGTACACCGTCGCCATGCCGCCGACGCCAACCTTGCGCTCGATCTGGTATCGCCCAGCGAGCGCCGCGTTCAGTTGGTCGGTGTGGCTCATCTGTCCGATACTCCGCTTCCGAACACGAGGACGCCGCGTCGCAGTCCGTCGGAGTATGCCTATTCGTGAAGGCGTCCGGCAAGGGCGTCAGCCCGCGTCCGCCACGATCCGTCTCGCGCGCTCGAGCACCGGCCGATCAACGAGCGCGCCCCGGTGCGCAAACACCGCGTCGCCACGTCGCCGTTCCTGCTCGGCCAGAATTCCGCGCGCCCACTCCACCTCGTGCTCAGTCGGCCGAAAGGCATCGTTCGTTGCCGCAATCTGGTTCGGATGAATGCACAACTTCCCTCCAAAACCGAAATGCCGGCTCCTCGTCGCATCTGCCTTTAGAAGATCCTGATCATCGATCGCCAGCGTGACGAAATCCACCGGCGCGGCGATCTCGGCGACCTTCGACGCGACGACGATGCGCGATCGCACCGCGTCGAACGCCCCATCCTTGTCATGCATGCCGGTGTCGAGCGCGAAATCAAGCGCGCCGAACACCAGACGCTCCACGCGAACCGCTCGAGCGACCTCGAGCACGTTCCACAATCCCACCGCCGTCTCGATGATCGGAACGATCGCGTGGTTGGGTGCGATCGCGCGCGCCGCGCGCTCGACGTGCGCGGCACTGTCGGCCTTGGGGAGAAGAATCCCCTCGATCGCGAGTGTCGCGGCGACTGCCAGGTCGTCCTCGAACCACGGCGTGAGCGCGCTGTTCACGCGAACGTATGCCGGCACGTCGCGTGGAATGACTGCGCTCAGCAAGTTGCGCCGAGCCTCCGCCTTCTCACTCGGAGCGACCGCGTCCTCGAGATCGAGGATTACGCGATCGGCGCCGCTCGTCGCGGCCTTGGCGAAGCGATCGGGTCTCGTGGATGGCACGAACAGCCACGACCTCGCGGGCATCATGGTCGCGTCCACGCTCGAGCCTCCACTGCTCGCACTCCCTGATTGTCCGTCGACCAGAGTGAGACATGGTCATTCGTCTCCGGCGCTCCGCACACGGCGAAATCCGAGGTGTCGAACGTGGGACGCATTGCCTTGAATTGGAATCGCTCGATGGCGACGCCGGGCACGTGTGTCTGCATCAGATCGAGCAGAAGCGTAGCGATGAGCGGACCGTGCACAACGAGTCCCGCATAACCCTCGACCTCGGTGGCATAGCGTCGATCATAGTGAATGCGATGCCCGTTGAACGTGAGCGCCGAGAATCGGAACAGAAGGGTTTCGGTGGGATGAATGGTGCGACGCCACACAGCGGCGTCACTCAGGTCGACGATTCCATCGGGCGCCGCCGACGGCGCCGCAAGCTCACGATAGACGAGATCTTGTTCCTCTTCGATCGCAACTCCGTCATCCGTTTTGAAACTGTGTCGCACCGTCACGAACACGAGCGGCGAGGTTCGGCCTACCTTCTCTTCGATCGCCGTGATCACCGACTTGCGTTCAACTCGATCACCGACGTGGAGCGGCTGATTGAACGAGATGCGGCTGCCCGCCCACAGCCGGCGCGGGAGCGGGATCGGGGGAAGAAAAGTGCCGCGCCGAGGGTGACCGTCGGGTCCCAGATCCGATTCGCGAGCCATCGGCGGACCAAGCGTCCAATGAAAGCCGAGGGGCGCGACATCGCCGTCTCGCGGCGGAGCGACATCGTGATCGAGCGTGGCATCCCATGCCGCCACGCGACTCGCCGTGATCCGATCCGCGGACGTGTGCCCGAGACCGATCCAGCGTTTCCAGTCGCGTGCGTCGTCGCGGACGTCATCCACCGTCACTCCTCTCCTCGATTGCGGGTGCAGGATTCTCGCCGCGTCCTCCCTCGGCAGCAAGTCCATCCCGCGGCCAACCGTGGTGTGCCATATTTGCCCTTCCTTCCGGTTTTCACCGCAGACACAGAGGCCCACGTTGGCGCACGAGTCCTATGAGGACATTCGACAGGCGATTCGCGCGCTCTGTCAGAATTTTCCCGGCGCGTACTGGCAGACGCTCGACGCCGAGCAGCGCTACCCCGAGGAATTCGTCTCGGCGCTCACCTCCGCGGGGTGGATGGCGGCGCTCATTCCACAGGAATACGACGGCGCGGGATTGGGACTCGCCGAAGCCTCCGTCATCCTCGAGGAGATCAATCGGAACGGAGGCAATTCGGGCGCGTGCCATGGACAACTGTACAACATGGGAACACTGCTGCGTCACGGATCAGAGGAACAGAAGCGCGCGTATCTCCCGCGCATCGCGCGCGGCGAGCTGCGTCTCCAGTCGATGGCGGTCACGGAGCCCACGACCGGCACCGACACCACAAAGACAGCAACCGTTGCCGAGAAACGGGGCGATCGCTACGTCGTGAACGGGCAGAAGGTGTGGCTGTCGCGCGCGCACCATTCCGATCTCTTGATCCTGCTTGCCCGCACGACCCCGCTAGCCGACGTCAAACGAAAGTCGGACGGCATGTCGATCTTTCTCGTCGACATCAAGGCGGCGCTCGCGAACGGCCTCACGCTTCGGCCGATCCGCAACATGGTGAACCACGAGACCAGCGAGGCGTTCTTCACAGATCTCGAAATCCCGGCGGCGAACTTGATCGGCGAGGAAGGCAAAGGATTTTGGTACATCCTCGACGGCCTCAACGCTGAACGCACACTGATCGCCGCCGAGTGCATCGGCGATGGACGCTGGTTCGTCGAGCGGGCCACCTCGTACGCCAATGAGCGCGTGGTCTTCGGCCGGCCGATCGGGCAGAATCAGGGCGTCCAGTTTCCGATCGCCGAGTGCCACATGGAGATCGAGGCGGCGGACCTGATGCGGTGGAAGGCGTGCGCGCTGTTCGACCGACACGAGCCGTGCGGCGCCGAAGCGAACATGGCGAAGTACCTCGCGGCGAAGGCGTCGTGGGAGGCGGCGAACGTGTGCCTGCAGACCTACGGCGGGTTCGGCTTCGCCGCGGAGTACGACGTCGAGCGCAAGTTTCGCGAGACGCGTCTCTATCAGGTGGCGCCGATCTCGACGAATCTCATATTATCGTACGTCGCCGAGCATGTGCTCGGGTTGCCACGTTCGTTTTGACGACCTGACGGCAACATGCAACCGGCTGCCTAGCTTTCTCTGATGCGACCACTCGACGGCATCACCGTCGTCTCTCTCGAGCAGGCCGTGTCGGCTCCGTTCTGCACGCGGCAGCTCGCCGACTACGGCGCGCGCGTCATCAAGATCGAACGGCCCGGGGAGGGCGACTTCGCCCGCCGCTACGACAGGTCCGTTAACGGCCTCTCGTCGTATTTCGTCTGGCTGAATCGCTCGAAGGAAAGCGTGACGCTCGATCTCACGAAGCCGAGTGCGCGCGCGGCGCTCGACACCCTGATCGCTCGAGCCGACGTTCTCGTGCAGAACCTGGGACCGGGTGCCGCCGGCCGTCTTCACCTCGACTGGGCCATACTGTCGGAGCAATTCCCGCGACTCATCGTCGTCGACATCTCCGGCTACGGCGACGCCGGCCCAATGGCAGGCCGGAAAGCCTACGATCTGCTCGTTCAAGCCGAAAGTGGACTGATCTCCGTCACGGGCTCGGACGACACGCCGTCCCGGTGCGGCGTATCGATCGCCGACATTGCCGCCGGGATGTATGCCTATTCAGGAACTTTGATGGCGCTCATCCAGCGCGGGCAAACAGGACGCGGGACCCGTGTGGCTGTGTCCATGCTCGACGCGCTAGGCGAGTGGATGAGTCAGCCGTTCTACTTTGGGCACTACGGCGGCACGGCCCCGACGAGGACCGGCGCGTCGCATCCAACCATCGCGCCGTACGGTCCGCATCGAGCCGGCGATGGTCGCGCTGTGCTGCTCGGAATTCAGAATGAGCGAGAGTGGAACCGCTTCTGCGCCGACGTGCTCGGTGCACCAGAGCTCGCACGCGACGACCGTTTCGTCGACAACACAAAACGCGTGACCAATCGCATCGAGCTGACCCGCATCATCGAGCGCGCGTTCGCCGCGCTGACGGCCGAGCAAGTCGTGGAGCGTCTTGACGGCGCGGCAATCGCCAACGGTCGCCTCAACGATGTGCAGGGTTTCGCGGCGCACGAACAGTTGCGTGCGCGCGAACGATGGCGCGCGATCGGCACGAGTGCTGGTGCGATCGACGCGCTGCTTCCGCCCGCTGACTTGGCCGGCGTCGATCCCGTGATGGGAGCGGTACCCGAGGTCGGCCAACAGACCGAGGCCGTCCTCGCCGAGTTGGGATATGATCGCGCTGCCATAGATGACATGCGCGCAGCCGGCGCGATTTGAACGACGCGTCAGGGCACGAGTGGCAGCGTTCCCTCGATTACCGTGCGCGTCATCCTGGGCGCACTGCCTCGATCCCAGTGCGGAACGCGAAACCCGACGCGATATGACACCGGCCCACCGTCCGATTCCTTGGCGCGCTCAATCGGCCGAGGAATGCAAACGAACTCCACGTTCAACTCCGCGGGCGACGCCGTGACGACGGCGTATCCGTGACCGCCGACGTCGGCGAACGAGAGATGCGGCGCGACTTCCTTGTTGGCGACGGCCAACGCGTCGCTCATACGGTGAGTCCGCTGGAGCTCGAGGCTGGCTCGCACGCCGGTCATGATCGACAAATTCACCGCGGGCTGCGCCGGGTCGCTCGGCGAGGGTCGATAGACATAGATCGCGCGAAGCGGATGCGTCGGCGGAACTGAATACTCCATCGCCTCCGCGAGTCCGGGCGCGGAAATCGAGCCGGTGACAAACTCGACACCGACCGGATCGAATGATTTCGGCGACACCGTCGGCGACAGAAGGCCGGCGAGAAACGAATGCCGATCGCCGCACACGGTGGCCAAACCGGTGATACCGTGCTCGCGAACGAATCGAAAAATCTCGGCGCGCTCATGACGATAGCCCGACCAATCGTCATCGCTGAACAGCGCGTACCCGGTCGTTGGCCAACGCGGGCCGTTGTCCGCCGGCAGATTCTGAAAATCGATTCGCCAGTCGAGCATCGCGACGGAATTTCCCCACACCTTCCACCGTGCGTTCGCGGAGCGAAGTTGCTCGAGAAACCACGTCTTTTGTCGGGCACCGAGCATCGATAGCGGCGGCGCATCGCGACGCGGGTTCGGTCGCGGCTCGCCGTTGAACGCGATCGTTGCCGGAGGATTGCCGTTGTCGAATTCGCGGCCGGCGTCGAGAATCTCCGTCACGTCCTCGGAGACGACTGCCGGAAAGCCCGTTGGCTGAAACGGCGCCGACTCAGGTCGAGTGCTCAGTGGCTCCGAGCGGTAGCTGCGATTGTCCGTCAAGATCAGATCGACGTTCGCTCCCCACCGCATCGATCGATAGAAACGGAGACTGTCGATCGCCGCGAGGTTTCCCGAGTCGAGGCCGAGTCCGTGCGGATCGAACGTCGTGAGCGGCTGGTTCGCGACCGGCGGCGCGTGAAATGGATCGGTGATCGCCATGCCGGGAGGCGCGACGCGTCCCGGTTGATACTCGAACCACGCTTGGTTCGCCGCGACTTTGCGCGTCTGGGCCGGAAGCGTTCCGGCGCCGAAGTTTTCCTGGGTCTGCCAACCCTTCCATGAGAATTCATGATTGTCGGGCATGCAGACGAACGGCCAGCGCGCCCGCGCATCTTGCAGGTCGGGGTCGAGCAGATACGCGCGGTACAAACTGCGGTAATCGTCGACCGTCGTCGGCACGTGAAAGTCTGCGTGCTTCTCGCCGGCTGCGTAGCGAACGATGTCGCGAATGCGTCGAGCGTAGTAACCTTGCGGCCGATCTTCCGGGTACCAGATGATCTCGTAGACGAAGTCGCCAAGGTGCAGCACGAAGCCCAACCGGTCGGCGGGATCACGGCGCTCATCGTCCCATATCATTCGCCGGTACGCATTGCATGCGCCGAGTTGCATGTTCTGGCAACTGACGAAGGCGAATCGCGCCGGTCGAGGATCGTTCGCGGCGGGCGCGGTGATCGTGCGTCCTACGCGGCTCCCGAAGCCGTGTTCATCCGTGAAGCGATACCAATACGTGCGCGACGGTGACAAACCGGCGACCATCACGCGGCAGGTCCAGTCCGTGTTGGCCGATATTGTCGCGCGACTCGTCGAGATGATTCGAGCGAAGTCCGCGTCCTCGGACACCTCCACGACGAGCGTAGTCGCGGCCCTGTCTCCGACGGGAGGGCGGCGCGTCCAGAGGATAACGCCGTCGGGCACTGGGTCGCCCGATGCAACACCTTGAGGATAATATTCGGCGCGCTGGCGCCAATTCGTGCGCGATTCTCGGGCCGACGCCCAAGGCCAGGCGAGCGAGACACCCAACGCGGCCGCCGTCGTCAATGCTTCTCGACGCGTCATCGGCCGCGACATCACGTCGTCCGGATTCGCCCGCGGTTCATCTGTCATCGATTCGGCACCTCGGCGCACACCGTTCGACTAGAAGATACCTTTGTATGCGGGCAAGGCGAGCCGAGGCGAAGGAGGGTTCATGATCAGTCGAATATGGCACGGGTGGACGAAGCCGGAGCACGCGGACGAGTACGAGAACATGCTCCGCGCTGACGTGCTGCCGGGAATTCATCGCATCGCCGGGTACCAGGGCGCGTACTTGTTGCGGCGCCGCGAAGGTGACGAGGTGGAATTCGTGACTATCACCGTGTTCGATGATATGGACGCCGTGCGGCGCTTTGCCGGCGACGATTACACGCGCGCCGTCATTCATCCCGCCGCCCGGCGCATCCTCACGCGATTCGATGAACGGTCGGCGCACTACGAGACGGTTCTCACAGCGGCGGACGTTCGGCGCCTTGCCGCGACGCACGCCCATGATGGCGACGCAACCGGTGGATAGATGAGCGCCTCCGCCGGCACGCGCGCGCTCGCCGAGTTTGTCGCGAGACTCGGCTATGAGGACATCCCGCGGAGCGTGATCGAAGGGACGAAGGACTTGTTCGTCGACTGGATGGGCTCAGCGCTCGCCGGAAAAGGTGCGCGACCGGTCGCGGCGCTCGAGCATTTCGCCGCCGAGATGGGACCCGGGGGCGGACCGTCTGAGATCCTGCATAGCGGCGAGAGAAGTACGAGTCCGCTCTTCGCGGCCTTGATCAACGGCGCCGCGTCACACGTCGCCGAGCAAGACGACGTTCACAACGGCTCGGTGTTTCATCCGGGAACGGTCGTGTTTCCCGCTGCGTTGGCCGTCGCGCAGGCGGAGGGCCTGTCGGGTCGTGCGCTTCTCGTATCGGCCGTCGCGGGGTATGAGGTCGGCATTCGCGTCGGTGAGTTCCTTGGTCGCTCGCACTATAAGACTTTTCATACGACCGGAACCGCCGGCACACTGGCATCGGCGGCCGCCGTCTCCAAACTCCTCGACCTCGACGCCGACCGCACGCAACACGCACTCGGGTCCGCAGGCACGCAGGCCGCGGGACTCTGGGAGTTTCTCCGCGACGCGGCGGACTCCAAGCAGCTTCATACCGCGAAGGCGGCCGCCGATGGATTGTTATCGGCGTATCTCGCCCGTTCCGGTGTCACGGGGGCAACGCGAATTCTCGAGGGACGGCAGGGTCTCGCGGCCGGCATGTCGACCGATGCCGACCCGGCGCGGTTGACCGACGGCTTGGGAACGCGCTGGGCGACGATCGAGACTTCTTACAAGTGGCACGCGTCATGTCGCCATACGCATCCGGCTGCGGACGCGCTGCAGTCATTGATGCTCCGCGAGCATCTGCCGGCGAATCAGATCGCCTGTGTGACTGCGCGCGTTCACCAGGGCGCGATCGATGTACTCGGCCAGGTGGTCGAACCCACGAGTGTGCACCAGGCAAAGTTCTCGATGGGAACCGTCTTGGGCTTGATCGCCGTGCACGGACGCGCGGGCTTGGACGATTTCGAGCACTACTCGCTCGACGATGCGCGGGTGATCGAGATTCGGAAGCGGGTGCGAATGGTCCTCGATCCCGAGGTCGACGCGGAATATCCACGACGGTGGATCGGGAAAGTCGATGTCGAGACGACCGACGGGCGCCTACTCAGCGCGCGAGTGGATGTCCCGAAAGGGGATCCGGGAAACTCGCTGTCGCGTGCGGAACTGGAGGAGAAGGCGGTGAGGCTCGCCGCCTATCGAGGTGCAGCGACGGAGGCGCAAGTAAGCGAGGCAGCGAAAAGGATTTGGCAGATCGATAGCGACGAGGTGGTCGGCAACGTGGTGCAGCGACATGCCGCAACGACGGCCTGACGCGCCAAGAACCCATGAGAGCCATTGTCTATCGCGACTACGGTTCGCCGGACGTCCTTCGATGCGAAGACGTTGAAAGACCCGCTCCGGCAGACGATGAAGTTCTAATACGAGTTCGCGCCGCTGCCGCCAATCCAATGGATTATCACTTCATGAGCGGCGTGTACCTCATGCGCTTGGCGACCGGCGTGCGAAGGCCCAAGCCGACGCGCCCGGGAGTCGATGTTGCCGGAGAGGTCGAAGCGGTCGGCAAAAACGTCACGCGCTTTCAACCAGGGGACCCGGTATTCGGCGTTGCGCGCGGCACATTCGCCGAATACGTCTGCGGTTCCCAACACCGATTGGCGTTGAAGCCGGCCAACCTCACGTTCGAGCAGGCCGCGGCGATCCCTGTGGCCGGAGCGACCGCGCTGCAGGGCCTGCGCGATAAAGGTCGGCTTCAATCGGGACAGAAGGTGTTGATCAACGGTGCATCGGGAGGCGTCGGCACGTTTGCCGTGCAGATCGGCAGAGCGCTCGGTGCCGAGGTGACCGGAGTGTGCAGCACGAAGAATGTGGATCTCGTCCGATCGATCGGAGCGGACCACGTCGTGGATTACACCGTCGACGACTTCACGCGAGGCGGTAAGCGATATGACCTGATCCTGGACTGCATCGGGAATCGTTCTCTTTCCGCGTGCCGCCGCATCATGACCGACAACGCGACCTATCTTCCAATCGGAGCGAAGGTGAGCGGCCGATGGCTCGGGCCGCTGCCTCAGTTGCTCAAGCTGCTCGTGTCGTCGTGGTTCGTGAGCCAGAAGGTGGTGTTCTTCGTTGGGCGCGTGAATACGGACGAGCTCACAGCGTTGAAGGAGCTGATCGAGGCGAACAAGGTCACGCCAGTGATCGATCGCCGTTACACGTTGAGTGAGGTTCCCGAAGCGATTCGATATCTCAAGGCGGGGCACGCTCGAGGAAAAGTCGTCATCGCGTTGGAATAAGACGCCAGCCTTCCGCGGGCACGCCGCGCGGAATAGCTTCGCTCGTCGCCTCATCCAATCGGAGTGACGAGCGTGTCTAACCGTCCCCAGCGCATCGGGCGCCTCGGCGCAATGGTCGGTGCCGTCCTTGTCATTGCGGCCCTGCGCCCATCGGCCTATCAAGCCCCGGCGAAACCGAATGTCGTGCTCATCATGATGGACGACATCGGCTATGGCGACGTCGGAAGCTATGGCTCGCCTGACGCGCGGACGCCGAACATCGACCGGCTGGCGCGACAGGGAGTTCGTCTGACCGACGCATACGCGAACGGCGCTGTCTGCACTCCGACACGCGCCGCGCTGATCAGCGGCCGATATCAGCAGCGAGTGGGGCTCGAACGCGTGCTGACCGAGAGTGACTCGGACCGCGGACTTCCGGTTTCGGGCACGTCGCTCCCCGCTCTGCTCGCACGAAACGGATATGCGACCGGTCTGCTCGGTAAATGGCACCTCGGGTTCAAGCGGGAATTCGGGCCGAACGCACATGGATTCGCCGAGTTCTATGGGTTCCTTGCCGGCGCGCACGATTACTACTCCGGCGATTTGTACGAGGACACGACGGTCGTGAAGCCCGTCAGCTATCTCACGGACGAGCTCACGCGACGCGGTGTCGCATTCATCGACCGACACGCCGCGCAGCCATTCTTTCTCGAACTCGCGTACAACGCCGTGCATTGGCCCTTCGAGCCACCCGGTCTCTCGGCGGCGGAGATCGCGCGGCGCGCGGCGATGCCGCTCGTGCAGATGCCGGCCGATTCTGATCACGCCACGCGCGCGGATTACGTGAAAATGCTCGAGCGCGCGGACGATGGTGTGGGACGCATTCTCGCGGCGCTCGAGAAGCACGGGCTATCGCAAAATACGCTCGTCATTTTCACAAATGACAACGGCGGCGAATGGTTGTCGCGCAACGCTCCATTGTTTCATCGCAAAGGGACGCTTTGGGAGGGTGGCATCCGCGTTCCACTGATCTTTCGTTGGCCCGCCCGATTGCCCGCGGGCAAGACGTCCGCGCAGGCCGCCATCACGATGGATCTCTCCGCATCGATTCTCGCGGCGACGGGCACGAGCGCGCCCGACACGTATCGTCCCGACGGAATCGACCTCTTGCCGATTCTGCGCGGCGCGACCCCGCCGCGCGAACGACACTTATTCTGGCGTGTTGCGAATCCGGGCCGACAACAGCGCGCCGTTCGGTCCGGGAACTGGAAACTGCTCATCGACGGCGGATCGCTTCTGTTGTACGACCTCGCCAAGGACCCTGGAGAGCGAAACGATCTCGCGGCCGGTCATCCTGAGATCGTTCGATCGCTCCAGCGGTTCCTCGCGGAGTGGGAGAGAGAAATAGGTCGATAGGTTGGCGAAGTCTGCATAGCGCAGGCGTTTGGGGGCTGGTGGTCGACGCGGCGAGGTATGTTCAAGACGGGCGACTCAACGATCGCAGATTCGCGCAGATTGAACGCGGATTTGCGCAGATGTGGACCATGCGCTGACTAGGGACTGTGCTTGGTATTGATGAGGCGATGTACCTTCGCTTCCGGCCCGAAGTGTAGGATGAGACCGAGATCCAGCTTCGTTGCCGTGAGATAATTGAGTAGCTGGCGCTGTGCGAACGGCGCCAATCGCTCGGTGGCCTTGACTTCGACCACCACGGCTCGATTGACGATCATGTCGAGCCGTTGCCGAGCGATCGGGTGGCCTTTGTAGAAGACGTCGGTCCAGAACTCTCGTTCAACGAGATGCCCACGAGCGCGCAGCTCGAACTCTAGCGCGCCTGAGTATACCGACTCCAACAGTCCAAATCCGAGCCCATTGTAAACATCAAAGAACGCCCCGATGATCGATCGGGTGAATTTCCCACCGCGTGGTTCCGCTCTCATCCGCGCAAATCTGCGTCGAATCTGCGCAAATCTGGGATCGTTTGCTCGCCCGTCTAATCAGTTCCGGGGCGCATCCGCCGGGGCGAGTGCCATGACCGACGGTTCCCTATTGCGCGATCCGATGCCGAACACTACCGTCGTATGGGAAACCCATAGGACGGCCCTCCCGTACGAGGCTCTAATCGTATTGGCAACCCATACGGCTACGGTCTCGTAGGAGTTTCCAGCCCTATTGGAAACCCATAGAGGCGTGGGTCCGTACGAGATCACAGGCACCCGTTCACAGCCCAGAGGACTGAACATGGCGGAGAAACTCGACGTGCAGCAGGGCACTCTCGCCCTGATGATCCTCAAAACCCTCGATGTGCTCGGACCACTCCACGGCTACGGCGTTGCGCGCCGCATCGAGGAGACGAGCAAGAACCGCCTCACCCTGAACTACGGCACCCTCTACCCCGCCCTGCTCAAGCTCGAGCAAGAGGGCGCCATCAAGGCGGAGTGGCGCCAGTCCGAGAACAATCGTCGCGCGAAGTTCTATTCGCTCACTCCCGCGGGACGCAAGCAACTGGCGCGCGAAACGCGCGAATGGAACCAGACCGCCGATCTGATCGCGGCCTTTCTCGCACCACGAAGGGAGACCCCATGAAATACCTACGCGCCGCGCTCGCGCGCATCGTCGGATTCTTCACCGGAGATCGTGCCGACGCCGATCTTCGCGAAGAATTGCAAGCTCATCTCGAGATGGCGACCGCCGAAAATGTCCGGCGCGGAATGCGTCCCGACGAGGCTCGCCGACAGGCGATGCTCGCCGCCGGCGGTCTCACTGCGGCGGCCGAGTCGGTCCGCGATCAACGCGGCCTCCCGTGGCTCGAGGGTATGACGGCCGACGTCCGATACGCGCTCCGCACCTTGCGCCGCAGCCGCGTGTTCACCGCGGTGGTGGTGATCACGTTGGCGCTCGGGATCGGCGCGAACACGGCGATGTTCACGCTCCTCCGCGGCACACTGCTCCGACCACTGCCGAATCGCGACGGTCAGCGCCTCGTCTATCTGCGACAATCGGCGCCGGGCGCAAAGGAACACAACGTCCTCTTCTCGGTTCCGGAGCTCGCCGATTATCGCGCCGGATCGAAAACCCTGTCAGCCATCGCCGAGTTTTCGTCATCGCTCCCGTTCACACTCGTCGGCGCCGACGGACATCCGGTGCGGGTCAAGGTCGGAATCGTCAGCGGCAACTACTTCGATGTCATGGGGCTCGAACCGGTGGTCGGCCGCCTGACGAATCCAGGCGACGACGGACCGGCCGCGGCGCCTATCAGCGTGTTGTCGTACGAGTATTGGAATGAACACTTCGGCGGTGATCCGCACATCATCGGGCACACGATTCGGCTCAACGACAAGGTGTCGACGATCGTTGGTGTTGTGCAGCCGGCCCCGCACTATCCCGAGCCAACCGACGTGTTCGTGAACACAGTCACGAGCCCGCACCATTTGAGCGCCACGATGGTCACCGGGCGGACACACCGGATGTCGGAAGTCTTTGCTCGTCTCGCACCGAACAGTACGGTCGACCAGGCGCGCGTTGAGCTGACTCGCATCGCGGCGGGCATGTTCCAGGACCATCCGGAGTCCTACGAGAAAGCCAAACAGTTCGGCATCACGGTATTGCCGTTGCGCGACGCATTGAACGAACGCGCGTCCTTTATGTTCTGGCTCCTCATGGGCGCGGCGGCGTTCGTGCTGCTCATCGCCTGCGCCAATGTCTCCAACCTTACGCTCATGCGTGGCGTCGGACGCGAACGGGAGATGCGTGTCCGTGCCGCACTCGGCGCCGGAACCGCGCGGCTGCGACGCTTGCTACTCGTCGAAAACCTCGCCCTCGCGCTGATTGGCGGTGCGATCGGCGTGCTCGTCGCGTACGCTGGACTCAAGCTCCTTGTCGCTTTCGCGGCTCAGTTGTCTCCGCGCGCCCACGAAATTCGCGTCGACGGCGTCGTACTCGCGGTTGGACTGGCCACGAGCGTCCTCGTGGCGATCGTGCTGTCGTTCGTTCCGCACATCGGCGGTGAGCGCACGCTTGGTACGTCGCTCGCTCCCACCGGCGGCGGTCGCCGCACAACGCTCGGTCGCGGGCGGCAGCGCGTTCAGCAGTCGCTCGTGGTCGCGCAGGTGGCGGCCTGTGTGGTGTTGCTCAGCGGCGCCGGACTTCTCGTGCGCACCCTCACCAAGCTGGCCTCGGTCGAGACGGGCGTTCGCGCCGATCACGTGCTCACGCTCGACATGCCGTTGGAGGGCGACCTGCTGCGTGAGGTGATGAAACAGCCGCAGAACTTCGCGAAGTATGAAGCGGTGCGAGAACGCGTGGCCGCGCTTCCCGGCGTGCAGATTGCTTCGTTAGGGGCCGCGGCGCCGCTCCGCGCGTCGATCATGGAGATGGACGTGAAGGCCGAAGGTCAGGCGCTTGCGCCGAACCAGATGATGCCGCACGGCGCGGTGAGAAGTGTCGACCCCCAGTACTTCAGCGTGTCGGCCATTCCACTGCTGAAGGGACGGGCGTTCGACGCGACCGACCGTCGTGGATCGGCGCTCGTCGTGATTTTGAACCAGGCGTTCGCCAAGAAGCTGTTCGGCGACGTGGATCCAATCGGCCGGCGCGTCGCGATGACCGGCGACGTTCTGCGGTTCACGCCGTTCACCGGCGACTGGCGCACGGTCGTCGGCCTCGTGGGTGACACTCGCGATCACGGGCTCGACAACGATCCCACACCGACGATGTACGAGCCGTTCGCACAGGAGTTGATCTTCGGGGCCACGCTGATCGCGCGAACGACCTCCGATCCGTCGGTGGTCCAGCCCATGATTGTCAAAGCAATCCATGATCTCTATCCGCGACAACTGATCGAGCACATCGCGACGGTGGAGCAGATTCGCGATGAGACGGTTGCACCGCGCCGTCTCAATGCGATGTTCATCGCCTCGTTCGGCGCGCTGGCGTTTGTGATCGCGATGGTTGGCATCGCCGGCGTGCTCGCATTCTCGGTGAGCTCGCGCACCGCGGAGATCGGCATTCGCATGAGTCTCGGCGCTGATTCGGGACGCGTTCGTCGCATGGTCCTCGGCGAGGGTGGCGTGCTGCTTGTCGCCGGATTAGCTGTTGGTCTGAGCGGCGCGTTGTTCGCGACTCGGCTGCTGAGCGGATTGCTCTTCGGCATCACGGCACACGATCCGGTCACACTTGGCGCCGTGGCGCTGATACTCACCGCCGTCGGTATTGGTGCGTGTTGGCTTCCGGCGGCGCGCGCGGCCCGCGTTGATCCGGCGGTAGCCCTCCGCGCGGAGTAGCGCGGTGCGAATCGACTTGGTCGTCCACATCGTCGCCGGCGCGGTCGGAATCCTCGCTGGCTACATCGCGCTTTCTAGCGTGAAAGGCGCGACCGTGCACCGTAACGGCGGCACAGTATTCGTCTATGCGATGATCACCATGGCCCTCATGGGATCTACGATGGCGGTGGTTCGAAACGTAGCGCCGGGCGCGAACACGCCGATCGGGTTGCTGACGGCGTATCTCGTAATCACCGGGCTTACCGCAGTTCGTCCGTCGTCCTCACGATCCCGTTGGCAGGAGCCCACACTGATGTTCGTCGTGTTGGCGGTGAGTGTAACCCTCCTGACATTCGGGATCGAAGCAATCACGAGTCCGAAGGGCAGGCTATACGGCATGCCGTCCTTTCCGTTCTTCATCTTCGCCGCGATTGGTGTGTTGTCCGCGGCGGGCGATTTTCGGTTGATCCGTTCCGGAGGTGTTCAGACCCTTCGCGGCGCTCCGCGACTCGCCAGGCATCTCTGGCGCATGAATACGGCGCTTTTGATCGCCGCGTTTTCGTTTTTTCTCGGGCAGGCGAAGGTCATCCCAAAGCCGATCCGCATCATCCCACTGCTCGCTATTCCGCCGCTGGTGGTGCTCGCGGCGTTGTTCTACTGGCTGTGGCGCGTACGGTGGCGACGGTCGCTCCGCGGCATCGTCCTCGCACGCTCACCGCAGGTCGTCAGATGACTCGGAACGCGAACGCGCGCGTTGCCGGCTTCACGTACCTGGCCTACATCGCGCTCGCGTTCCCGTCGTTGCTCCTCTCCGCTCGGGCGACCCAAGGCGACGGCGTCGCTGCGAAGCTTGCGTCGATCGCCGCGCACGCAGGCGCCATGCGCGTCGCGATCGTGCTCACGCTCATCACGTGCTTCGCGGCCATCGTCTTGGCCGTGACGCTGTACGCGCTCACGCGCGATGAGGATCGAGACCTTGCGTTGGTGGCTTTTGCGTGTCGCGTCGGCGAAGGCTTTGCGAGCGCGATCGTGATGCGGACGATGATGGAACAGCTGTGGCTTGGGACGACGGGTAGCGTTTCGCTCGATGCCGCGTCGACGCAGACGCTCGGGACGCTCCTCTTCACGGGAACGCGAGCTTGGAACTCCTCCGTCGCCGCAACGTTCTTCGCCGTCGGTAGTACACTCTTTTGCTGGCTTCTACTCCGCGGGCGGATCATCCCCACAGCGTTGGCCTGGCTCGGCGTGGTGGGATCGATTCTTCTGGTGGTCTGCCTTCCGCTGCAACTCGCCGGACTGCTCCACCGTCCGATCACCGATCTCATGTGGCTGCCGATCTCCGCATTCGAAATTCCACTCGGCCTGTGGTGGCTGATCAAGGGTGACACGACACGGACGGCAGCAGCCAGCGCTCCAATTGCCATCACGCCGAAGTAGTCGTAGGTTCTCGCGACGCGCCGCGACGATATCCCTCCGACCGTCGAGCCATGAGCAAATCCGATTCAAGGTCGCCGGAGCAACGGTGGACCCAGCTTCACCTTGCCGAATCTCGCCTCTCTCGCCGCGATCTGTTGGCGAAGTGTGCGGCACTCGGCGTGCTCGCCGTCGTGCCGACCTTATCGCTCTCCGACGCGCTCGACGCCTGGGATCGAAACCAAGGCAGGGCGCCGACGCCATGGAACGAGCTCGGGCCCTTCTATAGGAAGGGCGCACCGCGAACGATGGAGCTTCGGTCCCCAGGCGATCGAGGAATGCCACTCTCGGTCAGCGGGCGCGTATTCGATACTCGGGGCGACGCCGTGCCGGGAGCGACATTAGAGATTTGGCATACCAATGACGCTGGGCAGTACGATCTGTCTGGGTATCACTATCGGACGTCGCTGGTCGCGGACGCGAACGGGTCGTACGCGTTCGAGTCGATCATGCCGGGTCATTATCCCGCGCGGGTGTGCCAACACGTCCACTACTTGGTGCGCGCGCCTGGGCACAAGCTCCTGACCACGCAGCTCTATTTCGCGACCGATCCCGTGTTCGAGGGCAATCCGGATCGGAATTACACGAGGGACCCGCTCATTCAGAGTCGCGAGCTCGTCCGCCCGGTGGCACTCGCTCCCAAAGCTGGCAGTGTGACCGCCTCGGTGAGTTTCGAGGTCGTACTGGAGCGCGCGTGAGGCGACTCGCGCTCGCGGCCGTCGTGATCGGCGCGTCCGTCGGCGCGCAGCAGCCGTCGGAAACCCGACTCGAAGCGCCATCGCCACTGGTCATGACCGTGCTCTCCCGAAGCAACGGCATCGTCGCCGGAGTGTCGATCGACCACAAGCTTCGCGTCTGGGACTCGCGCTCGAGGAAATTGACGCACACGATCGATCTGGCCGGTCGAGATGTTGCGTGGAGCGCGATCTCGGACGACGGCCGCGTGCTGCTCGTCGCGGATTATACTGCCCGCGTCACGATTTGGAGCACCGCGACGGGTCGCGTCGAGTGGGAATTCAAGACGCCACACTACTTGACCGCGGCCGCGTTTTCGCGCGACGGCCATCTGCTCGCCATCGCGCCCGGAACTCCGGTTCAACTGTACGACGTTGGTTCACATCGCCTGATCCGCGAGCTCGAGGCGACTGTCGGAACAACGTCGGTCGTGTTTTCCCGCAACGGCACGTCGCTCGCCAGCACTGACGGCGATGGTGTCCGCGTATACGATGCAGGATCAGGAAAGCTGACGGCGAAGAACTCGGATTTCGTGAGCGAGCCACTCGCGATCGACTATGCGATCGACGGCAAGACCGTGTTTGCCGGCGGCGGTGACGGGACCGTTTTGTCGATCGATGCCAAAACGGGCGCCACCATACGTCGCTCGACGAAGCTGACCGATCCGGTTTTCTATACGGAGACGTCACCTAATGGCCGTGAGACGGCCGTGGTAACGCAGAATGCAGACGACCCGCAACGGTCGGCGCCTGTCGTATTCGTCGACGTTGGCTCGTTGGCGACCAAGTTTACTTGGGCCTCGCCGTCGGGCGTGCTCCTGCCGGGTGCGACGTGGACGTCCGACGGTCATTTTATCGTCGCGACGCAAACACCAGGCGCTCTGCACGTGTGGACGATCCGGTTCTAGGCGAGAAATCAAACGACGGGACTGCCGCACGACGCACGCGCCGAACAGCGCAAGTGCCGAACAGCGCAAGTGCTGGACGACGCGGGTGCCGAACAACGCACGTGCCGAACAACGCACGTGCCGAGCAGCGCTAACGGCGCAGCGGCGAGGCGCT
>DASYSU010000304.1:0-4995 GCA_036002925.1 Gemmatimonadaceae bacterium | reverse complement strand
CATCACGGTCATCGATTCGGCTACCTGTCGCTCGAGCGTGCTGAAATCGAGTGTGAACCGGGGATCGACCTGCGCGATTGCGGCTTTCACGGCGGGTACGAGACCGAGCGGGTCCCCGCTTGCACGGATCTCGAAGTTGAGCTCTTGGGCCTCTGACTGCTGCTGCGTGCGCGGGAAGTAAATGATTGGCTGCGCTGAGTCGCGTAGTGAACGGTATTTCGTGTTACCGGCGATACCGATCACTTCGATCGGAGAGCCCCAGCCACTGCCCTGCTCGATCTGGAAGTGACGGCCGACCGCCGCGGTGGTGCCGAAGAACTTCCGCGCCATTGCTTCGCTTACGATCGCCACGGGAACGGAGGTCGACGTTTCGTGTCCGTCGAATTCACGTCCCATTACCAGCGGCGTGCCCATCGTCGCGAAGTATCCGTCACTCACACCGTTCGCCCACGACAACGCGTCGCGCTCTGACGCCGCCGTGAAACCATCGACCTTGATCATCTCGTTCCACCCCGCGTGGCCGACGGGTGTGATTCGCGAGACGCTCGCGGCGCGCACGCCGGGCAGGGCGCGGACCCGTTCGAGGATCTGACCGAACACGGCCGGACGTTGCTTCTCGAGTACGTGGGCAGGACTGATATCCGTCGCGACAAGCAGTATTTGCTCACGACGAAAACCAGGATCGGCCGCGGCGAGCTTTCGCCAACTACCGAGCAGCAAACCGGCGGCCGCGATCAGTACGAGCGACATCGCGACCTGGCCGACGACGAGCGCGTTGCCCAGAGTGAACCGACTGCGTCCTTCGACGACACCGCGCCCCTGGGCCTTCATCGCGCTCTGCGGGTCGACTCGTCCGGCGCGCCACGCCGGTGGTAATCCGAACAGCAGCCCGGTCGCGACAGATACTCCGATCGTGAACATGAGCATGTTCATGTCGACCGAAAGGTCGAGCGATACGCTTTGATCCGCCAACGACAGCGAGCGCACCAAAACGCGGCTGGCCCACATCGCGATCAGTACACCGAGCGCGGCTCCAAGCGACGAGAGCAGCAGACTCTCCGTGATCAGCTGCCGCGCCAATCGCCCGCGGCCGGCGCCGAGCGCGAGCCGCACGGCCATCTCTCGACTGCGCAGCGTTCCGCGAGCGAGAAGCAGGTTGGCGACGTTAGCGCACGCGACGAGCAGCACGAGTGCGACGATCGCCGTCAAGATGTACAGCGCCTTGCTGTACGTGGACCGCAAATCGGAGAATCCCTTTGCCGCCGGCGTGACGCCGAAGCTCGCGTGCTTGTATTCGTCCAACGCGTGCGCCGGCCAGTCGGACGGCAGCGTTGCCTCGACAATCGCCGGGGCGAGTGTGGCAAAACGCGCAGTCAGCTGCTGTGGTGTGACGGTCGGCTTGGGTCGTCCGACGATTTGGAGAAACCACGTGCTGCGCCCATCGAGCCAGCTGTTCTTCCCGCGGACGACCGCTTCGCTGCAGAGCGGGACGTAGACTTGCGGCTGTGCACCGACGTTCACCCCGAAGAACCGCGAGTCGGTCACGCCGACGATTGCGAACGGATGTCCGTCCAAGGAGATCAAGCGCCCGACGGCGTTCGGATCACCGCCATATTCGCGTTGCCAGAATGCGTTGCTCAGCACCGCGATGCCGGGACAACCACGATAGTCGTCGCCGCGCACGATCGGACGTCCAAGAGTCGTGCGTACGCCGAGCGTCGAGAAAAAATCACCGCTGACCAAGCCACCTGCCACGCGTCGCGCTTCGCCGCCGGCCGTGAGATTGAAGCTTTCGTCGCCGAACGCGAACAAGCCGCTGAACACATCCTGCCGGTCGCGGACGGCCTCCCAAAGCGGGTTGGTGAATACGCCGCCACCGCCACCACCACCACGGGTGAGAGCGACTAGCTCTTCGGGGTGTTCGACGGGGAGCGACTTGAGCATCACCGCGTCGAGAATGCTGAAAATCGCCGTGTTTGCGCCGATCCCGAGCGCGAGCGAGAAAATTGCCACGAGGGCGAAGCCGGGGGCGGCGAGGAGAGCGCGCGCCGCGTAGCGTAGGTCGGCGATGAGGGTGTCCAGCCAGGCGAACAAGTCGCGCTCGCGCGTGCGCTCTCGTTGCAACCCCATGTTGCCGAACCGCCGGCGGGCTTCGAAACGTGCCGCCTCCGGCGTCATTCCCGCCGCGACGAGATCATCCGCGCGCTCGGCAAGATGGAACGCCATCTCGCGCTCGATGTCGCGCGAGACCTGATCGGGGCGCAGCTGGTTGCGCAGCCGGGACAACCATGAAAAGAATTTCGGCATGGACTGCTCCCTGCTTGGAACGATTGATCAAGCGTATCGAAGGACGCGCGTGACTCCCTCGCGGAGACGCGACCACCGCTCCTCTTCCAGCGCAAGCTGCTTTCGGCCGGCGGCAGTGATCGTGTAGAACATGGCTTCGCGGTTTTTGTCGGTCGTGCCCCATACGGAGCGCAGCCATCCGTCTTGGGCCATGCGATGCAGCGCCGGGTAGAGCGACCCTTCTTCAACCCGCAACAGCTCGGCGGAGACGCGCTGAATGTGAGAGGTGATGGCGTAGCCGTGCATTGCGCCCTGCGCATCGAGCGTCTTGAGGACGAGCAAGGCGAGCGTGCCCTGGAGGATGTCGTTTCGCGCGCGAGCCATGATACCTATCTAGCTATACCTAGATAGCTTGTCAATGATCAGTGATCAGTGATCAGTTCTCAGTCGTGAGCTCGAGGCCCAGTCTTCAGTTGAAGTCGTCGAGTCGTCAGTTCGAGTGATGAGTCGCACAACGAGACCACCGTCCCTCAAGACTCAGGACTCACGACTCCAACTCATTACTGACTACTGAAGAACCGGGCTCACGACTGAACACTGAGCACTGATCACTGACCTACGGTACCAGTCGCGGGGGTTGCCACAGATGCCGGCACCTGAGACAGTGCAAGTAGACCGGCTCGCCCTGAATCACGGCGCTCGCAAGGACGATCTTGCGAGTCCGTCCGCAGTGCGGACACGTGATGCGTTTGGGATGCCAGGGGTTGGTGCACTCGCGATCCGCGATGATTCCCGTCTTGGTGCCGCCGTTCGATTCACCATGCAGGCGAATCATTGGGAAACCGTCGGTGCGACAGCGCGAATTGTGGTGTGGCATGGGATCCTGCCGGACAGCTGGACCAGCGTCGGTCGTCGAGAATGATGAGGCGATTGCGCGAACGTCGTCCGGGGGTCTGAGCAATGCTCATGCCGTTGCGCAAAACGCGCTAGGCGGCGCTTAACTATACGCCGAAGCTGAGCGCGATCAGATCTTCGTCCGACAAATCAATCCAGTTCGGCGGATAGTCGCGAACGCGTCGCATCACGTCGTCGCTGCTGAAAACCAGCGAGGTCGCCGAGCGCCGATCATACTCCCAATCTCGAACTTCCTGGACGAGCCAGGGGACTCCGTGCGCGTCGCGGACGGAGCGGGATGCCAGTCGTTCAATGCGCGGAGCTTGTCGGGGTTCGCGGTCCAAAGTCAGAGCAAGCCTCGGCACGAGATTCCGTTCGGCGTCGCGCGGAACAGTGTGGTGCGCAGGAGCATCGCGCGTGCCCGGTGGACGCCGCCCTGGCGGTTCTCAACATGACGCCGCTCTACGAACGGCCTGGGCTTTGCCTATAAGTCGAGCATCGCAGCCGTGCCGAACATGTCGCATCGCTCGTTCATCGGTTCATTGCCCGTGTCGCGAGCTCCTCGAGTCCCATGATGAGGCGGCGGAACGACGGCCCTGTGTCGACCGAGATAGACACGGAACGTGAGCGCGTGCTCAGTGAGTTGCGCGACCGCATCCGGTCGCGGCTCGGGCCGGTGATCGACCACCTGCCGCAAGCCGAGATCGATCGCCTCATCGATCGGATCGCCAGGTTCAAATACCGGCATGAGGGCAAGGCTGCCCTCCGCTCGACGCCGCCGCGTGGAGTGGACATCGATCAGTAGCTGTCGAGGCCCGCGACTCGAAGCACGCGTGAACAGGCCCTACCGCCGTCGAATAGATTTGGTTTGGTCACCCTGAACGTTCGCGCTGTTTTCGACGGGAGCCAATCATGCCGGCGCAATGCAGTCACCTCTCTCAAATGCGCGACGTTCCACCAGGAACGCCGAATGGCTGCGCCGAGTGTCTCGCCACCGGCGGCGAGTGGGTTCATTTGCGCTTGTGCGCGTCGTGCGGGCACGTCGGCTGCTGCGATCTGTCGCCGGGCAAGCACGCGACGAAGCACTATCACGCCTCGAAGCATCCGATCATCGTCAGCTTCGAGCCGGACGAGGATTGGGCGTACTGCTACCCGGACGATCTATTCATGGAACCCGCGCCGAGAGCGAGTCAGTAAGCCATCAGGCGTCAGGCGTCAGCTTTTCCAGCTTCAGCTTTAGCTTTAGCTGGAGCTTACAGCTGAAATACGCTGACGGCTGACGCCTATCTCTATTCGTCCGGGATCCTCAGCAACGAGATTCCCGATGCATCGACTCGTAGCCAGCCCGGCGTGCGCACGATGCGCAGCACAGCGCTGTCGCACGACGGGCAGCGGAGTATCACGCCCATCGCGTGGCCGTACTCCAGCAGTGTGCCCATCGGCCCGACCCTGCCGCACCCCTTGCATGTCGCGAACGCCGCGGTGACATCGGTGGCGAACAAGTCGCGCAGTATTCCCGCCGCGGCATTTCCGTCCAATCGCATTTCCTCGGCTTGCATTTCGCCTCCAACTGATTCGTGAGAATATCCCCCAGTGCCTGTTCATGTCGGGCCGAAGCGCTCGGTGCGAACGTTCGACGGATCGTGGCCGAGCGCGACGAGTAGCGTCGACACCGACTCGACGAGCGGCGTCGGTCCGCAGACGAACGCGCGCGGCATTTGCGACGCCGGCCAGCTCACCTGCTCCAGCATCGCTCGATCGATCCGACGACGATAGCCCGCCCAATCGGCGGGCGCGTCTCGCGTCAGCGTGAAG
>DASYSU010000303.1:0-2247 GCA_036002925.1 Gemmatimonadaceae bacterium | reverse complement strand
TGGTCGCGTCAAAGAGACGAGCGATCTCGTCGTCGCCGAGTCGGCTGGTGAGCTTGACGGGTGACAGCCGCGCGCGATGGAGAATCTCGTCGGAGTACGCGTTGCCGATGCCGCTGAAGAGCCGCGGGTCGGTGAGCGAACGCTTGATCGTGTGATTCTCCGAGCGAAGGCGCGCCGCGAAATCGTCGAGCGTCGCGTCGAGAGGCTCGAGTCCTCCGCGCCTGAACTCGGCGAGTCCTTCGCGACCACGAACGAGATGCAGCGAGGCGCGGCGTTTCGTTCCGGCTTCGGTGAGCGAGAGTATGCCGGTCGGAAACTCGAACGCGGCGAGGTCGTTGCGACCGCCGGCCTTGGCGCCTTTCGCTTTCCAGTGTAATCGACCGGCAATCATCAGATGGATGACGATGAACAGCTCGCCGTCCAACTCGATCGCGATACGTTTGCCGAGTCGCTCGACCGCAACGACGCGCTTGCCGATCAGGTCGGCGAGTGGCGGCTCGACGGTACGGAGGAGGAACGGCGTCTTGAGACGGATCTCTTCGATCGGCTGTCCGACGAGCCGGCGCCGGAGCGCCTCGACATAGACGGTGATGTCCGGCAGCTCAGGCACTGCGGCGCGCCATGACGGAGTTCATCGGCGCATAATGCCGTGATCGGCCGGGTCGAGCAACGCTTTGCGGGCCGTCGGTGTCTGAGGATGCGAGGCCGCCCTCAAGCATTCAGGGGAGTTGCGCTTCTCGGGGCCAGCCTGCAATATACCCATCAATACTTCAGGGGAGACTCCGTGACCGCTGTCGATCTCGATCTACTCCAAGGCACGCTCGACCTGCTCATCCTCAAGACGCTGACGTGGGGTCCGCGGCACGGCTACGCCGTCGCGTCGTGGATCCGCGAGACCACCGACCAGCGATTGCAAATCGAGGAAGGCGCCCTCTACACCGCACTCCACCGTATGGAAAAGCGCGGATGGCTCGAGTCAGAGTGGGGGTTGTCGGAGAACAACCGGCGAGCCAAGTACTACCAGTTGACGTCGCAAGGACGAAAGCAGCTCCGCGCCAAAACGGCCGTGTGGACCGACTACGCCGCCGCCGTCTTCAAAGTTCTCCAAACCGCCTGACTCGCCGGCCGACAATGTCTCGCGTTCCAGGACTGAAACGGATCCTTCGCATCGAGCGCAACGGCGCCACCGTCGAGCGCGCGGTCGACGACGAGCTGCAATTCCACTTCGAGATGACGATGAGGGAGCTCATGAGCAGCGGAATGACCCCAGACGAGGCGCGACGCGAAGCCACACGGCGCTTCGGCGATGTTCAGCGCACCCGCGAACGCCTCACGACGATCGATCGGTCACGATTGGGAAGAGAGCGGCGCACCGAGTGGTGGAACGCATTCACCCAAGATCTGCGCTACGCGATTCGCGGCCTTCGACTCAAACCCGGCTTCGCCATTGCCGTCGTCGTGACACTCGGACTCGGGATCGGCGCCAACGCCACGATGTTCGGCATCGTCGATCGGCTGTTGTTTCGTCCACCGGCCTTTCTCGCGTCGCCCGCCCGCGCGGCGCGTCTGTACATCGCGACCACCGATCGTGGCAAAGAGAACGTGCGGAGCTATACCGGCTATCGACCATATCTCGACATAAAGGAAAACACGAAGTCGTTCGACCTCATGACGCCGTTCTATTGGAACAACCTCGCCGTCGGTACGGGCGAAGCGACGAAGGAGATGAAAGTCGGCGTGAGCGGCGCCGACCTGTGGCGAATGTTCTCGGTCAAGCCGGTCATCGGCCGGTTCTTCACCGACGCCGAAGACGCTCCGCCCGACGGCGCGCGCGTCGCCGTTTTGTCGTACGCGTTCTGGCAAACTCAGTTCGGCGGCCGCAAAGAGGCGCTCGGAACGTTGCTCGACATCGGTCCCGCGAAGTTCACGGTGATCGGCGTGGCGCCTGAGGGATTCAACGCGTTCGCGATGGATCCGCTCGTTGCGTTCATCCCACTCAGCGCACACATGGCCACGAACGCTTGGGGTCATGACCCCAAGAATCCGTGGTACAGCTCGTACGGCATGAGCTGGTTCGAGGTGTTCGCGCGACGCAAGCCAGGTGTGTCTGTCGCAGCGGCGGATGCGGATCTCGCGCACGCCTTTCAGTTGAGTTACAAACGGGCCCTCGATGCCAACCCGCGACGCACGGCGATCGCGCTTGCGAAACCGCGTGCCCTCGCCGGCCCGGTCCTGCGCGATCGCGGA
>DASYSU010000302.1:0-8479 GCA_036002925.1 Gemmatimonadaceae bacterium | reverse complement strand
AGTTGCATTGCGTTTTTTCGGGTCTGGCGTTTGGTAAAACGGTGGAACTGAGGAGCGGTGGAACGGTGGAGCGGAGGAACGGTGGAACGGTGGAACGGTGGAACGGTTGTCGACGGACGATCAGAGTCAAGTCGTTCCGATGTTTGATTCGCGAACATTCGCGGACAGTCGCGTCATTCGCGTCATTCGCGTTCCCGCAATTGCGAACCAGATTCGGCGGGGACAGATGGAACAATGTGAAACGCGAATTGCCGCGAATTCACGCGAATGTCCGCTAATTGCAAACGCAAATGGGAAGGAATTAATCTGGGAGTTTTCGCGCGTTCTCGCGCGTTCTCGCGCGTTCTCGCGCGTTTGACCTTCAAAATGGTTCCCTTTGTCCTCGGCGGGTTGGAACCGTTAGCGCGACATCGTGCGAAAGCGTGAAGAACCCGCCAATCAAACGGAGCAAATAAACGATCGTCAGCGCCAGTCGCGCACTGCGTTCCTCCGTTCACCCGTTCCACTGTTCCACCGTTCCACCGGCTCAGTGCGCGCGCAGGCCTCGGTGCTCGAGCTGCTCGAGGTGGTGCAGCACCTCGCTGCCGTAGAACGTGCGGATGTAGCGCGCTTGCGTCGGCGTGAGGCGACGCACCGCCCAGCTCAGGTGCACGAAGTGCGGCTCGACCGGATGCGTGAGTGGATGCATGCCGATCTCCTCGGGCAGACGATTACCCTTCCGCGTGTTGCACGGGCTGCAGGCGGCGACGACGTTGTTCCACTCGTTGGTCCCACCGCGTGACAGGGGAATCAGGTGGTCGCGCGTGAGCGACTCGCGCGGCTTGAGCTCGGTCATATGGCGGCCACAGTACTGGCAGCGATAATGATCGCGCGCGAACAGGAACGTGTTGGTGACCTGACGACGGAAGCGGCGCGGAACGTGGATGAACTTCGTCAACCGAATCACCGCAGGCCGGGGCATCGTCAAACGCTCCGAGCGCACGACGCGGTCCTGATCCGCCTCGACGATCTCGGCTTTTCCGTCGATCACGAGACGAAGCGCCCGGCGAAGCGGGACCATCGTCAGGGGTTCGTACGACGCGTTCAGAGCCAGACAGCCAACGACCACGCAACCTCCGAAGGAGCCGGTACACAAACTCCCGCCTTACAAGTCGGGCGGGAGCGGGAACGGGTGAGCGGCGCCACGCTCCCGATCGCGTGCGCACGCACGTGTCGGAAGGTCTATGTATAGCAAGCTATGCTGCGGTCACCGAGGCGACAAGATCGCCCGTGCCCCTAAAGCGAAGACTCCATTTCGCCTCCGGACGCAACCCATTCGGCCAACGCGTCGCCCAATTGCGTCAGACGGTGCGCCAATCCGGTGCGCGGCGTCACGAGGGCGCCATCACGTACCAGCGGTCGGCCTGCAACCATGACGAAACGCGCATGAGCGCCAGTGATTGAAAAAATCGCCGCTGTTATGGGGTCTTGAACTGGAAGCAACGGATCGATCGCGAACGCGGCCAGGTCGGCTTGCTTCCCTTCCTCGAGCGTTCCGACGAGATGATCGATGCCGATGGCCTTTGCGCCCCCGATCGTCGCCAACTCGAGGACATCGATCGCGGCAGGCGATTCGAACGACGCGATCCGCGCCCGCTGCATCAGCAGCGCCATCCGCGCTTCCGCGAGCATGTCCATGCGGTTGTTGCTCGCCATCGAGTCCGAGCCGAGTCCGACGGTGATGCCCGCGGCGAGAAGCTCGTCGAGCGGCGCAACGCCGTGACCGAGCTTGGCGTTCGAGATCGGACAATGAGCGACGGTCGATTGCGAGGCGGCGATCGTCGCGATGTCGCGGGCATCGACGCGGACGCAATGAATCAGAAGCGGCTTGACGTCCAGCAAACGCAACCGCGCCAACAACTGGATCGAGGACTCGCCGCGCGGCTCGACGGTGATTCCGCGACGTCGCAGCCCATCGGCGAATGATCCGGCCGCGTCGACGACCAGCCGACGTTCCAACTCGCTCTCCGCGATGTGCACCGCCAGCGGCAAATGATGCTCACGCGCGAGGTCAGCAGTCGCGCGAAACAGATCGTCGGACACGGTGTACGGCGCGTGCGGCGAGACGCCGACGCGCACAAGCGGTGTCTCGAGATAGCGGAGGCCAGCGACCGCGGTGCGCAACTCGGCGATCGACGTTGCGCACTGCGCGGGATCAGGACCGAATACTTCTTGGTACATGATGCCGCGCACCCCCGCTTCGCGCATCGCGCGAATCACGACACCCGACGAGGATGTGTCGGCGTAGGTCGTGATGCCAGCGCGAACGCCTTCCTCGAGTCCGTAGCGCGCAGAATCCAGCAACGCGTCGTTGTCGAGCGTGGCGCGACGCGAAAAGTTGAGCCGCAGAATCCACCGTTGGAAATCGAGATCCTCGAGAAACCCACGCATTGCCGTGAGCTCGAGATGGCAATGCGAATTTACCAGTCCCGGCAGCAGGACGACCTCGCCGAGATGGACTTCATCGCCCGCGGGGCCTTCGTCGGACGAGCCGACAAACTCGATGCGATCCGCCTCCACACCGACGACTCCGTCGGCGATCGGAGGCGACGCAATCGGAACGACCCATCGCGCGCGATACCGGATCATGCGGTCGTCCGAGGCGAAAATCCGGTCTTCGACCCGTGACGTAGCGGATCATAGAGCTCCTGGTCCGCCACACCGAGCTTGCGCGCCAGTGCGAGCGGTCGAACGATGTTCGCGACCTGTTCCCGCGTGTGTCCGTCGGATCCGAGTGAGATTCGCACCCCGCGCTCGACGGCGCGCCGGACGATGCGTTCGTGCGGCTGGTAGCGCGACGAGATCTCGAATGCGATGTCTGCGTCGTAGAGGGCATCGACGACGCGCGTCTCTCGCTCCTCGTTCCACAGCGTGTCGATGTCCGCGTTGCGAAACGACATCGTGACGAGTGTCGGATGGGCGAGGATGTCGACCGGCATCTCGCGAGCAAAGCGCTCGAGCGTGTCGGTGTGCGCGTCCATGTACTGCTCGACGGTGATACTCTCCGGCACGCGCCGCGAGAAAGCATGGACGAGCGTACCGTCGGACAGTTGGATCGCGTGCAACGATCCCAGGCGGTGCGTGAATCGGCGGACGAGGGAGTCGGGAAGCTCGCGCCACAGCTGGTCATGCCAGCAGAATTCCCCGGCGCGCAACACGTCGTACTGGTCGAGCGCGTCGAGGTACTGTTCTACGTCGGCGATGCTCTTCATGCTGCGTTCGACGTCGCGCGAGACGTGGTCCGAGAGCGACGGCCTCACACCCAACGCCGCGGCCCGCTCGACCACTTCCGCGATGGTGAGCGCGCCGTCCGAGAACGTCGAATGGGCGTGGCAGTCGACAGGCTGCCAGGTCATTGCATGCTAATGAGAGTCCTTGAACGGCGGCCGGCTCGTGTCGGGTTTCGGCGGTCGCACGCGCAATGAATCGCGACGCAGCGAATCCAGCCGACGGAGTGAATCCGTCCGAGCCTTGAGCTTTGCCAGGGAATCACGCGACGGCAGAGCAAAGATCGCACTGTCGCGGAATCGCCGGGAGGTGTCGACCGGCGGGGTCCGACCCGGGCGAATTGGTGTCGCCGTGCCAGGCACTGTGACAGTGGTTGCCGCCCGACCGGTATCGCCGCGCGCACGTCGCAGCGAGTCGGCGTTCGGAGGACCGCCGATGGGGTAGGGCGATGCCGGATAGGTGGCGGACGGTGGATACGCGCCCGACGTGTCGGGATAGAGTCCGCCGCCATGGACGGTGCATTCCTGCACTGGGTCCGTCCCGGGGATGTAGAACTCGTTCGCGACGACCTCACGAGGACAGTACGGGGTCGCGAGCATGTTCGTCGACACATCGACCTGCTTCACGACGAGATCCGGAGGCATCGGCCAGTCGCGCGGTGCCGGCTTTCGACGATAGACCTCGTTCATGAATGACGTCCACGCCGGCGCCGCGAGAATTCCGCCTTGCGCGTTCGCTTTGATCTTCTTGGGCCGATCGAAACCCATCCATACGCCGGCGACCAAGTCCGACGTGTAGCCGATGTACCAAACGTCGGTCCCGTCGTTCGTCGTTCCGGTTTTGCCACCGGCCGGATAGTGAAATACTGCGCCTACGCTTCCCGCCGCCGTTCCCCGTTGCACGACGTCTTTCATGACGCTGACCATCAACCACGCCTCTTCGGGGGACAGAACTGACACCGTCGTCGGCTCGGGTGCCCAAAGGGTGGTGCCCTTCTGATCTTCGACGCGAATGATCGCGGTGGGTTGCGCGCGTGTACCGAGGGTCGCGAAGGTCGTGTACGCCGAGACCATCTCAATGGGGAGGACGTCGGCCGCCCCGATGAAAATCGATGGATATCCTGGAATCGGTGTCGTCAAACCGAACGCGCGAGCTTCGTCGATCACACTCTGCACGCCGAGCTCCATGCCGAGGCGAATGGTCGGCACGTTGCGCGATTGGTAGAGCGCGCGTCGCATCGGGATCTTGCCGGCGAAATCGGGCTCGAAATTCCTCGGCGTCCATGGCGGGCTGCCCGGCATCTCGACTGTCAGTGGCGAGTCGTCGAGCGTGTACGACAGGGGCCGACCGTTGTGGATCGCATCGGCGTAGACGATCGGCTTGAAGGTCGATCCGGGCTGTCGTACGGCTTGCGTGGCGCGATCGAACTTGCTGTCATCGAAGTCGCGCCCGCCAATCAGCGCCCGTATGGCGCCGGTGCGCGGATCCATCGCAATGAAGGCGCCTTGCAGGTACGGCGAGTTCCCCGCTTGGGATTGGTCGCCGCTGCCCGCCTGCGCCGTGTAGCGCTCGTAGCTGATGTGAGGGTACGGGCCATATCGGCCGGATTCGATCGCGCGAAGCTGCCTTTCGAGCGCCCGCTCGGCGGCGGATTGGAGATCGAGGTCGAGCGTCGTGTAGACTTTGAGGCCTTGCTCGTACAGCTGCTTGCCGAACTTGTCGTCGAGTTGCTCGCGAATCCATTCGACGTAGTAGGGCGCAATCTCGCCCGTCTCGACGCGTGTCGCGAGACGCAGCGGATACGCGCGCGCTTCGCTCGCGTCGGCCGCGTTGATGACGCCCGCGTCGCGCATCAGCGCGATGATCGTATTGCGACGTTCGATCGCGCGATCCGGGAACAAGCGCGGGTTGTAGCGTGCCGGGCCCTTCGGGATCGCGGCGAGTGTGGCCGCTTCCGCGACGTTCAGATCCTTGACCGATTTCCCGAAGTACCGCTGGGCCGCCGTCTCGATGCCGTAGGCGCCGTTGCCCAAGTTGATTTGATTGAGGTACAGCTCGAGAATCTTGTCCTTGGAGTATTTCTGTTCGATCGCGCGCGCGACCTTGATCTCTTTGAGCTTTCGAACGAGCGATTTCTCACTCGAGATGCGCTCCGGAAAAATGTTCCGAGCCAACTGCATCGTGAGGGTCGAGAATCCCTCGCTGAAATTTCGATTCCTGATGTCGGTGAGGAGCGCGCCAGGCACTCGCTTCCAGTCGACGCCCGCGTGTCGGTAGAAGCGCTTGTCCTCGGTGACAACGAATGCATTCCGCACGAGCGGCGGAATGTCTTTCAGTTGTACGATCGTCCGTCGCTCAATGCCCAACTCGGCGATGAATCTTCCGTCGGCCGCATAGAGCTTGGACGTCTGACGGGGCTCGTAGGCTGACAACGCGTCGGCCGGCGGGCAGCGTCCGGCGCGACACACCATGGCCCAGCTCGCGTACGCGAAGCCGGCGCCGAACGAGGCGAAGAAACAAACCACCAGCAGAAGCGACCGCGTGAAGCGCGGATGCTTCGCGCTGAATGCCTTTGTGAATGGGAATGAAGCCATATCAGTTCATTCCCCTATCGTCTATTTTTGTGCCATGCGATCTCATGCGCTGCTCGACGAGCTTCAGTGGCGTGGTCTCCTGTATCAACATACCGAAGAAGTCGCTGACGCTCTCAACAGCGGGCCGATCGGAGGATACATAGGCTTCGATCCGACCGCGCCGAGTCTTCATGTTGGAAATCTGCTGGTCATCATGCTCCTCGTGCAGCTGCAGCGTCATGGGCACCGACCGGTCGCGCTGGTCGGCGGAGGCACCGGCTTGATCGGCGACCCCAGCGGCAAGGCGTCCGAGCGGCCGCTTGCCGAACCGGCGGTGATCGCCGCGAACGCCGCGCAGATTCGCAAGCAGCTCGAGCGTTTCTTGGACTTCAGCGGGCCGAACGCCGCGCGCGTCATCGACAACGCGGAGTGGTTGGTCGACTTGCGCGCGGTCGAATTCATGCGCGATATCGGCAAGCACTTCACGGTGAACTACATGCTGCAGAAGGACGCCGTGAAGGGACGCATGGACGGCGGCATCTCGTACACCGAGTTCTCGTACATGCTGCTCCAGTCGTACGATTTTCTCGAGCTTCGGCGCAGGCACGATGTCCGGTTGCAAATGGGTGGCAGCGACCAATGGGGAAACATCACGGCGGGTATCGAGCTCATTCGTCGCGCGTTCGGCGCGGACGCGCACGCGATCACGGCACCGCTCATCACGACCTCGTCGGGAACCAAGTTTGGCAAGACCGAGGCCGGGGCGGTCTGGCTGGACGCCACGCTCACGACGCCGTACAAGTTCTACCAGTTCTGGATCAACATCGACGATCGCGACGCCGCGAAATATCTGCGGTATTTCACGCTCCTCAGCCGACCCCGAATCGAAGAGCTCGACCGCGAGATTGCGGAGCATCCCGAGAAACGGGGCATCCAGCGGACGCTTGCTCACGAAGTGACGGTCCTCGTCCACGGCGACAAAGCGGCCAGCGCGGCGGAAGAGGTGTCGGAGCTGCTGTTCGGTGGCGCTGATCCGAAGGCCTTGTCGAGCGACGCGTTGCTCGCGCTGCAACTCGAGATCCCGGTCTTCACTGTCGAGCCCAAGGACGAGCTGACGACGTATGACATTCTCGAGGCGACGCTGGTCGGCCCCGACGCGTTATTTGCGAGCAAGGGCGACATGCGACGCATGCTCCAACAGGGCGGCGTCTACCTCAATGGCCGGCGACTCGGCATCGATCGCGAACCGCTCGCGCCGAATGACATTCTCGGCGGGGAGTTCGTGCTTGTGCGCAAGGGCTCGAAGTCGTATGGACTCGTGAAGGTCCGATGATGGTTGAACCGTGAGACGGTGAAACGTGGGCCGGCCGAGTTTAATTGGCGCATGTTTTGGAACGCAGATGGCCGCAGATTTTGACGCAGATTTCCGCAGATTTCAAAACTGATGATGGGTTAATCTGCGGCAATCTGCGTTCAATCTGCGAGAATCTGCGTTCCTCTTGCTCCAGCCATCGCGGAGCCCTGCACGGAGAGGGGAGCCCGTTCCACCGTTCCACCGTTCCACCGTTCCACCGTTATGGTGCTATCACTCGTAGCGTCCGATCGATTTCGTCCGCGGTATTGTAGAAGTGCGGCGACAACCGGATCGCCCCCTCGCGCAGCGAATGTGCAATGCGCGCCGCGGTAAGACGCCCGCTCGCGGCGCGAGCGTCGCGTGGACGGACAGAGATCACCGCAGCGCGATGAGCTGCGTGGGCCGGCGTGACCAAGTCCACATCATTTCGCGAACACGCCCACTCGACGATTCGGTTCGCAAGTCGTAGGGCATGCGCTGAGACCTCAGCCAGGCCGATCGAGTGAATGAGCTCGAGGCTCGCGTTCATGCCGCCAAAATCCTGGTACGGCAGCGTAATGAACTCGAACCGACGCGCGTCGTCGCGCCAGGTGAGATCGTAGTCGGTGAGCCGTGAGAAGTCGTCGGAGTCCTTTACCGCCATCCAACTCACGTCGTGTGGCTCGAGCTGCGGGATCAGATCGCGCCGCACGTACACGAACGCCGACCCCCACGGCGAGAGGAGCCACTTCTGTGCGCCGCACGAGAAGATGTCGACCGGTGTCCGGCGCAGATCAACCGTCAGCGGCCCAAGCCCTTGAATCGCGTCGACGACGAAGAAGATGCCACGCGCTCGGCACAGGGCGCCGAGCGCTTCGAGGTCGACTCGCACACCCGACGCGAAGCCGACCCACGACACAGTCACCACACGAACGCGTTCGTCCTCGAGCTCTCGTGCCAGTCGATCGGCATCGAGCACGCCCTCGGCGCACTTCAATCGCCGAAACTCGACACCGCGCCGCGCGGCAAGCTGCATCCACGGGTATACGTTCGCGGGAAACTCCAGGTCGGGCGACAACACGACATCGCCCTTCTTCAGCGGTAACGCGAACGCGGCGAGATTCAGCCCGAACGTCGTGTTGGCCGCGAGCGCGATCTCTCGGGTTTCCGCTCCGATCATCGACGCGATCAACTCACGGCTGCGCGCCAATGTGCCGAATTGCAGCTCTTGCGGAACGCGTTGAGGATTGGCGCGAAGTCGACTCCACTCGTCGAGCGCGGCCACCGTGCGCTGCGGGAGCGGCCC
>DASYSU010000301.1:0-10781 GCA_036002925.1 Gemmatimonadaceae bacterium | reverse complement strand
CGCGGCGGCGCAGCTCGACACGCTGACGCGAATGGGCGGCGGAAAGGTCCTGCCGTTCAACAAGGCGCTCTACTACCTCGGCGTCGGCGACACCAGGCACGCGCTCGACAATCTGGAACGGGCACTGTCCGCCGATTCGCAGATGATGGCGTGGATTGGGCGCGACCACATGTTCGACCGGCTCCGGTCGGACCCGCGTTTCATCGCGCTGTTGCGGCGCGTGAATTTTGCGAAATGACACGTCCAGGCTAAGTCGGTAATTCCATAAATTTGGCAACGTATTCACTTGGCCGTTGCGGCTCGAGTGACGTACGCCGGGCAGTGGAACGGCCAGCCATTGCAGCCCGACGACGAGGCGTAGTACAGTGAGCAGGGCTTCTGGGGTCGAGACTTAGCGCGCTACGCACTCAAGCCATTTTTTTCGCTCAGCTTCCCCAGCTGGACGTCGTGGGCTCGAGTCCCATCGCCCGCGTTCGATTTCAAGAACTTGCAACGCCGCGCGAATTCGCGAATTCGGGGGCGTTAAACGTTGGTGCCCACTACAAGAATGTTGACCGCGACCGGGGAGATGTGGACGATGAAGGCAATAGTAGTCACGGACCAAACTGCGGGAACGGGCGGGATGAAGCTGGTGGAACGGCCCGAGCCGCACGCAGCGATAAACGACGTCGTCGTTCAGGTTCACGCATCGGGATTCGTCGGGACTGAGTTGACGTGGCCCTCGACATGGACCGATCGCCTCGACCGTAACCGAACACCTTCGATCCCCGGGCACGAACTGGCCGGAGTGGTCACCGCCCTGGGCTATGGCACGACGGGGCTGTCCGTTGGACAGCGGGTGTTCGGCCTCGCGGACTGGTATCGCGACGGCACCCTGGCCGAGTATGTGGCGATCGAGGCGCGCAACCTCGCGCCGCTCCCGGGCGACGTCGACTTCACGGTGGGCGCGAGCCTGCCGATCTCGGGCCTAACGGCATGGCAAGGACTGTTCGAGCACGGCCGCATTCGGCCAGGGCAAAGCGTCATCGCGCACGGCGCTGCCGGCGCAGTCGGGTCGATAGTGACGCAACTCGCACGATTGGCGGGTGCCTACGTGATCGGCACCGGACGCGCCGCCGACCGTCAGAAGGCGCTCGACTTCGGCGCGCAGGAGTTCGTCGACCTCGAGAACGACAAGCTGGAGGACGTCGGCGGCGTCGACCTGGTATTCGATCTCATCGGCGGCGACATCGGGAAGCGGTCCGCGCGCCTGGTTCGACCCGGAGGAACGCTGGTGTCCGTCGTCGGGCCGAGTGAGGCACGGCCCGCCGACGGTCGGGCGATCGACTTCGTTGTCGAGTCCGATCGTGCCCAACTGAGTGAGATCGTCCAGCGCGTCCGGGACGGACGACTGCGGACGAACATCGGTATTGTCTCGATCCTCGACGACGCCGTCGCCGCCTTCAACCCGACCGAGCGGCGTCCGGGGAAGACGATCATCCGCGTTCGCCCGTGAGCCGACTGGGCTTCCAGCCAGCAGACATCGCCGCCGTCCAACACTGATGAGTGCGCAGCGCCCCGTTGGGATAGTCCATTGAAACTTGCGGCCGCCGACGTCCGTTGGTAGAGTGTCTACCATCACTGGTAGACACTCTACTATCGCACATGCCGCCACGCTCCGACGAGAAGCTCGAGCTCCTCCAGGGCACGCTCGATATGCTCATCCTCAAAACGCTCCTCTTTGGCCCCGCGCACGGACACGGGATCGGGACCTACATTCGCCAGACGACGAGCGATGCGCTGGTCGTCGAGCACGGGTCGCTGTACCCGGCGCTGCACCGCTTGCAGCGCGACGGATTCATATCGTCCAAGTGGGAAAAAGCATCCGACAGGAATCGCGAGCTCAAGTTTTACCGCCTCACCGCCGCCGGCCGGCGACAGTTGAGCAAGCAGCAATCGAGGTGGGCCGACCTCGTGCGCGCGATCGGCAGCGTCATGGATCCCGTCGTGGAGGGCTGAGGCATGCTCCGCCGCCTCATCGCGCGACTCACCAAACGCGGAGCGCCGACCGATGACGAGATCGCGCGCGAGCTGCGCGATCATCTCGAGCTCGACGCGGAGTCGCTCGCATCATCCAGCGCTCTACCCGATGCGCGTTTTTTCGCTCAGCGGAGATTCGGCAACATGACCAACGTGAGTGAGACGGTGCGTGACGTGTGGCAATGGACATGGCTCGAGCAGCTCGAGCAGGACGTCCGCCACGGACTGCGCGCGATCGCGCGAAGTCCGCTTTACGCGTCGGCCGTCGTGATCACGCTTGCCATGGGCATCGGCGCCGCGTCGGCAGTCTACAGTCTCTCTCTCGCCATCCACAACCCGTTCCCCCGGCTGCCGTCGGACCGACTGCTCTGGATCACGCAAGGCAACGCGTCGTGCGGCGTCGACTGCACGCAAGCATCGCCCGCGGCGCTTGCAGCGCTCGAGACTCGCGCGCCGTCGATCATCGCGATCGGCACCACCACTTCTCGCGTTGCGCTTCGCTCGTCGAATGGAAGCGAGGCCCTCGACGGATTCGATGTCTCGCCGAACACGTTCGAGACGATCGAAGCCCCATTCGCCGCGGGACGAGGGTTCCCGAAGGATGCTGGGCAACCGACTGCGTCGAATTATGTAATACTCTCATATGACTTTTGGCAGCGGCGTTTCGGTGCTAGTCGCGCGGTAATCGATTCTACGCTCATGCTCGGCGAACAGTCATTCACGGTGACCGGTGTGCTTGGCAGAGACGTGATCTTTCCGACCGCCGCGGATGTCTATAGGCCGCGTACCCTCCGGGTCGAGGACGCCTCGAATTACGCCGGGCGGCGGTACGACGTGTTCGCACGGATCGCGCCGGGCGCGTCGTTCGCCAAGGCGGCGGCTGAGGTGAACACGATCGGCGCGCAGCTGGTGCGCGAATCGCCGAAGACGGACAGCGGCTGGGTGCTGCGCGCACGTCCAATCGCCGCCTATCATACCGATGACGTCTCGATTCTCATGCAGATCTCGGGGATCGCCGCGTTTCTCGTGTTTCTCGCCGCCTGCATGAGTGCGGCGAACCTCGCGCTCTCGCGTCTCGCGGCGCGCCGTCACGAATTGGCGCTGCGCACCGCACTCGGCGTGCGGCGCTGGCGTCTCGCGCGCCATCTGCTCACCGAATCCTTACTGTTGTCGCTCGCCGCCGGTGCCGCCGGCGCGGTCCTCGCGCGGTGGGGCGTGCACGCGATGCGCGACGCGATCCCCGCGAGTTTCTCCGCGTTCATCCCCGGGTGGGCGCGGCTCGGACTCGACGGACGCGCATTGCTTTTCGCCTTCGCGGCCGCGGTCGTGGCAATGATGGCATTCGCTGCGCTGCCGGTACTGCGCGCGACACGCGTGGATCTCGCCGGCGTACTGTCGGAGGGAGGACGCGCGAGCACGGGTGGCGCGCGAAGCACGCGCGTCCGTGCGACGCTGATCGTTCTCGAGGTGAGCATCGCGCTCGTATTGCTCACTGCCGCGTCGCTGCTCTCGCGCAGTGTGCGCAACATGATCCGCGGCGATGCGGGAGTCCGGCTCGACCACGCATTGGTGATGCACCTGACGCTGCCGGCGCGGATGAACGATTCGGCGCAGATCGATTTCTATCGACGGCTCGACGCGAATCTGCGGCGAGAACCAGGTGTTCGCGCTGGCGGCGTCACGACGACGACGCCATTGAGCAACAACTTCTACGGAGTCTTGATCCGGATTCCCGGGCGATCGCCAGAGCCGAACGGACGTGGGCTGAGCGCGAACGATCAGCATGTCACGCCTGGCTACGCACTCGCCGCCGGCATGCGCATCGAGGACGGACGAATGATCGGCGCGCAGGATGCGGCGTCGCCAACGGCGCAGCGCGCGATCGTCATCAATCGGTACATGGCGGATGCCATGTGGCCGCACGAGAGCGCCATCGGCCGAGTGGTGGCGATCGGAGACGCGGAGTGGACGGTTGTCGGCGTCGCCTCGAACGTGTATCACGGTGGGCTCGACGAGCCGCTTCGAAATACGGTATATCGGTCGATCTATCAATCGCCGAGCGATTATGCGTCGGTCGCGGTGTGGACGGACGGTGACCCGTCGGCGATGCGCGACGCCATTCGGGGTGTGGTCGCGCGCACCGATCCGAGCGTCGCCGTCGGCGACATGATGACGATGATCGAGATGCAGGCGCGCCACGTCTCGGCGTTCACGATGATGGCCGGCATGCTCGCCGTTCTGGCGATCGTGACGATGACGATCGCGGCGGTCGGTTTGTACGGCTTGATCGCGTACGGCGTGGCGCAGCGCACGCGGGAGATTGGTGTCCGCATCGCGCTCGGCGCTCGTCCGGTCGACATCCTGACGCAGATCGGAGCCGGCGCCGTGAAGCTCACGATGGTCGGCATCATGTTCGGCGTGGTCGGCGGATCGTTGTTTGCGCGGTTGCTCACGGTGATGTTGTATCGCGTGACCGCGGGCGACCCGGCGACTTATGTCAGTGTATCGCTTGCCTTGCTTGCGATCGCACTAATGGCGGCGTTGATCCCGTCGTGGCGTGCCGCGCGGGTCGATCCGACAATCGCCCTGCGCGACTAACGACGGTCCTCTGCGGTCAGCTAGGCGGCGCCCCGAGGGGAGCAGATGCCAGAGGTCATATCTCGACGCACCCACGTCGGAACCGGTGTCGGCGAGGTGGCGGGGCCGTTCACTCCACACGAAGCGCCCGATTCGGATCGGCGGCCGCCGCACGCAGCGCTGGTACTATGCTCGCGATAATTGCGACGAGCAGCATGATCGCGCCGATTGTCCCGTAAGCGAGTGGGTCGCGCGGCGATTGCTTGTACAGCAGCGGCTCGATCCAGCGCGACGCCAATAGGGCGATCCCGAGGCCAAGCGCGACCCCCGCCGCCGCCATGGCCAGACTTTGCGCCACCACCAAACGCACGATGTCCGTCCAAACCGCACCCAATGCGACGCGAACGCCGAGCTCGTGCATCCGCTGCATGACGTTGTACGCAATGACGCCGTACAATCCAACGCCTGCAACAACGAGTGCGAGAACACCAAACGTCACGAACAGCGTTGCGCCGAGTCGCCAGCTCCGCCGTTGGTCGTCGACGCGCTCGCGGAGCGGTCGCACGACGACGAAGGCATCTCCCGGCATCGCCGCCTGCAGCGCGCGCCGCACGCGTTCGATCTCCGCGTCGATGTTCGAGGTCTTCATCCGAACGAACAACGTGCGCCCCCAGCTTGGGTCGAGCTGGTCTGCGGCGAGGTAGTACGTGAGCCGCTGTTCGTCCGTGATGCTTTGATAGAGCGCATCCTCGGCAACGCCGATGACCATCGTGCACGGCCACTTCGGCAAACCGGCTAGACCATTCCAGGTTACTTGGATGCATTGGCCAAGTGGTTCCTTGCCGGGCCACAAGACGCGAGCCATCGACTCACTGACGACGACGCTCGGCGGCGTGCCTCGAGCGTCGCGAGTGTCGAAGGCCCGTCCACGAAGAATTCGCGTGCGCATCACATCGAAGTAGCCAGGCGTGGTGACCTGGTAATTGAAGCGTCCCAGACGCTCGACCGAGTCGATTCCTGCGACCTTGAGCGTTGCCGTGCTCGTCGAAAAGATCATTCCACCAACGCGCGCGGCCGCCTCGACGCCGGGAATGGTCCGCGCGACGTCGAGCATTCGCTGTCGCGTCTCGCGTTGCGCGACGGAATCGTTTTCGAGGTTGCGGAGGTCGAGCACGACCTCGAGGACTGGGTTCGCATCGTAGCCGAGCGGAATGGCGAGGACGTTGCGCAAGCTGCGCACGAACAGCGCGGCGCCGACGAGCAGCACGACCGACAATGTGCCTTGCAGGATCAACAGTGCAGAGCGGAGTCGTGAGGCGCGGTATGTGCCTTCGCGAGCACCTGCTTTGAGCGCACTCGCGACGTCGGCGCGCGTCGCCAGCACTGCCGGGACGAGTGACGTGAGTAGCGTCGCCGCGAGCGCACACGCCGTCGCGACGCCAATGGTTCGCCAATCGGTACCGAGGTTGAACGGAGTGCTCTGCGGGAGGAGCATCCGACGGATTGCGGCGCCACCCCATTGCGCGCACGCCAGTCCGATCACACTACCGAGCGTGGCGAGAACGAGCCCCTCGGTGATGAACTGGCCGACGAGCCGACCGCGGCTCACGCCCAGTGCGAGTCGCACCGCGATCTCGCGCCGCCGGCGGAGGATCCGCGCGAACAT
Organism: Gemmatimonadaceae bacterium; assembly: GCA_036002925.1. GTDB lineage: Bacteria > Gemmatimonadota > Gemmatimonadetes > Gemmatimonadales > Gemmatimonadaceae > JAQBQB01. The sequence continues at coordinate 4,519 of DASYSU010000301.1, read as the reverse complement.
CAGATTCGCGACGTTCGCGCACGCGATGACGAGAACGATCGCCGCGACCCCCGCAACCCAAAGCAGCACGTGCGACTCGAGGCCCGCATCCGGTCCATTGGCGCTGCGTACCGACCCGAGAATGCCGCGCGGCCGCGCAAGCGAGTCCGGCAACACCCGCGGATTCACCGTCCGATATTTTGCGCGACTCCATCGATACGCCCGCGTCAGGTCTGCATCCGCCGCCGCGATGGAGACGTCTGCCTTTCGGCGCACGAGGATCTCGACCCAATCCCAGTTGTAATCGGTGAAGTAGTCCGCCGCCGATGATGGTTGAAGATTGAGCGGAATCGTGGTGATCGGAACGAAGAGCTCGGGCGCTCCGCCGTCCGACGCGCCGACGAATCCTTCAGGCGCGACACCGATGACGGTGTAATCGAGCTTTCCGACGTGAAGCCGCTGGCCAAGCACATCACGCCCGCCAAAGTCGTTCATCCAGAATGAATGGCTCAGAATGGCGACCATTGCGCCGAGCGGCGTGGTGTCCTCAGCGGCCGTGAAGAACCGGCCGCGTTCGGGTGCGAGGTTGAAGAAGTCGAAGAGCGATGCGCTCACTCCGACGACCTTGCGCGTGCGAGTGCCTTCACCGCGTCCCACCGCGAGCCTCCACTCCGACGACGCGGCGTACTGCGCGAACGAATGCGTCACCGCGCGGACATCCAAGTATCGCGTGTACGGCACGGTCGAGCCGATCCGCGCTTTCCCTCGATAGGTCGTCTCCAGGTAGACGGCGTGGACGCTCGCGGGATCCCGCAGATAGGGAAGTGGACGGAACATCAGCCGATCGATGACGGCGAACATCGCCGCGTTGGCGCCGATTCCCAGGCCGAGCGTGACGACCGCCGTCAACGTGAAGCCGGGGGATCGAGCAAGCCCTCGCACCGCGTAGCGGGCGTCCTGCAGAAACGCGTCGAGTCGCGGAAAGCCCCAGTAGTCGCGGCTTTCCTCTCGGTGCGTGAGCGAATGGCCGACCTGGCGACGCCCGCGCTTCAGCGCCGCGTCACGCGGCATTCCTTCGTGCTCGAAATCGCGCGCCAGGAGCTCGACGTGCGCCTCGAGCTCCGCCTCGAGCTCGCGAGCGAGCCGGCCTCGCCGAATCCACGCCGCCATCCGCCCGATGATTTCGCGCGCCGTCATGATTCGGCGCTCCGCAAAACACGCGTGATAGCGGCGATGGAGATTTCGAAAGCCTCCTGTTCCGCGTCGAGTTGTCTCCGGCCTAGCGCGGTGAGCTTGTAGTAGCGCGCTTGGCGTCCGGTCGGCGACTTCTTCCATTCGGAGGCGACCCAGCCTTTCACTTGCATCCGCTGGAGCGCCGGATAGAGCGAGCCTTCCTCGACGGTCAGTGCGTCACGAGACAGCCGCTTGATGTGCTGCGCGATCGCGTAGCCGTGGGCGGGCTCGATCGAGAGCGTCTTGAGGATCAGAAGATCGAGCGTCCCGGAGACGATCGATGCGGACGGTTTCGCGTCTGGCATAGGCGGGTCCTATACTGTTCATATCTATGTATAGGTATGACAGCAAGATCTGTCAAATGGTTCACGCGCCGTCCGCTTGGCCTGCGTTCGCGTGCGAGCATGTGCCGACGTCCAAAATCCTGCAGAAAATACAACCGCCTGAATCTGCTAGTGCCGGTCGACGTCCCGAACATGTGGATGCCCGGCGATGAGAGCAAACCCTGCGGGCTCACGGTGCTTGGCGCACGCTATCGCAGATGTGTTGAGAGAAAACTCATCTAGCTGCCTGCGCGAGAAGCCCGGAGGCAGAGGCGCCTGACTTGGCTGCGGTCCATGAAGTCTTTCATGAACCTCGACGCCGATAGGTGGGCAAGAGGCTGGGGACCGCTGGGGACCGTTGACCCTTGATTTCGCGGCAACTTGTTCGCGCGCAGGAAAGGTGGCTGGACGAATGCCGTTGAAAATCAACGACTTACGCAACGCCCCCATTAGCGTCGCTACGCTTCCCAAGCTGGACGTCTTGGGTTCGAGTCCCATCGCCCGCTCTTTAAAAGTTGTGTTGGTGAACGAGTTACAAGCGGCTGATCACGAACGGTGACCGGCCGCTTTGTTTCGCTTAAGGATCGATCACTCCGACCGCAACGCCGCGATGGGATCCGTACCGCTCGCGCGCCGCGCGGGGAGGTATACCGCCGCGGCGGCGGCGGCGGCGAGCAATAGCACCGCCGCTCCAATCGTTGCTGGATCACTGGGCTCGAGCCCATACAAGAGTCGTGAGAGAAGTCTCGAGAGCGCAAAGGTGCCGACGAGGCCCGCGCCAGCGCCCAGCACGACTGTGGTTCCGGACTCGCGCATCAACTGGCCGATGATCGTCGCGCGACTCGCGCCAAGGGCAACGCGAAGCGCGATCTCGTTGGTACGCCGCGCGACGGCAAACGACATTGTGCCGTACAGCCCAATACAGGCGAGCAGCAGCGCGAGCAGGCCGAACGATGTCGCCACCTCGGCGAGCAATCGCTCGCGCGCGAGCGTCGCGTCCGAAATTTCGGCGATCGACTCGATGGCTGTCGCCTTCTTGGTTACGCCGGCGTCCGCGATCGCCTGACGGATTGCCGCACCGATTCCGGCGACGTTCCGATCTGTGTGCAACGCGAACCGCACATCGGCGACGACCCACCCTCGACCGACCGGGGTGTAGATCATGCGCTGCGCTGGATCCCGCAGGCTCGTGTACTTCGTGTCGCGCGCGACGCCGATCACTTCGGCCCCAGAGATCCGTTTGCCGAGTGGGCTTTCCGCTCCGAAGTACTGCCGCGCCATGGTTTCGTTGACGATTGCCACCGACGCGACGGGCGGTTCGTCGCCTGGCGCGAACGGGCGGCCCGCGACAATTCGCGTCGACGTCGTCTCGAAGAAGTGTGGACCGACCTGCATCCTGACGCACGACATGTCGTCGGACGGCCTCGGCGACGTGCCGTCGACAATGCAGTCCGAGGTCGACGTTCCGCCGCCTAACAGGCCGAGGTTTGCGTAGAACGTTCCTGAACGGACGCCCGGAATCGCTTCTAGTGCTGGCAGGATCTGGCGCGCCACCGGTACCGTGACCGCTCCGTCGTTGACCGTGACGACGACCAGTGATTTGCGATCGAATCCGGCATCGAGGCCGCGGAGGTTGTGAAGCGTTCGCACGAACAGCCCGGCGACGACGAGGAGTGACATGCACAGCGCGACCTGCGTCGCGATCAGGACGCGATAGACGCGGGCTCGGTGTTGCGGTGCGCCGACCGCGTGGCCGCCTGCCGTGAGCTCCCCCTCGAGAGCCATGGTCGACCGGAACGCCGGCACCACGCCGATGATGAGGGCGCTCGCGAGGGCAATCCCGGCGATGAACATGAGCGTTCTCACATCAGGCGCGGTATGGAGCCCGGCCGCCACATCCGCCGGCGCGTACCCCAACAGGATGTGCAGTGCGAACGGGACGAGCGCGAGGCCGGCCGCGGTTGCGAGCGCCGCCAGGAGAACGTTCTCCGTGACCAGTTGTCGAATGATGCGCGGCCGTCCGCTCCCGAGCGCAAGTCGTACGGCGAGCTCGTGTCGTCGCGCGGTGGTGCGCGCCAGCAAGAGTGCGCCGACGTTCGCTGAGGCGATGAGGAGTACAGCGAGGACGCTTGCCATGAGGACATACAACGGCTGTGTAAATCGCGCGCGCGTCGCGTCGGCAATCCCGGTCGCACCCGCCGCGACGGTGAATTGCCCCGCGAGGAAACGACGTCGCCGCACGTCGGTCCAATCGGTGTGCGCGGTCGCTTCGTCCGCGGCGATGCGTGCGTAAACGAGTTTTGCTTCAGTGCGTGCGCGCGAAACCTCGACGCCATGTTTGAGCCGCGCGAGCACCGTGACGTTCCACCCGGCGAGCCGCTCCGTGGCCATGCGCTTCACGTTGGCGACCGGCCACCACGCATCGGTATCCTGGTCCGGCTCGATCCCGGTGAAGCCACGCGTCGCCACGCCAATGACAGTGAACGGCATGCCGCGGAACACGATCACTGGCTTTCCAACGATCGATGGATCACCGCCGAACCGGCGCTGCCAATAGCCGTAACTGAGCACAACGGACCGCTCGGGATCCGCCTCGACGTCGTTCACGGGCGTGAACGCACGGCCGACCGCCATACGCACGCCCAGCACGTCGAAGAAATTGCTCGAGACGCGGCCGGCGTGAATCGGTTCGCCTGCGCCGGTCACTGGTGTCGCGCCTGGCTGGAGCGATCCCGCGCCGCCCGAGTACGCGAGCATGCCGGCGAACGACGATGTTCGCAGGCGAAGCTCATCGTACTCGTGAAAGGTGAGCGTGCTCGGTTCACCCGCGTCTGCATCGCGCCTGGTGAACACGACGAGCGCGGACGGCTCGAGCACTGGAAGACGCCGAAGCAGAAGCGCGTTGATGACCGTGAAGACCGCGGCATTCGCGCCGATGCCGATCGCGAGCGACAGCACCGCGACGGCTGCGAAGGTTGGACTAC
>DASYSU010000300.1:0-9151 GCA_036002925.1 Gemmatimonadaceae bacterium | reverse complement strand
ATCATCGCGGGCAATTGTCGGTTTACGTGCGCATGGCGGGCGGAAAGGTCCCGTCGATCTACGGACCATCGGCCGACGAACCGTGGCATTGAGCCGAGGACCGCGACCTACGGGCGGTCTGCTTCAGCGCCAGGCGCTCTTGCTCCTGGCGCTCATCGTACCGCGCATGGCGTCAGCGCAAGCGCCGAGCGTGACGCCGACTGAGCGTACGATCGCGAGCGCCGTGGACGCGCACAATCGCGAGGCCCTGACCCTGCTCGAGCGCCTGGTCAACATCAACAGCGGGACGATGAACTTTGCCGGCGTGCGTCAGGTCGGCGACATCCTGCGGGCGCAGTTCGACACGCTCGGCTTCAAGACACGCTGGGTCGAGGGTGCGGTGTTTCATCGCGCGGGTCATCTCATCGCCGAGCATGCGGGACCCGGACCGAAGATTCTGCTGATTGGACATTTGGACACGGTGTTCGAGCCGTCGAGTCCCTTCCAGCGCTTTCAGCGTCTGGACGATTCGACTGCGCGCGGGCCGGGCGTGATCGACATGAAGGGCGGCGACGTCATCCTGCTCTTCGCATTGCGCGCGCTGCGGGACGCCGGATTCCTCGAGAAAATGAACGTCACGGTCGTCTTCGACGGTGACGAAGAGGAAGCGGGAACTCCAGTCGATGCGGCGCGGCGTGCACTCGTCGATGCGGCGACCGGCGCTCGCGCCGCCTTAGGCTTCGAGGACGGAGCGGGCGATCCCAAGACCGCGGTCATCTCCCGACGGAGCGCCGGATCGTGGACGCTACGAACTACCGGGCACCCAGCCCACTCGTCACAGATCTTTAAACCCGAGGTCGGCGCGGGCGCGGTGTACGAGGCATCACGCATCCTCCACGAGTTCTACACCAAGCTTTCCACCGAGCAGTATCTCACCTTCAATCCCGGCCTCGCACTGGGCGGAACGCTGGTCAAGGTCGACAGCACCGGCACCGACGGGTCGGCGTCGGGCAAGCGAAACGTTGTCGCCGAGCATATGGAGGTGACGGGTGACTTGAGAACGCTGTCGCCGGAGCAGCATGCCAGGGCGAAGCGCACGATGCAGGAGATCGTGACGCATCATCTGCCGCAGACCTCGGCGACGATCGAATTCGACGACGGCTATCCGCCGATGGCGCCGACCGAAGGCAATCGCCGTCTGCTCGCGATGTATGATCGCGCGAGCCGGGATTTGAGTCTCGGATCGGTCGTCGCCGTCGACCCGTCGCGCGCCGGCGCGGCCGATGTGTCGTTCATCGCGAGCAAAGTCCCGATGATCATCGACGGGATCGGCCTCTCGGGCCATGACGATCACACCGAGAAGGAGACCGCCGACCTTCGCATGCTCGCACCGCAGACGAAGCGCGCGGCACTCGTCATGTACCGACTCACGCAGACGCAGGTTCGCCCGTAGTGTCGCTCTTGTGCAGCAACGCGCCCATCTCGCTGGCCGCGCCGCGACGTGCGTTGGCGTCGGCGTTGATCTCGTCGACCAATTCGGCGACGCGATCGGACGCGGGAGAACCGTGCTCGACGCCGGCGACGTAGAGCGACGAGAGTGCCGTCGCGGCATGCGACAGGCGGGCCGCTAACTGGTCGCGCACCGCGGCGATTCGCTTCGAGTCGTCGGATGATGCGACCGAGTCGCGCGCCGCCAACGCGAGATCAACGCGCGCCAGATCGAGCGCGGTCGCACAACACGCTTCGACGAGCGAACGCACATTCTCACGCGTGGCGCTCTCCTGCTGTTCGTCGAGGGTCGCAGTGTGCGGTGCGAGGAGGGGACGCGCTTGAATGAGCGCATTGAACAGCAAGCGGCGCGCGTCGCCTTCCGGAAGCTGGCCGATTGTCTGATCGATCGTCGCTCGGAGTGTCGAGGGCAACTCGGGAAACTCGAGTGAGGGCGCGCGAAGACGCGGAGCAGCGCGCGCCGCGCGCGCGATCATCAACGCGACGATGAACGTCGTCGGGAAAAGCAGCGGTGACACTCTGACCGCGGCGAACGTTCCGACAATCATGACCGCCGCCATTGTGAGCGCGGCGGTTCCGGGGATCCTTGTGCGCGGGAGAGAAGTTCCTGGCGGCGGAGTCATTGCGGATCAGAAGGACGGCGGAGCGGCGCTTCAACCGGCGTGTTGAGTCGCCTCAGAACTTCGATGGCGTTTCGCGTCCAGCCATCTTGCTCGTGGTAATACTTCTGGAACTCCTCAAGATTGTGCCGCGCGAGCTCGCGCTGACCGAGCATGTACTCGGCCATGCCGGCGTGATAGAGCGCCATGTAGTGGTTCGGCCAGTAGTCGACTACCAATTCCATAATCGGCCCGGCCGATCGATCGTCGCCCGCGTCCGCCACGGGATGGCCGACCTCGAATACGATTCCGGTCGCCTTGTAGCGCTCGTCGGGCGCCACTTTGTCGATTACGCGCCTGGCGTCGTCGATATGCCCGGCAAGCGCATAGCAAGCGGCTTGATAGCCGGCGCCGGCCACGGTCTTCGGAGGTGGCGATTGCTGCTGCATCGTCTGCACTTCCACGCTGTTGCAGTAGGGCTTCGCTCGCCTGAACCACTGCACCGCGTCGCTCGTGGGCTCGGCGTATATGGCGCTTCCGGCCGAGTACGAGCTCGCGGCGTGGGCGCGCGAGATGAACCAGCAACACGCCAGAACGTAGCCCCAGCCAAGGACGTAGTACGATCGGTTCATTTGGTTGCTGGTTGCTGGTTGCTGGCAACGCAACGATGGCTCGCCCGAACCCGACTGCTACTACACCTGAGTTTGACGCCCGGATGACCCGATTCGCAATTTCGCTGGCGTCAGCGCGGTTCACCGGCCAGAATCAATGAGTGCCGCCACAACAGCTTACGTGAGTGGCGCGTTTGTTCTGTAAGGTCCGAACGACGATCCAGTCGGCCCGTCCCCGCCCGAGGTCTCCATGTCCCAGATTTCCATTCGCGCATCTTTGGCCGTCGCTCTCGCGACCGCTAGCCTCAGTGTTCCCCAGATGGTCGGCGCCCAACTTCGACCGGCCAACGGTCCGAAGATGCCGATGCCGTCATCGCATGTGGCAACGCAGTACACGATCGACCAGTTCCTGTCGCCCGCGTCGCCGCTCGAGGTGAGCGCGGCGAAAAAGGCGGACCGGATCGCCTGGGTCACGTACGAGCGCGGGATGCGCAACGTCTACACGGCGGCCGCACCCGACTTCAAGGCGGTACGGCTGACCAAGTTTCTCGACGATGACGGCGTCGACGTGAGCTCGGTGCGTCTCTCCGACGACGGTACGACCGCGATCTTCGTTCGTGGATCGGGACAAAACCGAGCCGGATGGGTCGCCAATCCGACGCACGACCCGAACGGTGGCGAACGCGCGGTGTGGGCAGCGAAGACCGACGGCAGCGGCGCGTGGCGTCTCGCAGTCCTCACCGGAAACGAGCCGCCGGGCTTCGGCGGCGGCGGACGAGGCGGCAACGGACCGGAACTCTCCCCCGACGGGAAGCACGTCGTGTTCGCGCGCGACGGTCAGCTCTACCACGCTCGCGTTGCTCGCGGCAACACGGCGCCGATGGACACGGGCGGCACTCCATTCATCAAGGAATGGGGACGCCAGAGTTTCCCGACCTGGTCGCCCGACGGCTCGAAGCTCGCGTTCGTCAGCACGCGCGACAATCACTCGCTGATCGGCGTATACGATGTGAAATCCCGCAAAGTCGATTTCTTGTCGCCGAGTGTCGACTTCGACGCGAGCCCGACGTGGTCGAGCGACGGGAAGCGCATCGCGTTCGTTCGCCGCCCCGGTACACCGTTCGCGTTGCAGACGCAGCAGGGCGCCGGCGGCATAGGGAATCCTGGTGGACCAGCGGCCGGGCGTGGCGGTGGACGAGGCGCGCCGGGCGGCGGACGTGGCGCCGGCACCGGACGCGGTGGCGCAGAGGACACGACTACCGTGCGCATCGATGGACTTCACAACGCGGCGTTTCCGGGTGGGTACACCGTCTCATTCATGATCGCCGACGTCGCGACCGGCAAAGCGCAGGAGTTCTGGCACAACCAACCGAACGACCGGAAGTTCGCCGGCGTGACTGCGATCACGTGGGCCGGCGATAACGTGATCTTCTCGGCGAATGTGCCGGGCGATGAATGGGATCGATACTTCTCGGTCAACGTGTCGAATCCGCGGCCAGAGCCGGTGTTGCTGACGACGACCGATGGTTTGATCAACGACAGCGTCGCCGATCGCACGTTCGTGACGACGGCCGTGTCCCGCGACGGGAAGACATTCTATTACTGCACGAACGCCAAGGACATCGAGAAGCGGCACATCTGGGCGGTACCGACGTCGGGCGGCACGCCGAAACAAATCTCGACCGACGACGGCGTCGAGGTGTCGCCGACGCCGTTGCCGTCGGGCAAGCAGATGGCGGTGTTGTACTTCAACGCGGCTCAGCCGGCGTCGATTGGCATCGTGCCCGCCGATGGCGGCGCGACGAAGGTGGTCTACCCAACGCTGCCAAAGGATTTTCCTCAGAGCGCGCACGTGACGCCGGAGATCGTGATCACGCACGCTGCCGATGGTTTAGAGATCCATAATCAGCTCTTCCTGCCAAAGGACTTGAAGGCGAGTGAGAAGCGGCCGGCGATCGTGTTCGTCCACGGCGGACCGGCGCGTGAGATGCTCCCGGCGTACCACTACATGCAATTCTACCACTGGGCGTACGCGTACAATCAATGGTTGGCGTCGCAGGGGTACGTCGTGCTCTCGATCAACTATCGCAGCGGCATCGGCTACGGCAATTCGTTCCGACGCGCGCCGAACACCGAGGGTCGCGGCAACTCGGAGTACCAGGATGTCGTCGCCGGGGGCAAGTATCTGCAATCGCGCCCCGATGTCGATCCAACGCATGTTGGCATTTGGGGATTGTCGTACGGCGGTCTGCTCACGGCGCAAGCGCTGGCGCGCAACTCCGACATTTTCGTCGCCGGCGTGGATCTCGCGGGCGTTCACCTGTACGGCAACTCGGTGGATTCGACGAATCTGGCGTTCCAATCGTCGGCCGCCGCGCATATCGACACGTGGAAATCGCCGGTGTTCCTGGAACAGGGCGACGACGATCGCAACGTCGACTTCTCGCAGATGGTCGGGCTGGTCGACCTGCTGCGTGCACACGGCGTGTACTACGAGCTCACGGTCATTCCAGACGACGTCCACGAATCGCTGCTGCATAGTCGCTGGATCGACATCTTCAGCCGAAGCAGCGATTTCTTGCACCGGTTCGTCTGGGAGCGGCAGACGCCGCCGGTGATGACGACGAACGGCTCGAAGTAGCCGCGGATATATGTCGCGCGAGGCGGAGCACGATCGAACATGACGTCCTACGCCGCCTCGCGCACCGCATGGTTTCAACAGCTTGCGCTACTCTCGATCACCGCTGTTCTCGTATTACAAAACACGAAACAGGCGCTGCTTCCGGCCAAACAAACTCCGGTGTTGTGGGCCGCGGAGTTGGCGGCGATCGCTGGCGTTGTGATTCTGCGTTCGGGCTGGCTGCGCGACACGCGGTGGCAAGATGAACAACTCCGACTCGGAACGCTGGCGAACAACTTCTACGAGCCGCGCCGCGAGGCGTTGCTCAACGGCTTCGCGGTGGGCGGTGGCGTGCTCGGTTCCCTGTGGTGGGCCGCCGCCACGTGGGGCGTCGTGCTGACCGGCATGCGGCGCGGCGTCGTAACTCGTGGCTTGCTCGATTTCGAGATCGCGGCGCTCGCCGGAGCCATCACGGGCAGCATCGTGGGTGCGGTGATCGGCCTCGTCATCGGCCAGGTTTGGGAGACACGCCATCGACAACATCGAATCGCGCGGCAGGTATCGCATGGGTGATCTGCTCATTCGCATCAAGAAAAAGACGGACGGCTCGGCCGCGCTCAGTTGCATTCGTCGCGACGGCACGACGACGTGGCAACGCCAAGAGGGCCAGCTCGGCAGATTTTTTCCCCTGCACGATCTCACGCACTACGCGGTGGAGACGGTACTCGGGTTCCATCGCGCGTTTTATGGACTGGTCGCCGAGGGTTGGGACCTCTCTGATTTTGGGACGCCCGCGTTTCGGGGAAAGATTCCCGACGAGGCGGGATTGGCCGAGGTGGTCGTCGGATTCTTTGATTTGGAGCGCATGACGGGTGAACGCGGCACCGCGGACGAAATGAATGAGCGCATTCGAGCTGTGCGCGCCGACCGCGGTCTTCCGCCGACATCATTTCGCGTCACGGAAGACCAAATTGCGCGGATTCGCGAATTGCGCGCCGACCTGTTCGCTCGGTGGAAGGCCGTTCCACCGGGCGAGGCGCTCGAGCTATCGTTCGAGCGCGCCAGGCAGCCCGCCGCATAACGACGGCCAACCGGGGACACAAACGCCGCGATGCCGACGTACTGAATGAGTATGAGAGACTATTTCGAAAGCGACTTCACGCCACCTACGCAATCGTCGAGCGATCGTGTACCGCCGCCCAAGGTACCGGGGACGGCAATCGCTACGGCGGCACCGGCGCCGCTTCCACCGCGCCGCCCGCGGGAGATGCGCGTCGAAGATCCAAATGCGATTCGGCGCCTGATCGCGCGCACGCTCGATATGGTCGACCGCGTCGCCGATACCGTCGCCGAAGGATTGGGCCTGCGTCGCACGTGAGTTCTCGTACCGCCGTGAGCTCCGGTCTGTTACTCTTTCGACGATCGCCTCACGGCGGGCTCGAAGTTTTTCTCGCCCATCCCGGCGGTCCGTTCTGGACGAACCGCGACGACGGCGCGTGGACGATTCCGAAAGGCGCGGTCGACGAAGGCGAGGATCTCCTCGACGCCGCCCGACGCGAGTTTCAAGAGGAGACAGCCATCGTTCCGCACGGTCCGTTCATTCCGCTGGGCTCCGTGCGGCAGAAAGCCGGCAAGACGGTTCACGCCTGGGCGTGGGAAGGCGACGCCGATCCGAATACGATCGTCAGCAATTCGACGCGTACCGAATGGCCGCGAGGATCCGGAAAGATTCTCACATTTCCGGAAGTCGATCGCTGCGCCTGGTTCGATCTCGACACCGCTCGCATCAAGATGATTCCAGCGCAAGCGCAACTGATCAGCCGCCTCGAGGCGGCGCTTGGCTGACGCGGCAAAACGGTGAAACGCGGAACGACGTCGCACCGCTCCCGTCGCACGCGCGAGTACATTGCCTGAATGCGCCACACAATTCGCCTGCAGTCCGTCGTCGTCGGATACTCGGAGCTCGAGAACATCGAGCCGGAGCTCGGCCGAGCCTCTGGCGCGTTCCGGCCGGCGCTTGGTTATGAGCTCGTGCAACCGGTCTTTCGACTCTTTGCGCAGGCGGTACCGCGTGACGGCTCACCGAAGAACTCCGAACTGCTCGAGCGATATTACGCGGCGCGCGACGCGCTACACCTGCGTCTCGAAGATCCGGACGGGCGACTCATCCGGACATCGGCGATTCACATTGCCGACTATACGGTGGAGGAGGGCAGCGCCGCCCTCGAGGTCGACGTGCTGATTTCCGAGGACCGGTACTGGGAGCAGCGCGTCGGAACTTAGCATCATGGCCGTCGCTTCGGCGGAGCCGCAGCCGTCGTCGTATCGTTGATGTGAAAGCTGAACTGCTGCTCGACAAGCTGTCGCACTTTCATCGGCCCGATCTTCGCCGGTTGAAACCGCATGTACGGCAGTGCCTCTTTCACCGCGACGACGAACTCCGGATTCGTCGCTTTGATCACGACGAACGAGGCGGTGTCGGCGAAGCCTGTCGTGTCGACGATGTATTGCGCCGCGACTGATCCGGTGATGTGCGCGGTCAAAAGCTTGAGCGGATACGCCGGCGCCGCGCTGTTGGCTGTCCGAACCACCGCCGTGTCGACGTCGAGGATCGAGAACACCGAGTCTTGCGTCGGCTCCGGCGCCACCTCGGCCGGCGCCGAAACAGAATCGCGAGCCTTGTTGCCGACGGTCTGGTCAGCGGTTACCGGGCGTGCGTCGCCCATCATTCGCGCGCCCATTCCAGTGCCCGGACCTTCGGGCGCGAGTTGAATGTAGCGCACTCCCGGCGCGGAGGACTGCGCCGTGGGCACACGATCGGGCGGAGGAAGAAATACGACACGATTGGCGATACTGTCCGTCGGGACATTGGCCGCCGGCAGCGTCGCGACGACCCAGGCAGCGATGATCGCCGCGTGCGCGGCGAGGCTGAGCGTCGCGCTCGTCACTACGGGCGTCGACTTCGTGTATGAATTCACCCACAAGCGCATCATAGGTCCCCCTTGCCTGCGGTCGATGCGCGACCTTCAACGACTGGTTCTATAAATATCGCTCGCGGATGAGCGCGGCGTGATGCAGCTCATGTCCGGCAATGATGTACAGCAGTGCTCGCACGGTTACTCCCTGTCCATTCGCCGTGCCGTGACGCAGCAGCGCGTTCGCGTCGAGGTGCTTCGCGAAGTGAACCGTCGCCGCCCGCACCGCCTCGTACTCGTCGACCAGATCGGACAACGTTCGCTGCGCGAAATTCGAGTTCGCGACCCAATCGTTCTCCTCGAATCCCGGAAGTTCGGTTGCGTCATTGTGCGAGAAGCGAAGCGCGCGGTAGCCCATTACGCGCTCGACGTCGGTCATATGACCGACGACTTGCTTCAACGTCCACTTCTCCGGCGCGTACGCGAAGTCGGCGCGATCGGGTGGTGCATTGCGAAGCAACGCGGCGGTGTTGGCGATTTGGTCGCGCAAGATCGAGATCAGATCACCCTCGGGCACTCGCTGAATGTATCTGCCGTAAAATGGGGCGTGCTCGTCGGCTTGCGGCCGCATCGTTGTCGTTGATGTCGCGGTCATGAGGCGTGTGACGTCGAGGATGAGGGAACAAGAATCCCGCCGACGATCGGCGGTGACGCGTCACGGTCGCCGGCGAGCACGGCCTGCTTGCGTCCCAACCACAGACCCAGCGCGAGCCAGACGACAGAGAGCGGAATCGCGGCGTAGGAAATCGCGGCCAGCCCGAATCCGACGGCGATCAAACCGGCATACGTCCACGCGCCGATCTGGTCGCCGCCACGATAGACAAACGTCTCGATGATGTTCTTCGCTTTGTACTTGTC
>DASYSU010000299.1:0-8098 GCA_036002925.1 Gemmatimonadaceae bacterium | reverse complement strand
TGCCGCGTCGCCGGATCGGCGACCGGGTTGATCCGCGTGATGCGTCCGGTGAACTGTCGTCCCGGGTATCCGTTCACCGTAAAATCCACCGGTGCGCCGACGCGGATCGCCGACAGCTGATCAGCCGGCACCGACGCCTCGAGACGCATCGTCGAAGGATTGACAACGGTGAACATCAAGGCACCGACCTGCGCGATGTCGCCGGCGCTCACTTGCCGCAGGCTGACGATGCCGGCGAACGGAGCCTTCACCGTCGCCTTGCTCAGTTGCTTTTGCGCGTTGGCGAGCAGCGACTTTGCGTTCGCGAGCTGCGCTTCGGCCGCCGAGTATTGATTGCGCGCGAGCTCGAGATCGCGCTCCGCGATCGCGCCCGCTTTGATCAGCGCTTCGTTGCGATCCACTTGACGCTTATTCACGTCGACGGTGTTCTGCGCCGTCGTGACCGCGGCGCGCGCCGAGAGCTCGGCCTCACGCAACGCCGAGTCGTCGACGCGAGCCAATGTCTGACCCTGCGTGACACGCTGGCCCTGCTCGGCGAGCGTCTGCAGCACGGTGCCTGAGACTTCGGCGCGCACGGTCGCCTGCTCTTCGGGTTCAAGCGTTCCGGAAATCGCCGGGCCCGAGCGGATTTGCTGCGCTTTGACGACGGCGACGTTCTCCGGACCGACGAGCATCGCCGTTGGAGTGGTCGCCGCCTTCGAGTCCCCGGCGCCTTTGCAGGCGGCGAGTGTGCCGAGTGTCAGTGCCAACACCAATGTGGTGCGCCGGCTTTTCATTCCCCGCTCCCATCCCCAATTCATGGCTGAATGCTCCCTGTGAACCCGCCCGTTCCGCCGGCGGCCTGTGGAGAACTTCCTGATCGTTGTTGTGTTTGTTGTTGCTGCTGCTGTTGTTGTTGTTGCACTGCTCCGGCGGCGCCTTGCGCCGAGCTGGCTGCGCCGGTTCCTGATTGAAGCGGGAGGTCGCGCAGGAGCGCGAGTCGGACTCTCGCGACGGCGAGATTTCGCGCGGCTTGCGCGCGGTTCGCCAGCGCTTGCTCGAGGAGCAATCGCGACTGCGCGAGATCTGTTTGCGTAGAAATCCCTTCGCGATAACGAACTTGGTCGATGGCGTACGCGCGCTGCGCCTGATCGGCTGTTCCGCGACTCGCGTCCCATGTGGCCTGAGCTTCTTGCAATGAGTTCAGCGCGACACGCGTGTCGAGGCCGGTGAACTGACGCGTCTGTTCGCGCTGCGCGCGCGCCTGCTCGAGACCGGCTTGCGCGATGAGCTGATCGCCCTTGATGCGGCCGCCATCGAAAATCGGGAAGTTGGTCGAGACCCCGACCGTCCAGTTGTTGACGCCCGCGCCCAAGCTTGGGAAGACGTTGCTCGGGAAATACAGGCGCTGATAGTTCGAGACGATTGCCAGCGATGGAATTCGCTCGGCGCGCGCGATGCGAACTTGTGCTTCCTGCGCGCGAACGGCTTCCTCGACTTCGCGCATTGGCGCGCGACTCGATACCGCCGTATCGGTTGTGATGTTGGCGACGATCGCCGGCAGCGTGGGGCCGTTGGCTCCCTCGATGCCGCTGGTGAGTTGGAGCGCGTCGTCGAGCGGCATGTTGAGCAGTTGCTTGAGCCGCAGGTACGCGACCTGTCGATTCGCCCGCGCCTGGATGGCGACCGGCAATTGATTGTCGTGCGTGACCTGCGCGCGCAGCAGCTCGTACTCTGATGCGTTGCCGACCTGCTTCGAGACTTTGGTTTGGGCCAGCACCGCTTCGGTTTCCGCGACCGACGAATCGGCGATCGTCACGAGCTGGTCGGCGAGCACGGCGTCGTAATAGGCCGATGTGACATCGAGGGACGCCTGCGCGCGCTGCGCGGCGACCTCGATGTTGGCCGATCGAAGCTGGGCCGCGGCGGCTTGATTCTGCGCCGTGATGCGTCCGCCCGCAAAGACGTTCTGCGAGAAGCTCAATCCGCCGCTCCATTGGTTCGTTGCACCAAAGCTCGTTTTGCTCAGATCGAAGCCCCCGCTGCTCGAGGACTTGGTCGTGTCAGCCTTCGGCGCGCTCGACGCGAAGCCGGAGAACTGCGATTCGAGCGTTTTTGTATAGCCCGCCGTTGCGTTGAGCTGCGGCAGGTATTGGCTGCGCGCTTGATACTGTTGGCCAGTTGCGCGGACGACGCCGGCGCGCGCGACCTCGACGGTCTGGCTCTGCGTTTGGGCGATGCGCAGCGCTTCATCGAGCGACAGTTGCACGGTCGCCGATGCGCGCGCGGCCGCGGTCGTCGGTTGTTGCGCGCCCAGGTGGCGCGTGGGCGCGGCGATCAGCGCGAGGACAAGGAGAGAAGCAGCGGCGCCCGCGGCGAGCGGTGAGCGCACCGAGAGCGCTACACCGTGGATGGCGGCAGAAGTCATGGTGATCGATGGCAGAAGTCTTTCGGTGGACAACGGTCAATCTCCGGCAGCGGAGCGAATGATCGGTGCGCGGGTCGCGCCCGGTTCGACGCCGATGGCGCGCATGAAGACCCGTACGTATCTGGCGGGTGCTTCTGATTCAGGTTGCGGAAAGGCGCTGGGCATCACGTCGCGTGAGATCGCGTCGCCGATCATTGAACTCATGAGCATTGCGACGGCGGTTGGCGTATCGGCGTCGTACGCCGCGATGCCCATGGACTGCAGTCGGTTCGCATATCCAAGCAGGATTCCGCCGGCGCAGTTCGGTCCTTCGCACATTGAGACGGCCGCGGCGGGCCGATCCTCGATCTCACCGAACGACGTGCGGATGAGGGATCGGTTTTCGCGCAGGTGGCGCAGAATCGCGGCGCACCATTCCGTCATCTCGCGCGCGGGATCGACCGGAAGGTCGGGCAGGTCGGGGATCGGCGACGCTGCGCTGTGTTCCTGCATGAGTGCTTCGAACAGTGCGGCCTTGGAGCCGAACGTTCGAAACAAGGTTACTTCATTGACGCCGGCCTCGATTGCGATGAGGCGCGTCGTCGCGCCGCGGAAGCCGTGTTGAGCGTAGACTTTCTTCGCGGCGTCGAGGATTCGGTCTCGGATGTCCATGGGCGGGAATCCTAGGGGGTTCCCGGACATGTTGCAAGTGGTTACTTGCTTGCTTCATGCGTTTGCCGCGACCCGGCGCTATTCGTCGTGCCGTCGCCGCGTCCGTCGCTCGAACACGACTTCGTCCTGCACGATCATGAACCGAATCACCCGTTCTCGCACCTCGGGGAATTGCTTGATTCGATCGCGAAATCGATCGTTCGAGACGATGCTCGCGTTCAGCTCCCTCGCGAATGAAAGAATGAAGTAGTCTGCGTCTGTTCCAGCCGGCGCCTGGCGGACGTGCCCTTCGTCGACGAGATGCTCATATCGTTGCGGATCGTCGATCGAATGTCGCAAGGCGGCGTCGGCGACGATGATTGGCTCGAGTCCCTCCTCCCGCAGCTTGTCGCGGATCGCGATGATATTTGCCACGCGCGGCGGCTCGCCCTCCACGGCGTACGCGACGTTCGATCCGTCGACGAGCACGACATTGCTCGTCTCCTCACGCTCCGGCTGCGACTGCACGGTCATGGAACCGTGCCCCGATGTTGGAGTCTCGCCGCTTTGGCCGCCAACCTGGCCAGCTTCGCCGCGGAGTCAGCAGCCGCGGTCGAATCGGCGACAGCTAATCTCCTCTGCAATGCACGCGCATGATTCAACTCTGCGTTGATGCGGCCCTTCGCCGAAGAGAGCAAGCCTTGTATCTCAGGACGTTCGGCAACGACGGCGAGCTCGCCGATGTAATCAGCCATGAGTTGATCGCTTGCGATCTGTTCGCGCACGAAGACGCGATCGAGCGCCCGGCCATACGTCCGTCGCAGCAGATCGATTTGCGATTGCATCGATGACGAGACCGTTTGCGCCAGCGCGGGCGCGATCGGCGTGAGGTGAATGCGCTCCGACACCGAATCCACCGAGTGTTGAAGCTCTGCGTGCTCTCGTGCCACACTCGCCGCAAACGCCCGCACGCTGTCGACGTGCCACGCTTCCAGCTCAACATCCGACGCCGCGATCTGCCGCGCGTTCATCACGCCGAGCAACGCCAGCAGATTCGCGTCGGTCAACCACCTGACCGTCGGCTTTGCGCTCGCACTCGAGTCGACACTCGAGTGGAGGATCACTTCGCCCGCTGCCTCGTTCGTGTCGCGATTCGAGGTGGAACACGCCGCCATCGACGAAACGCCGCCCACTACCGCAGCGCCGATCAAGATCGTTGAGAAACGATTGCGCATCGCAGCATCTCCAGAATGCAGTCCGGTGCCCTCGATATGAAGAACGCCCGGGCTTTCACCCGAGCGTTCTTTCAAGTAGCGCGCCCAACCGCGCTCTGCCGACGAGCTCGTTTAGCCTAGGGGTTCTTCTTTCCGGCCTTCTTCGACGTATCGGTTCCGCCTTTCTTCGCGCCGGTGTCGGTCGCTGCGCCGGCCGCTGGTGCGGCATTGAGCTTGGTCTGGATGTCCTGCGCTTTCGTGAGGTGCGCCTGAACGTTCGGCGCCGCTTTGGTGATGAAGTCCTTCAGTTCGGCGTTTTGCGCGGCGCCTTGTGCCGTCTGCGCGGTCGCCAATAGCGCCTGATGGTACGTCACTTCGTGGTCGATGTACGCTTTGTCCCAGGCCGCACCCTTCGCCATGGCGTTCAAGCTGTCCTGCCAGTGCTGCGCGGCTGCCTGGCTTGTGTCGCCGGCCGGCAACGCGGGCGTGACGTTCAATTTCTTCACTAGATCTTCGCCTTGCTTCCGTAGCGCATGATGGTCGCGCATCATCATGCGTGCGAACTCCTTCACGTCGGCGCGCGTCCCTTTGGTCGACGCGATCTTCCCGGCGGCGCTGTCGGCCGCGTTCGCCGCATCGAGTATCGCGGCGATGTTCGCGTCGGTGAGCGGCGGCGGAGTTGGCGTCGCCGGCGCTGCCGCCGCGGCCGCTTTTGCCGCGCTGTCCGCGGCAGCCGCCGAGTCGGCTTTGTTATCAGACTTTGAACACGCTCCCCACAGGGCGCACGCACCGAGCAGAGCGGCGGCGCGCGCTAGGCGAATCGACATACGTTCCTCCGAACAGTGTGAGACGGGCGAGGCTGCCTTTAGCCGCCGCGACTTTAGCAAATTCTGTACGCGCGACCGCTGTCGCGTCGGCTAACGCCGAGGTGTGGGGAGCGTCACACACTCGGCGGGGTACGTGATGGATGCGGCACACGCACCATCACTCCGCCGCTTCGCACACATCCCCCACCCAACCGAATGACCAAACGCACGGTCCGTAACGCGATCTCCTTGATGATCGCGGCCTTGTCCGCGTCGATCGAGGCGCCCAGGCTGGTGCACGCGCCGTTGAGTAGCGCGCCCGTCGAGCTGGCTGACGTGTCGTCGGCGATTGACGACGCCGTCGAGCAAGTTGCGTCCAACGTGACTGACGGGGGCCGCCATCTCGGCTTCGACACCAACATCTATCCCGGCGACAAAGCGATGGATGCGTGGAAGAAATCCGGTGAGTACGAGTGGGTCGGATACTATCTCAAGGCGCCGTGCCACGGCGACAACTCGTGGTCCGGAACGCGCGAGCGCTTGGTTGACCAGGGTTGGGGACTCGCCGTCATCTACGTCGGCCAACAGACGTGGGGGAAGAACCTCACGTTGGCGAGCGCGGCGAAGCCGGCGACAACGCGTCTTTCCGTGAAGCGGTCAAAGGCATCGAAAGCATCAAAGAAGTCGCATAAGAAGACGCGTGTGCGCACCATGACGCGCCGCTCGTCCGCACCGGTGGCCACGACTGGTTCGCGATGCTCGGCATCGTACGTCAACGCGATACAAGGCGCGATCGACGCTCGCGACGCGATCGCCACGGCTGAGCGCGAGGGGTTCCCCAAGGGCACGGTCGTGTTTCTCGACGTCGAGCACATGGACGTCGTCGCGCAGCCGATGCGCGACTACTATCGGGCGTGGACGCGGGTCGTGCTCGGCGACGGTCGGTATCAGCCCGGCATCTACGCGCACACGAAGAACGCGCAGACGATCTACGAGGATGTGAATGAGGTCTTCGACCAGGCCGGCGTCGATGCCGAACCGCCATTCTGGGTTGCCGGCGCGAGCGGATTCTCGCCGAGCAGCGCACCGACCGACGTCGGACACGCGTTCGCGTCAGCATGGCAGGGCGTGCTCGACGTCGTCCGAACACACAACGGCGTGCGGCTTCCGGTCGACATCAGTGTCGCGTCGGCCGCATCGCCGAGCCTCGCGTCGATTCAGTAGCTTTAGTCGCCCGGCTCGGCGACGGGCGCCGGGGCGTGGGCGATCGTCCGACGACCGAAACGCGCAAGGAGTCGCTCGCGCCACTCGTCGAGGATCTCGTATACGGTCGGGATCACGATGAGCGTGAGCACGGTCGACGTGATGACACCGCCGATCACGGCGCGTCCCAGCGGCGCACGGAAATCCGCGCCCTCGCCGAGTCCGAGCGCGACGGGAATCATGCCGGCGATCAGCGCGAGGGTGGTCATGAGGATTGGCCGTAGACGGATTCGCCCCGCTTCGATCAACGCTTCGCGGCGATCGACGCCGCGATCCGTATGCGCCCACTTCGCGAAGTCGATTAGAAGAATGGCATTCTTCGCCACGATTCCCATTAGCAGGATCACGCCGATGAGACTCATGAGGTTGAGCGTGTCACGCGTGATGATGAGCGCGAGAACGACACCGATGAGCGACAAGGGCAGCGAGATCAGGATCGCCAGCGGGTCGAGGAATGAACCAAACTGTACGACGAGGATCAGATACATCAGCATGACCGCGACACCGAGCGCGACGAAGATGCTGCCGAACACCTCGCTCTGACTTTGCGCCTGGCCGCCGGCGGACACGTGATATCCGGCCGGGAGCTGCACGTCGCGCAGCTTGCGCATGACGGTCTGCGACACGTTGCCGAACGATGCGCCCTCCACGTTTGCGCCGATCGATACCACTCGCTCGCGTTGATAGTGATCGATCTGCGACGGTCCGAAACTCGGAATGATCTGGGCGACTTGTCCAAGTGGAACGAACGCCGGCGCACCCGATGAAGGCGCACTCGTTCCGCTTGGCGCTGGGGCGCCCCCCGACGCGATCATCACCGGTAGCGTCGCAAGGTCTGCCGCGTTTTCTCGGGCCGACGGGGCGAGCCGCACGTGCACGTACCGCGAGATGCCGGATGGATCGACCCACGTCCCGGCGTCAACCCCGGCGAACGCGAAGCGCAACGATGTCGCGAGTTGATTGAGGCTCACGCCGAGCGTGCCGGCGAGTCCGCGATTGACGCGCACGTCGAATTCTGGTTTTTGTCCGCGCGTCGAGAGACCGACGTCGACCGCGCCCGGCGTCGATGCGACAATCCGCCTGATCTGCTCGGCGTAGCGATTGAGCGTGGTTTGATCGGGGCCTTGCAGTTGAAGTTGCAACTGCTTCTGTGCACCGCCGAAACCCGAAGCGAACGTGTACGCGGTTGCGCCGCCAATGCTGCGCATTTGACGACGAACAATTTGGCCCAGCTCGTCCTGGCTCAGCTTGCGGGCGCGTTTCGGCGTGAGATGAACGTAGATGCTCGCGTTGTCGACCGCACCGGAGCCGGTCGAGCTGCCGACGGTCGTGTAGGTGTACTGGACTTCAGGTCGCGCGCGAATCATTCGCGCGACCTCCTCGGCTTTGAGCGTCGTGTAATCGAGGCTCGAGCCCGGCGGGGTTTCGATCGCGATGTTCAATTCACTATTATCGCTCACCGGAACGAAGCCGAAGCCGCCGATGACGATTTGCAGCACGATCGCGAAGACGAACGACCCCGCCGCGAGCGCGATCATCGTCCACCGATGGTCCAGCGCCCAGGCGATCAGCCCCTTGTAGCGCTCCGCTTGACGATCGAACCACTCATTGAACCGCTCGAGTGCGCGCGCGATCGGGTTTCGTCGTTCGTGCGCCTCGAGTTGGGGATCGGCCCAGTATGCCGAGAGCATCGGGTCGAGGGAGAAGGAGACGAATAGTGAAACGAGCACTGCGGCGGCAATCGTCAGCGCGAATGGCTTGAACCACTGGCCGGCGAT